>SFHH01000225.1 GCA_004555735.1 Acidaminococcus fermentans
CGCTGATTCCGGGGATACCCTGAAACGGAACCGGGGTCGGCGGGGCTTGGATATCGTCCGGTCCATCCAGGGGGACAAACAAGCTGTGGTGGAAATCGCTGACAAGGACTATGATGATGTCACGGAAGTGGATACCAAATTGGTCCGGCTGGCCAAAGAGCTGAAAGGCGTGGTGGCTACCAACGATTTTAACCTGAGCAAAGTGGCAGAAATCCAGGGCGTACGGGTGCTGAACATCAACGACCTGGCCAATGCCCTGAAGCAGGCCGTGCTGCCGGGAGAAGAACTCCAGATCTATCTGGCCAAGGAAGGCAAGGAACCGGGCCAGGCCATCGGGTACCTGGACGACGGGACCATGGTGGTGGTAGAAGGGGGCAAACGCTGTGTGAACTTCACCGTACCGGTGACCGTGACCTCCGTGCTCCAGACTTCCGCCGGCCGGATGATCTTTGCCAAACTGAAATAAGATAAGGAATGATGGGATGGACAACAAATTGGTTTGCATCATTGCTGCTGCAGGTATGGGAAAAAGACTGGGTTTGGGGTATAATAAAAATTACGCCTGTATCCGGGGCATCCCCATCCTAGTCCGCAGCCTCCATCAGCTGGACCAGGTGCCCGATGCGGCCCTGGCTCTGGTGGCGGTGGCTCCGGGAGAAGAGGAAGGGGCCCGGCAGCTGCTGGCAGAATGGCAGCCCCGGCAGTTCCCTGGCCTTGCCTGGAGAGTGGTCACCGGAGGAAAGGAACGGCAGGATTCGGTGGCCCATGCTTTGGCCCAGGTCCCGGAGGGGACCCAGTGGATAGCGGTCCACGATGGAGCCCGTCCTTTTGCGGGGCCGGAGCTCTTCCTGCGGGTCTGGGAGAAGGCCCGGGAAGAACAGGCTGCCATTGCGGCAGTCCCCTGCAAGGATACCATCAAAATGGATGATACCCAGGGCCATGTGGACCGGACCCTGGAGCGGAGCCGGCTCTGGGCGGTCCAGACTCCTCAGATCTTCCGGCGGGAACTGCTGGAAGAAGGCTTCTGCCTGGCCCAGGGATCCCATCTGGCTGTGACGGACGATGCCAGCCTGGTGGAAGCTCTGGGGCGTCCGGTGGCCTTGGTGAAAGGGTCCTATGACAATCGGAAGATCACTACGCCGGAAGACCTGGCCTGGGCGCAGGATCTGGCAGGACGCAGGGAGGGGAAAAACATGGAATTTCGCATCGGCTCCGGCTATGATGTCCATCGCCTGGTGGAAGGGCGCCCCCTGATCCTTTGCGGGGTCACCGTACCCTGGGACAGGGGACTGGACGGCCATTCCGATGCGGATGTGGCCCTCCATGCCTTGATGGATGCTCTGCTGGGAGCGGCGGGCATGGGGGATATCGGCCGCTTGTTCCCGGATACGGATGACGCTTATCTGGGGGCCGACAGCCGGAAACTGCTGGCTGCTGTGCTGGAGAAGATCCACGCTGCCGGCTGGCAGGTGAACAATGTGGATGTCACGATCATCGCTCAGCGCCCCAAGCTGGCGCCTTATGAGCCGGCTATGCTGGAGAATCTCCTGGCGGATCTGGGACTTTCCCGGGATGCGGTGAATGTCAAGGCCACCACCACGGAAAAACTGGGCTTTACCGGCCGGGGAGAAGGCATCGCTGCCGAAGCCGTGGCCAGTCTGATCAGATAAAAACCTTTTGGGAGGAAGATACAATGGAAAAGAAATTGAAAGTACGTTTTGCACCCAGCCCCACGGGACCGTTCCACATCGGGGGCGCTCGGTCTGCCTTGTTCAACTGGCTGCTGGCCCGGAAAGAGAACGGCATCATGCTGCTGCGGATCGAAGACACCGACCGGGACCGGTCCAAGCCGGAATGGGAAGCCAACATCAAGGCAGCCCTGAAATGGCTGGGCATCGACTGGGATGAAGGGGTGGATGTAGGCGGCCCCAACGGTCCTTACCGGCAGATGGAACGGCTGGATATCTACAAAAAATATACCGACAAGCTGCTGGCAGAAGGGAAGGCCTATTACTGTTACTGCACTCCGGAAGAACTGGAAGCGGAACGGGAAGCCCTT
>SFHH01000226.1 GCA_004555735.1 Acidaminococcus fermentans
GAACAAACTGAGATACCAAATCTGCATCATGGATATAGTCAGCCAAACGGTTTTCAGGTTCTGGATAGACATATTTCCAGGCTTCCGGTACATCTGCAAACATTTTATCTACTTGGTCTCTGAAATACCAGTATCCGGTCGAATGTTCTACAATGCAGGCCTGCAGCAGAGCGATGTCTTTTGGTTTGAAGCCTTCTTTCTGCAAAAGCTCCCCTGCCAGGACAGCTCCTGTCAAATGATGGATCAAGCCCCGATTGTTTCCCAATTTGGGATTCTGGAACATTTCTGGTTTTTCCATGAATTCACGGGATTTTTTCAGATATCCTCTTTTCCGAAGATCTGCTGTCGTCTTTACCGTACTTTCCAGCAATATGGGATTGCTCAGCACATACTCCTTATCCTGTTTGGCGATATTATGCAGCAGGTCCCCGGCAATGGCCAGCCGGGTTTCTTTTTTAGAAAGCTTATCGTGCTTGGCCATCTGGTACACCAGAGCCGTACAGATCCGATTGTGAAGGATATCATTCTGGGGTTTCGCCATTTGTTTCTCTGTAGTCAGGACCATGTCATCCATGGTCTTCTGCAGCTCAGGATATTCCTGCAGGTACTGCTTTTCCAATTGGGCATAAGGAGCCGGAAGCGGATATTTATCCTGTACAGCCGCCTGGCAAGTTGAAGAAATCATGAAAAGACAAATCCCCATCAGAAAAAATCGCAAAATACGTTTCATAAAAATCCTCCTTCATCCTTGAGAAATCCAGTCATGACAGTCTCTGCAAAAACTACACGATTCCTTATAACGTGTTATCCAGCTCCTTTCTTCCAGGCTATGATCATCGACAGCTTTATTTTACTACTTTTCTTTTGAAAAATATGAATTTTCTTAAAAAATCTGCCAACATTGTCTGCCATAAGCCGTAGAAACCTGCTGCTTGGCCGAACAAAAGCTGACGTCTGACGTCTCAAGGCCATTTGGGCCGTGTCTGACTTCTTATCATCCCCTGCTATGTGGATGGATAAGCATCAGAAGGTTATTTTGTAGAAAACCTGGATAGTGCAACATAAAAAGCCGGCAGGCGAGGACACCATCCCCACCTGCCAGATCTTTCAATCCATATTCACATAACGACTCCTGCAATGATATAGGCTATCGTCGCAATCTTACTCCTCTTCCCCATCCTTTGCCTTGATCAGGAAGATCCCGGTATAGCCGTAGATCAGGGCGAAGATCATGCTGCCGTAGCACAGCACGGCGTAGGGCATGTACTGGACGGTGGGGACGCCCAGGGTGGCAGCCATATAGGTCCCGGCCACGGACCAAGGGACGATGGGGACGGCGCAGGTCCCGGCATCTTCCAGGGTACGGGAAAGGGTTTCTGGGGCCAGCTTGAATTTCTTATACAGGTCCTGGAACATTTCCCCAGGGATCAGGATGGCCAGGTAGGAGCTCCCGGTCACGATGCTCATGAACAGGGTGGAACCTACGGTGGCGGCGATCAGGTTGCCCACAGAATTGATGGAGGACTTCACCCGTTCCAGGATCACTTCGATGCAGCCGGCCTTACTGAAGACGCCAGCAAAGGCGAAGGCGCAGAACACCAACAGTACGGTCCCCATCATGCCCATGAGACCGCCCCGGTTCAGCAGGGTGTTGATGACTTTCAAGGTCTTGACCCCTCCGGCCACAGCGGGCAGCATGGACACGTTGAAGCCTTTCACGAAGGCGTTCAGGGCCACTTTCAGGGTGAAGCCCTGGAAGATCATGCCCATGGCCAGAGCGATGACGGAAGACAGGAGCAGCATGGGGATGGTGGGCTTTTTGGTATAGGCTCCCCAGAACACCAGTACCGGCGGCAGCAGCAGCATGGGGTTGAAATGGTACAGGGCTTCCAGGTTGGACAGCATGGCGGTCACCTGTTCCGGATTGGCCAGGGCGCTCACATTGGTGTTGAAGCCCAGGATGGTGTACACCACGATGCAGGCAATGGAAGCAGCCCCGGTGGTGTAGATCATGCTGCGGATATGTCTGTACAGGGTGGTCCCTGCTGC
>SFHH01000227.1 GCA_004555735.1 Acidaminococcus fermentans
GAGAAACGGGATCGTACTGCCAAACTCAGCCCCCTCCGGCTCCAGGATGTCACCATCCCGATCCGGAGAAGGCGTTGACGCAATCCCGGTGATCACCCGCTCATCCTCACTGAAGGATTTCACCGTCAGCAGGGAGCAGGCCCGTTTAAGATTCACATCAGCCTCCTGAAAATAAAAAAACCGCCGCAGCGGTCCATGATGGTTACAGGGTGAACAGGGTTATATGAAAAAAACCGCATATTCTTTCTTTTTGGGCTCCGGATTCAGGGACATCAGGGATACCGCATTGAAAAGCGCCATCAGCGGGTCGATTTTCCCCCGTCCGCTGGCCTGTTTGGTAATAAGGATGGCGTTACCTCTGGGCTCCACCCGGGCATTGCCAACGCACCAGGCCATCAGTGGCTGGCCACCATGCACCAGCACCCCTTCAGCCAGTTTGCGTTCGGTGGTTTTGATGGCCCCGCCCAGCTTCCAGCCCTGGCTTATCCCCACAACAATTCCGTCGGGGATCCCGGCTTCCGCCAGTGAATCCAGAATCTGCCCCACACCTGACGGGTCAATACCGATATGATCCAGTAACTCAGCCTCATGAATACGACGCACATACTCCGCCACTTCCGCCGTGTCATCCCCGACCCGACGGACAATCGTCATGTCTCCACAGGCCACAAAATCCTGAAACCGGGATGCCTCACTCTTCCGTCGGACCACCGCGGTTTCATGCGCCCAGGCATGGCCCCAGCCTAACCATTCGCGGGTCTCCCGATCACGACCAATCACGTACATTCCCAGCAGATCATCCAGGCCCCCGCCGTCAATCCCCACCGTCACCACATCAGCGCGCTGCAGGATATCTTCCAGGCTGACGCGCCTGCCCTGCTGCTCCCAGAAATCCGCGCCCGCCCAGCGGTCAGAACGCAGGGCAAGACCGATTTCCACATTGGCGTGTTTTGACATGAAGCCACGAAATGCTTCCTCACCAGCCTCCCGGGCTTTACGGTACTCCCGGTACAGAAAGGCCTCATCCACCGAATAACCGAGATTCGGGTTAACCATGGCGAGGTTTTCCATCAGCAGGTGAGCCCCGCTTTCCACCATTTCAGGAGGATGCTCAAAAATCACCGGCAGAAAGTGCGGATCATGAATTTTGCCGTCACGGACATCCCGGGCATACTGCAGTTTCTGTCTGAACACCCCGGCGGGCGGTTCATTCGACTGGGTGGTCGTATACACCACAAACCCTTCCGGACGGGAGGCAAGCCCGCCGATGGCTTCACGTAGCATGTCTTCCGCCTTGTACTGCTTGCCAAACAGCCACAGTTCATCAATCAGTGTCCCCACGGACTTGATACCGGACACCGTATTCGGATCGGCTGCCACCACCTTCAGGGTGGTGTCCGTCACCCGATGGGTGATGGTCCGGATATGTGTCTGCACCTGACAGAGGTCATCCAGATCATCGTCCCGTCGTACCATATCCCTGGCAGGGTTGAAGGCGTTAGCCGCCACCTCCACGGTCGGGGCCAGAATGGTGTAGCCCGCCGCCTGCCGCCAGTTCAGTAACAGCGCCGTCATCATGATCCCCGCGGCCAGCGTGGACTTCGAGTTTTTCTTGGGGATAAGGATAAAAACTTCCTTGATATGGCGTACACCGGTCTGCGCATCGTAGGAGCCAAACAGGGCCGCCACCAGGTCAAACACCCACGGTGCACAGGACTCCCCGAATGTCGGGCTACCCGGTGCATCCACAATTCGCAGTTGTTTAAAAATCGCCAGTGCATGTGCAGCCTGGTCCGGATAAATCGGAGCCGGAATAATCGACAGCCCCTTTTTCAGGCGCTCTGCCCAGTCCGGACATGCCGTGCTCCATACAGGTATCATCCGCTTTCCTCATTCTGGTTATTCACCACCAGCCGGGGAGGTGGTGGCACCGCAAAACGGTTAGCCGCTTTTTTCGCGGCATCACCTTTTGCCGATTTTTTACCGGCATCGCCTTTTTTATGGTGTGTGAACTGCGCCAGTCGCCAGGCCGCATCCAGTGCCAGTT
>SFHH01000028.1 GCA_004555735.1 Acidaminococcus fermentans
ACAGCGATAGCGGCCATGGTGATTTTCTGTTCCCGGTTGAAGGCGGGAATGTCGGACAGTTTCAGAGGGTTGTCCCCGTTCACCTTGTACCCTTTGTACAGCAGATAAACCACCAGGGTGAACACGAACCCGGACAGCAGGGTGGTGAGGAACAGGTGGAGACCGAAACCGCTGATCCCGTAGGGTTCCGACAGGTTCCGGGCCAGGATCCCCGTGAGGGATAGAGGGGACGCACAGCCGGCGTTGGCCCCCAGCTTGGCGTACAGGGCAGTGGCCATGGGGTTGATCTTCAATTCAAAGGCCAGGTACACTGCAAAGGTAGTCATCAGGATGCCGGCGGCGATGTGGCCGGGCCCGATGGCGGAAATAAAGGCGCTGAGCACGAACATCAGGATGGGGATCAGATAGGTCCGTTTCCCCACCAAGGCCACCACCTTCTTGGAAAACAGGTCCAGGGTGCCGTTGGCGGAAGCCATGCCGAACAGGAAAGTGACCCCCACCAGGGTGACGAACATGGAACTGGAAAAGCCACCTACGATGGTCTTCACCGGTACGCCTCCGGCCATGCCCAGGAGGAAGGCTGCCCCGATGGAAAAGAAGCCGATATTGATTTTTTTGATGAAGCCGATGGCGACCACCAGGGCCAGCACCAGCAGTGAGATGATACGGAAATCCATGGTACGTTCTCCTTTCCTGTTCCCTCAGAGCCGGACCCGGGCCAAGCCTTCCAGCAGCAGATTGGCGGTGCGGTAGCCGAAGGTATCCCGGATGCCGGGCACAGGGCCTTCCCCTTCCGGATCCACCCCGCAGGGCAGGATGCCTCCCGGATGACCGATCCGGATATCCTGGAGATCACAGCCAGGCCGGAGCACCTGCTGGACCAGGGTCCCAAGGACAGCGGCGGCCGCCGCGGTGCACATGGCCCCTGTCATGGCATAACTGGGATGGGTCTTCTGCATGGACATCATCCGGGCCACCAGGTCCACCTGGTCCGCCTGCACCTTTTCTCCGGCGGAGGTGGTGTATTCCTGGGGCGGCGCTACCAGGGTCATCTTGGGCAGCCCTGGGGTGACCCAGGCCGCTTCTTCCGGGGTACTGCACAGCCCCAGCTTCACTGCCGCCAGGCCCCGGATGGTTTCCAGCAGCCGGAGCAGGTCCGGATCCCCGTTGATGGCGTCCGGGAGTTCCGTCCCCCCAAGGCCCAGATCCGCCGCCCTCACGAACACCAGGGGATTGGCTGCATCTACCAAGGACACTTCCAACGGTCCCCGGCCGGGCACTTCCAGCACATCCACTGGATTCCCAGTAGGCAGCAGTCCCTTCCCCAAGGTCCCGGCTGGATCCACGAACCGCAGCTTAAGAGGCGCCGCCGTACCGGGCACCCCGGCGATCCGGAAATCTCCTTCGTATTTCACCTGGCCCTCAGAAGTAGGGACTTCTTCCTGGATCACCTTGCCGGTGTTGGTGTTGTAGATCCGCACCAGGGTGCTCCCTTCCAGGGCGGGCACCAGTTTCTTCTCGATGGCGAAAGGTCCCACTCCGGAAGAGATATTCCCACAGTTGCCCCCGTAGCTGACCACCGCCTTGTCCACGGACACCTGGGCGAAGGTGTAGTCCACATCTGCATCGGGCCGGTCCGATTTCCGCAGGATGGCCACCTTGCTGGTCACCGACTGGCTGCCTCCCAGCCCGTCGATCTGTTTCTTGTCCGGGCTGCCCATGAGCCGCAGCAGCAGGCTGTCCCATTCCTTCCGGTTGGCCGGCAGGTCTTTTTCCAGCAGATAGACTCCCTTGCTGGTGCCTCCCCGCAGCAGCGTCACCGGTAATCTGTATACTTTTTCCATGGTGTACCCCTCTCTGGATTCGTTCCGAACCCCCAGTTCTTTTCATGGCTTTATGGTACCAGAATTATCAGAATAGGTTAAATTCATCTTTTGCTGTTTTACCATGAATTAAATTCATGTTTTTGAGCAAAAAAAGACCGGACAGACCGGGGATGATTGTACAGTTTCCTGTCTGTCCGTTTTTTAGTTCCATAGATTGTAAAATAGCCTGGTCAAGCTCTGGCAGAATCTGTACTTTTTTTATTTTCCGTAAAATAGATTCAATTCATGGAATCCATACTTCCCATGGATTTTTCCCATAGTTTACGGTATAATCAGGAAAAAACAGGGAGGATGCCATGGATTTCAAAGAACTCACCTACGTGCTGGCCATTGCCCGCCACCAGAACATCACCCGGGCCGCCGAGGCCCTCCATCTCACCCAGCCCACTCTGTCCAAATTCCTCAAGGCCCTGGAAACAGAGCTCCACCAGCCCCTGTTCCAGCGCCTGGGAAACCGGTACCAGCCCACCTACGCCGGAGAGCGATACCTCCAGCGGGCCCGGGAGATCCTGGAAGCCAAACGGGCCCTGGACCAGGAAATGGGCGACATCATCAAGAATAACGAAGGGTATCTGAAGATTGGATTCCCTACCATGAGGGGCACCTACATGCTGCCTGTGACTCTGCCCATTTTCCACGATCGGTATCCCAATGTGCGGATCGATGTCCACGAGGCCAATTCCGAACATCTGGTGAAGCTGCTGCTGGAAGGGGACATCGACCTGGCCTTCTTCAACTACCTGGACCCGGAGCCGGGACTGGCCACCACGGTGATCAGCCGGGAGGAAGTGGTGCTGGTGATGAATAAAGACAGCGAATTTACCCGGTTCGGCCGAAAAAAGAAGGACTGCCGGTATCCCCATATGGACCTGCGGCTGCTGAAGGACCAGGGATTCATCCTCCAGAACCCCAGCCAAAAGACCCGGCAGGTAGTGGACCGGCTGTTCCGCCAGCAACACCTGGAGCCCCGGATCATCCTGGAGACCAAGAACATCCAGGCCGAGGCAGAACTGGCTGCCCGGGGGTACGGATTCACCTTCATCACCGAGACCCATCTGAAGTACATCCCGGACCGGAGCCAGCTGGCCCTGTTTTCCGTAGGCAGCCCCAGCACCACCGTAACCTTCGTGGCTGCCTACCGGAAAAACGGCTACCTACCCTTCCACGCCCAGGAGTACATCAAAGTGGTGAAGGAGTTTACGTAAAAAAAGGGGGTGTGAAAAATTCACACCCCCGGTCACTGGTCTCATGTCACTGGTCTCTGGCCGATGGAAAGAACCCGTGACTAACGGGTTCTTTTGAAAAAATAGGACTATACTTTTCTTTTAATCCGTTGCTTGTCTAGAGTTTTTTAGGAGAAGCAAGGACAAGCCAAAGGCGCGTCCGAGCCAACATCATACAATGAAAGGCAGCCGCAGCCCGGCTGTCTTCCTTCGTCCAGTGACAAGTGACCAGTGACGGGCAGCTTTGCTGCCCTTAGACAAAGGGGCTGTTGCCATGCAATAGCCCCCTACTTCACTTCTTCCCCCATTTCCGGCAGGTAATACTTCCGCCCCTCTGCCAGGATCTGTTCCGGGATCCCGAAGAAGGGCTCGGCGATGCTACCGGCCATAGCGGCCAGGGTGTCCGTGTCCCCGCCCAAGGACACAGCATTCCGCAGGGCATCCTCGAAATCCTCCGCCTCCAGGAAAGCCTCCAGGGCCTGGGGCACGGACCCGGCGCAGGTGGCATCCCCTTGGTAGCTGTCCCGGATATCCTCCAGCCGGAAATCCAGGGGATAATACTGGCCCAGATAAGTGCGGATCTGTTCCTTGGTCTTCCCCTGACGGGCCAGGAACACCGCCCCGGCCACGGCCTGGGCCGCCCGATAGGAATCCGGATGGTTGTGGGTCACCTGGCAGGACAGTACCGCCAGTCGCTGGGCCTCCTCCAGGGTGCTGGCGAACCAGCCGGCCGGGGACACCCGCATGGCCGCTCCGTTGCCAAAGCTGCCGTAGGGCCCCATTTCCGGGTGGAAAAGCCAGTATTTGAACTTGCCCCCGAACCCGGCATGGGGATATTCCTGCCCCAGCTGACGCATGTGCCAGGCCAGGAGCGGCAACACGGTATCTTCTTTCAGCAGCTTCCCCGCCTTTTGGGCCTCCCGGAAGGCCCGGGCCACCGCCAAGGTCATGAGCGAATCGTCCGTAGCCCGGCAACCCGGCTGGAACAGGGGAAACGCCTTCCCTTTATGTCCGGACCATTCATACACCGATCCTACGATATCGCCGATAAAAGCACCTTCCATTTTGGACCTCCTTGGAATAGGGGACGTCTGTGCCGTCCCCGTCACTGGCCGATTGTCACTTGTCACTGGCCGAAGGGAGCCGGATACTGGGTATCCGGCAAAGAACGTACGGCCCTCTGGTCGGCTGGGATACAACAGGATAGTACACCAAACAAAAGACATTTTCTTTTTCCTAAGGAACCCGCAGCCCGGATTCCCTCCAACGTCCAGTGACCAGAGACAAGTGACCAGTGACATTCACCGTTTTCTATTCCCACTCCAGTTCCACCGGGCAGTGGTCGCTGCCCATGACTTCGTTGTGGATGATTACGTCCCGGATGCGGTCCCTGCCGTTTTGGGACACCAGGAAATAGTCGATCCTCCACCCAGCATTCCGTTCCCGGGCCTTGAACATGTAGGACCACCAAGTATAGGCCCCGGTCTTATCCGGATACAGGCTCCGGAAGGAATCCACGAACCCATGATCCAGGAACTGCTGGAACTTGGCCCGTTCCTCGTCGGTGAACCCGGCGTTCTTGTGGTTGCTGTCCGGGTTCTTCAGATCGATGGGCTGGGCAGCCACGTTCAGATCTCCGCAGACGATCACCGGCTTTTTTTCCGCCAGCCCGGCACAGTACGCCTGGAACACGTCCTCCCAGGCCATCCGGTAATCCAGCCGGGTAAGCCCCCGCTGGGAATTGGGAGTGTACACGTTCACCAGGAAGAAATCCGGGTATTCGGCAGTGATCACCCGTCCCTCCTGGTCGTGTTCCTCCAGCCCCAGACCGTAGCTGACGGACAGGGGTTCCGTTTTGGAAAAGACAGCAGTGCCGGAATAGCCCTTTTTCACCGCACTGTTCCAGTATTCCTGGTAGCCAGGAAAGTCAAAAGTGGCCTGTTCCCGCTGCATCTTCGTTTCCTGGATGCAGAAGATATCCGCATCCGCTTCTTTCATAAAATCAGCAAATCCTTTGTTCATACAGGCCCGGAGCCCGTTTACATTCCAAGTGATCAGTTTCATAGGTCATACCTCGTGTTATCGTCCATCCTTGGTCGTCCATCGTCCATCGTATCTGACGTCTGATGTCTCAAGGCCCATCAGGGCCGTGTCTGCCTTCTTGTCCAGTCCCGTTCTTCACTCTGCCTTTACACTCTTCGTCTCCCAGCTCCGGCAGGATCCAGTTCAGCACCCCCAGCCAGGCCGCCCACAAAACCGGGTAGGCCGGTTCCGGCAGGACGAACATAAAAGAAGTCAAGCAGCTCCAGAAGGCCGCGGTAATCAGCCCCAGCCCTCCGTTGAACAGCGCCCGGTGCTGGTAATGGGCTCCACACCGAACATATTCCAGGCCCAGGGCCAGGTAGAATAGCTGCTGGAGGAAGGCCGCCCCCAATGCTCCTTGGTCCGTATCCGCCACGGCCCACAGGGCCCCGATGGTCTGCAGTACCGGCCACAAGGTCCACAGGATGCCCCGGGGCTGGCTCATCTTCCGCCAGCCGAAAAAATGCCAGACACTGTACCAGGTACAGGGCACCGTCAAAAGGAACCAAAGTTCCAGCAAGGGATATTCCACTTTCAGAGGCCAGGCCGCCGGGAACAGGTACAGGCAGCCCAGTATCAAGGCCAGAGTGGCCAGATGCCAGGCCCGTTCCCGCTTCTTCAGCCGTTCGATGACCGGCAGGGCCAGCCACACTCCGGACCCCACCCAGAACAGCAGCACCAGCTTCAGGGGAAAATACCAGTCCACCGCCGGGGTAGCAAAGGTAGTCAAGGTGTTGCCCAGCAGCACCAGCCAGAAGATCAGGTCCTTCCGCTGCCGGAGGATCAGTTTGCTCAGCTGCAGGTTATCCATGGGCAGTACTCTCCATTTTCGCCAAAAATCCCAGGCTCCGCAGAGGCCGGTCCGTCTGGTAGAGGATGAACTGGTATAGGATCTTTTCCAGGGCCATCAGCTCCCTGCCCCGCACCGTAAAATCCGGAGGTGCCGCCAGATCCAGTTGGAGCAGCTGGGCCATCAGATCACGTGTGGGCACCGTAAAGGGCAGTTCATCCCCTATAGCGCATTTTTTGCACAGGAAACCCCCTTGGACCAGGCTGAAATACCCGTCTTCCGTCACCGGTTCCCCACAGCTGGTGCACTGGTCCAAAATGGGATTCAGACCGCACAGGGCCAGCAGCTTCAGCAGGGTACTGTCGGTGACCAGTCTCCGGTTCCGTTTTCCCAGCAGCCGGAATGCTTCCAGGAGCAGCTGGAACACCTCTTCCTGGGGTTCCCCTTCCCCCAGGAGATTCTCCGCCGCCTCCCCGATGATGGCCCCGTAAGCCAGGTTTTCCCAATCCATGGGAAGCGGCATCTCCAGGCTCTCGCAGCTCCGGAGGGAAGCCACCTTCCGGCCCGGGCTCAAGGTCACCTGGAGATGGGCGAACGGCTGGACCAGCCGGCCGCTCTGGCTCCGTGGATAGGCCGCCCCATAGGCTACAAAGGGGATCTTTCCATGTCCACGACAAAAGCAGACTGCGTATTTGTCCGCAGTCTGCCAGTTTTTCACTCGGAGGATCACCGCTTCGTCTTGGAACACTTCACTGCTCATGGCCAGCCGCTTCCTTCTTTTCTTTTTTCAGGGGGATCACCCGGACCCGGAGCACCCGGAACCCGGTGGAATCCAGCACTTCGAATTTACAGCCGTTTTCCTCCACGCTGTCCCCCACCACTGGCTGCCGGCCGATGAGACCGAACACATAGCCCCCGATGGTATCTTCCTCCGGATCATCGAACTGGATCCCCATGATCTCCGACACTTCGTCCAGGAGCACCAGTCCATCGAACACATAGGATCCGTCGGGCATCTTGTTGATTTCCGGCATATCCGAATCATGCTCATCCTGGATATCCCCTACGATCTCTTCCAGCAGGTCTTCCATGGTCACCAGGCCGGCCGTGCCCCCGTATTCGTCTGCCACCGCCGCCATCTGCACATGCTTGTGCTGCATCAGCTGGAGGATCTTGGCAATGGACATGCTTTCTGGCACCACATCGATTTCCCGCATGATGGACCGGAGGTCGAAGCCGGGTTCCTTGTAATCCGCATTCATGAACTCCCGGATATGGACCATCCCCAGGATATGGTCCCGGTCTTCTTCACAGAGAGGATACCGGGTATGCCCTGACTCCCGGATGACTTTCATGTTTTCCTCGATAGGATCATCCACGAACAGGCATACCATGTCCTGCCGGGGCACCATCACTTCCCTGGCCACCCGGTCGGCAAAATCGAACACATTGTCGATGAGCCGGCTCTCCACAGGGTCGATGCTGCCGCCCTTTTCACTGGCGCTGACCATCTTCCGGATATCATCCTCCGAATGGCTGGTCCCCCGGTGGGTCGGCTCCACGCCCATGAAATGGTAGAGGGCTTCCCCCACATGCCAGAACACAAAAGCAAAAGGATATAGGATTGGTTTCAATATGCGCCCAAGCGCAGGTCCCGCGTCTATAGGACATCTCTCCTTTGATCAGTTTGCTGGGTACATCCCAGACAGTCATACGTTGAAATTATACACTTTTCGCCTGTATCCGGTCAATATGGATCAGTACTGGGGCCGTTCCCCTGCCAGGCCCAGGCGCTTCAGGTCCCCTTCTTTTTCCCGCCACTTGGGCCGTACCTTCACCCACAGTTCCAGGTACACCCGGCAGCCCAGGAAAGCTTCCAGATCCGTCCGGGCCCGCTGGCTGATTTCCTTCAGCATCTTCCCTTTGGCTCCGATCAGGATGGCCTTCTGGGAATCCCGTTCCACAAAGATATCCGCCCGCACATACACCATGCCGTTGGGCCGGTCCTTCATCTCCTGCACCTGGACGGCCACCGCATGGGGCACCTCGTCCCGGGTCAGCTGGAGGACCTTCTCCCGGATGATTTCCGCCGCCATGACCCGCTCCGTCTGGTCCGTGTACATGTCTTCGGGATAGAAGCTGGGCCCTTCCGGCAGGCACTGGATGATTTCCTGGAGCAGCGGGGTGAAATCCTCATCTTCCAGGGCGGAAAGAGTCAGCACGCTGCGGAAGGGATATTCCTTCCGGAACCGGTCGATCATGGGCAGCAGCACGGCCTTGTCCGGCAGCTGGTCGATCTTGTTCAGGACCAGGATGACGGGGACGCTGCATTCCTCTTTCAGCCGGTCCAGGATCACCTGTTCTCCCTTCCCCCGTTTTTCCGAAGCATCCACTACAAAGAGCACCACATCTACTTCTTTGAGAGCATTGACGGCCGCCTGGACCATGTGTTCTCCCAGCTTGTCCTGAGGCTTATGGAGCCCAGGAGTATCCAGGAACACGATCTGGGCTTCCTCCGTGCTCAGGATGCTCAGGATCCGGTTCCGGGTGGTCTGGGGCCGGTCCGAAATGATGGCCACCTTTTCCCCAACCAGCTGGTTCACCAGGGTGGATTTCCCCGCATTGGGCCGTCCTACGATGGCCACAAAGCCTGAACGATGCTGTTTGCTGTTCTGTTCTTCCATGATTCCCTCTTCTCTTATAACTTGAACGAATAGGGCAGCAGTTCTGTCCCTGTCATTTCTTTCCACGCTCCCCCGAGATTGGTCAAAAAGATCCGGGGAATGGCAAATTCCGCCATCACCTGTCGGCAGGCCCCGCAGGGCGAGACCGGCTCCGAGGTATCCGCCGTGACACACAGGGCCGTAAAGGCCCGGACACCTTCTTTCACCCCGGCGAAGATGGCGCACCGTTCCGCGCACAGGCTCAGGCCGTAGGAAGCATTTTCGATGTTGCAGCCGGTGAAGATCCGACCGTCCGCAGCCCGGACCGCCGCTCCCACGGCAAAATGAGAATAGGGGCTGTAGGCATCTTTCCGGGCCCGGCAGGCCGCTTCATACAGTTCCCGGTCCAGTTCAGCCGCCATACTTTTCCTCCGCCAGGTCCAGTTCCCGGAGGATTTCCTCTTCCCGGGCCCGCATGACTTTCTTATCCGCATCTTCCATATGGTCATAGCCCAGCAGATGGAGCATACCGTGGACCGCCAGATAGGTCATTTCCCGGGTCAGCCCGTGGCCGAATTCCTCTCCCTGTTCCACCGCCCGGGGGGCAGAGATGATCACATCTCCCAGCAGGTGTTCCGCTTCGTCATCTTCTACCTCCGGTTCTTCATCCCCTTCGTCCAGGGCAAAAGAGAGCACGTCCGTGGGTCGGTCAATGCCCCGGTAGTCCCGATTCAGGGTGTGGATCTCCGCATTATCCACAATGGTGATATCCACTTCCGTATTGGGTCCCAGCGCTTCCTTCTGGGCCACGATCTCCATGGCCTTTTTCAGGGTTTCTTCCAATTCTTCCGGAATGGCGATTTCCGTCTGGTTGTTTTCCAACGTAACGATCATTGTTCTGCTCCTTTGTATTTCCCGTCTCCTGCCGTCCGGTGCTCTTTTTGGGCCCGGTCGTATTTCTCATAGGCTTTGATGATGGCCCCTACGATTTCATGGCGGACCACATCGTGTTCTGAGAAAGAAGCGATCCCGATCCCCGGTACATCCCGGAGCACCTGGGCCGCATTCACTAATCCGGACTGGCGGCCGCTGGGCAGATCCACCTGGGTGGCATCCCCGGTGACCACCAGCTTAGAACCGAACCCGAACCGGGTCAGGGCCATCCGCATCTGTTCCGCCGTAGTATTCTGGGCTTCGTCTAGGATGATGAAAGCATCGTTCAGGGTACGGCCCCGCATATAGGCCAGGGGTGCCACTTCGATGATGCCCCGCTGGAGGTTCTTCTGGAAAGCTTCCATCCCCAGCATTTCGTATAGGGCATCGTACAGGGGCCGGAGATAGGGGTCCACTTTTTCCTGGAGGTCGCCGGGCAGGAAGCCCAGCTTTTCCCCCGCTTCCACCGCCGGACGGGTGAGGATGATCCGCTCCACTTCCTTATTCTTCAGGGCTTTCACCGCCATGGCCACCGCCAGATACGTTTTTCCCGTCCCTGCCGGCCCGATGGCGATGGTGATATCGTTCTGGGCAATGGTCTTCAGATAGCGCATCTGGCCCAGGGTCTTGGCCTTCACCTGCCGTCCCCGCACCGTGGTCAGCACCGTATCTGTAAAGAGCCGGTGCAGCTGCTCTTCCTGCCCCTCCAATACCAGTTTCAGGCTGTATTTCACATCATGGGCCGTTACCGGCAGTCCCTGCCGGTACAGGTAGAGCAGTTCCTGGATGAGTTTCCCGGCCAGTTCCACATCCTGTTCTTTTCCCTGGGCGATCAGTTCGTTGCCTCGGGGGATCAGCTGGCAGCCTAGGCTCTTTTGCATCTGTCTCAGGTATTCATCCGTCTCGCCCAGGACCGCCACCATTTCCCGGGCATCCTGAAAAGCAAACCGTTTTTCCGTCACTTCAGACAAACTCCATTCCTCCTACTTCTCCAAGGATTGATTGACTGTCCTCTCCATTATATCGTTTCCCCGAAAAAAAAGAAACAGGAAACCCTATTGACAAAAATCCCACAATCGTTTAGAATAACATTGTTGCTTATGGAACTATAGCTCAGATGGTTAGAGTATCACGTTGACATCGTGGGGGTCACTGGTTCGAGTCCAGTTAGTTCCACCATTTAAAAAGATCGAGAAGACGCTGCGCAGATTGTGCAGCGTCTTCTTTTTTGTCGGCATCTGTTGAAGTCGAAGGGGGTGTTGCAGATTCCGTGCAACACCCCCTTTTTATTTTCTTTCTTTATTTCTTTTCTTCGCCATTCCCTGCATTCAACTGATGGTCCGCATCATAAGAGGATTTCAGGGCGTTCCCGTTATCCTTCACGGCACTCAGGGTCTTGGTCAGGTTTTCTTCCAGATAGTTGAACACATCCATGGCATACTGCATGGATTCACTGTGGAGTTTTTCCGCATAGGCATCGGCCGCTGCCCGCATATCCCGGTCGTACTGCTGAGTGGTGGCAATGATGCCATTGGCCTTTTCTTCGGCAGCCTTCACCACTTCTTCCTGGCGCACCAGGCGGTCTGCTTCCGCCTTGGCCAGATCCACGATCCGTCCGCCTTCCGCATGGGCCTGTTCCACGATATGATCCGCTTCAGCCCGAGATTTATCGATGATGTTCTTCTGTTCTTCCAGCAGGTCATGGGCCCGTTTCACTTCCAAGGGCACAGCGGCTCTCAGCTTGTCCATCACCATGGTGATCTCGTTCTCATCGATTACCACTTTGTTGACAAGAGGGACTCTCCAACCATCCGACAGAATGCTTTCCATTTCGTCCAAGATCTTATCTAATTCCATGACCATCTATCCTTCCTTTTTGTATTCAGTCTTCCTGTTCGAGGGTTTCCCCCGTTGCATGACCTCCGCCCGGATGCAGTCCGGGACGAATCCAGTGATATCACCGCCAAAATAGACCATTTCCCGTACTCCGGAAGAACTGAGATAGGAATACTTGGCATTGGTCATGATGAACACCGTTTCCAGACGTTCATCGATTTCCTTCATGAGCAGGGCCCGCTGGAATTCATATTCGAAATCCGTGAAAGCCCGCAGCCCCCGTACGATGAATTTCGCGCCCTCCTGTTCACAGAATTCATTCAGCAGACCGGAAAAACAGGTTACCCGCACATTGGGGATGTGCGCCGTAGCCTTTCGGATCATGGCGACCCTTTCTTCCATGGAAAACATGGCCTTGTCTTTCGTGGGATTCACAAAGACACTGATGATCAGTTCATCGAACATCCTGCTGGCCCGTTCAAAAATATCCAGATGTCCCATGGTAACCGGGTCGAAGCTGCCCGGACATACAGCTTTACGCACGTTGTACCTCCAAAAGAAGCAGATTTGCTACGTATCATTATAACAAAAACAATTCAGCTTTTCCACACTATTAAGGAGATTTTCGTATCTCCGTACTTTTCCTGCCGGCAATCCGTCCCTTCTGGCAGATACTGGGCCGGTTCTTCTGCCAGAGAATGTTCCAGCACCAGGAGCCCGCCCGGCTTCAATACCGGCCATTTGGCCAGGGCTTCCACCACCTTCTGGTTCAGCCCCTTGTCATAGGGAGGATCCGAAAAAATCACATCGAACCGCTTTCCCTGCTGGGCCACCATGGCCAGCCCGTTCACCGCATCCGTATGGATCAGGGTCACCGCTTCCCCGGCCCTTGCCTTCTCCACATTGGCCCGGACCAGTTTCAGGCTCTCCCGGCTCTTGTCAAAATAGACGATCTGTTCCGCTCCCCGGCTCCAGGCTTCCAGCCCCAGGTTCCCCGTGCCCGCAAAGGCATCCAGCACAGTACTGCCAGGGATCCTGGACTGGATGATATTGAACAGAGCTTCCTTCACCCGGTCCGCCGTGGGACGCACTAGATAATTCTTTGGGGTCACCAGTTTCAGCCCCCTGGCTTTTCCCGTAATGATCCGCATACACAAAACCTCTTCCGTACGTTATAATATAGTTTATCATTCTATGAAAGGAGAGTCCCTGCTGTGCAAAAGAAACCCCTCCTGGCTTTCGCCCTGGGCTGCATCGCTGCCGCAGGTGTATTGTACCATACTCTGGCACCCAGAGGGGCTGTTTTTTCGCCCGGCTCCGTACCGACGGCGGAGAACTGGGCCCTTCTGCCCCTGGACAACCGGCCTCCCTGCCGGGATTTCACCGAAGAACTGGGCGCTCTGGGAGGCATCCATTTTACGGCTCCGCCCTATGCTTTGATGGACTGGTACGACGAGCCCGCCCATATTCCAGAACTGAAGGACTGGCTGGCCGGCATCCTGCCCCAGCAGCGGGGCGCTCTCCTTTCCACCGACCTTTTGCTTTTCGGCGGTCTCCTCCATTCCCGGATGGAACCTCTCACGGATCAGAAAGCGGGCGATTTCTTCACCTACCTGGAAGAGCTGAAGGAAGATAACCCGAACAAGCAGTTCTACCTGTATTCCATCATCCCCCGGCTCCTGATCAGCGACCATGTGCTGCCGGACCGGTGGTACCAGTGGCATCTCATGACCTGGACCATCAATATGGACAAAAAGATCCGGGGACTGCCCTATGACCGGGAAATGTACGAAGAAGTCAAAGCCCTGATCCCCATGGACCTGAAGTGGAAATACATCACCCTATACCGGGATAACGACCGGTTCAACCAGGAACTGGTCCAGTTCGTCACAGAAGAGAATTTGACGGATCTGGTGATCGGACAGGACGATGCCCATCCCTACGGCCTGCCCAACTACAACCGGCTGAATGCAGCAGCCTACCCCCAGTCCTACGACCTGCACCCGCCCATCTATACCTCCCAGGGAGCGGACGAACTGGGGACCCTGGCCGCCGTCCGGATCTACAGCCGGCGCACCGGCTACCGGCCGAAAATCAAAGTCCTCTACGGCTCGGAAAAGATGAAGGACTACACCCTCCATTTCGTCCCCCTGACCCTGGGCCAGATCGCAGAGGAAAAAATCAAACTAGCCAACGGCACTGCCACAGATTCTCTGGAAGAGGCTGATTTCGTCCTGTACATCCACTGTGGGAGTGAAGAACCAGAAGCCTATACGGCCATCGCCCAGGATATCAAAGGATTGATGGAACAAAAACCCGTAGCCCTGGTAGACCTGTCCACCCGTTTTTCCGCGGGAGACTGCATCCTGCCCCACCTGATGGCCAACGGGACGCCCCTCCCCCGGCTGCTGGCCTACTCCGGCTGGAACACCGCTTCCAATGCCATCGGTACGGCCGTAGCCCAGGGGACCATCGTATCCGGGCAGGCCCAAAGGCTACCCAAAGACCAGCTGCCGGCCCTGCTCAGTGCCAACTTCCGGTTCAACTATGCCCGTTTCCTGGATGACTGGGCTTATCAGAAGCTGATCCGTCCCCATATGGCCGAACTCCAAGCCCTCAATGGCGTGGCCCCGGAGAAAGGCGGAGACTACCCCAATGCCGCCACCTGCTACCTGTCCCGGGAACTGGGGATCTACCACCAGATCTTCCTGTGGTACTGCCGTCAGTTCCCCTATTATCAGGACGGAAAGACCGCTTACTGGTTCCGGGACGCCCAGTTTGCCGTGAACCTGCCCTGGGAACGGCCTTTTGAGATCCGGCTGAAGATTTTTCCGGAATTTGGCAAAGAACAGTTGACAAATGCCCACTGAACCTCTATAATCTATTTGTGTTGTCGGGGCGTAGCGCAGTTTGGTAGCGCGCTTGGTTCGGGACTAAGAGGCCGCAGGTTCGAATCCTGTCGCCCCGACCATATTGAAAATGGCAAGCCGTCACCTCCGGGTGGCGGCTTTTTGTGTAGAAAGACAATAGAGGTCAGACCCGGCCCTTCGGGCCTGTCAGAAGTCAGATGCCAGCTTGTTGGCGATAAGCAGAAGGACTCTGCTGCTACGCCGAACAAAGCTGACGTCTGACGTCTCAAGGCCCATCAGGGCCGGTTCTGACTTCTTACCATGCCCCCTGAATGGCCGTACATTGATTGATTCAAGCATAAAGAAATATGATACAATACACCCAATAGAACTTTGTTATGGGGGATGGACATGGAAGATCAGAAACGACAAGCAGCTAAGGATTTTGCAGAATATTGGCAAGATAAAGGCTACGAAAAGGGAGAAAGTCAAAAGTTCTGGCTTTCCCTCCTTCGTGACGTCTATGGGGTATCCCACCCGGAACGGTATATCAGCTTTGAGGACCAGGTCCACCTGGACCATACCAGCTTCATAGATGGAATGATTCCCTCTACCCATGTGATGATTGAACAGAAAGGCCGGAACAAGAACCTGAAAGCAGCCATCAAGCAATCGGACGGTTCCCGACTAAGCCCATTTGTCCAAGCCAAACGGTACATTACCGAACTCCCGGTCAGCATGCACCCCAAATACGTGATTACCTGCAACTTCCAGGAGTTCCTGATTTATGACATGGACAATCCCCAGGGAGAACCGGAACAGCTCCTGCTGAAGAACCTGCCCAAGGAATACTACCGTTTGAATTTCCTGGTCAATGAAAAAAGCAAAATTCTGAAACTGGAAGAAGAAATCTCCGTGAAGGCCGGGGATTTGGTGGGGAAAATGTACGATGCCCTCCGGAAACAGTACCTGGATCCGGATTCCGACCACGCCCAGAAGAGCCTGAACATCCTGTGCGTCCGGCTGGTATTCTGTCTGTATGCAGAAGATGCCGGTGTTTTCGGCAGCCACAGCCAGTTCCATGACTATCTGGAAACCTACCGGACCCGGAATCTCCGGGATGCCCTGATTAAATTATTCCGTATTCTGGACCAGAAACCGGAAGACCGTGATCCTTATGAGGCCCCGGAACTGCTGGCCTTCCCCTATGTGAACGGTGGTCTTTTTGCCGATGAAAACATCGAAATCCCCCGGATAGACGAAGAAATCGCTGAACTACTGATTAAAGAGTGCAGCGAGCAGTTCGACTGGTCCGAGATCAGCCCCACCATCTTCGGTGCCGTGTTCGAAAGCACCTTGAACCCGGATACCCGGCGGAAAGGCGGGATGCACTACACCAGTATCGAGAACATCCATAAGGTCATTGACCCCCTGTTCCTGGATGATTTGAAGAAGGAACTGGAAGAAATAAAGAGCATCCAGGTGGAAAACACCCGGAAGAAGCGTCTGGTGGCCTACCAGGAGAAGCTGGCTTCCCTGAAATTCCTGGATCCGGCCTGTGGCAGCGGAAACTTTCTGACAGAAACCTATCTGTCCCTGCGAAAGCTGGAAAATGAAGCCGTTTCCTGCTACTATGAAGGCCAGATGGTACTGGGAGACTTTGTAGACCCCATCAAAGTATCCATCAGTCAATTCTACGGCATTGAAATCAACGACTTTGCTGTAACCGTAGCAAAGACGGCCCTGTGGATTGCCGAAAGCCAGATGATCCAGGCAACACAGAAGATTGTCCACATGGACATTGATTTCCTGCCCCTAACCACCAATGCTTTCATCCATGAAGGAAATGCTTTAAGAATGAAATGGGAAGAGATACTCCCTGTCTCTGATTTAGTTCGATTAATTGGTAATCCGCCATTTCGAGGATATACATATCAATCACTAGAGCAAAAAAAGGACTTAGCAGCAACTTTTGTTGACAGGAATGGCCATACTTATAAAAATTCTAAAAAGATTGATTATGTAGCAGGCTGGTATTTTAAAGCTTCTCAATATATAAATACGACAAAAGCCAGAGCAGCTTTTGTTTCTACTAACAGTATTACGCAAGGTGAACAAGTTTCGATAATTTGGAAACCGATAATTGATAGATTTGGAACCCATA
>SFHH01000228.1 GCA_004555735.1 Acidaminococcus fermentans
GGTGATCACCCGTTCATCCTCACTGAAGGATTTCACCGTCAGCAGGGAACAGGCCCGTTTAAGAGTCACATCAGCCTCCTGAAAATAAAAAAACCGCCGGAGCGGTTCGTGATGGTTACAGTGTGAACAGGGTTATATGAAAAAAACCACATATTCTTTCTTTTTCGGTTCCGGGTTAAGGGACATCAGGGAGACCGCATTGAACAGCGCCATCAGCGGGTCAATTTTTCCCCGTCCACTGGCCTGTTTGGTGATAAGAATGGCGTTACCTTTAGGCTCCACCCGGGCATTGCCAACGCACCAGGCCATCAGTGGCTGACCACCATGCACCAGCACTCCCTCAGCCAGTTTGCGCTCGGTGGTTTTGATGGCCCCGCCCAGCTTCCAGCCCTGGCTTATCCCCACCACACTCTCATCGGGGATCCCGGCTTCCGCCAGTGAATCCAGAATCTGCCCCACGCCTGACGGGTCAATACCGATATGGTCCAGTAACTCAGCCTCATGAATGCGACGCACATATTCCGCCACTTCCGCCGTGTCATCCCCGACACGCCGGACAATGGTCATATCTCCACAGGCAACAAGATCCTGAAACCGGGACGCCTCGCTCTTCCGTCGGACCACCGCGGTTTCATGCGCCCAGGCATGGCCCCAGCCCAGCCATTCGCGGGTCTCCCGGTCACGCCCAATCACATACATCCCCAGCAGATCATCCAGCCCTCCGCCGTCAATCCCCACCGTCACCACATCAGCACGACGCAGGATATCGTCCAGGCTGATACAACGGCCCTGCTCTTCCCAGAAATCAGCCCCCGCCCAGCGGTCAGAGCGCAGGGCAAGACCAATTTCCACATTGGCGTGTTTTGACATGAACCCCCGGAATGTCTCTTCACCGGCTTCCCGGGCTTTACGGTACTCCCGGTACAGAAAGGCCTCATCCACTGAATAGCCGAGATTCGGATTGACCATGGCGAGGTTTTCCATCAGCAGGTGAGCCCCGCTTTCCACCATTTCAGGAGGGTGTTCAAATATCACCGGCAGAAAGTGCGGATCATGAATTTTGCCGTCGCGCACATCCCGGGCGTACTGCAGTTTCTGTCTGAACACCCCGGCGGGCGGTTCATTCGACTGGGTGGTCGTATACACCACAAACCCTTCCGGGCGGGAGGCAAGGCCGCCTATGGCTTCACGTAACATGTCCTCCGCCTTGCACTGCTTGCCAAACAGCCACAACTCATCAATCAGCGTACCCACGGACTTGATACCGGACACCGTATTCGGATCGGCTGCCACCACCTTCAGGGTGGTGTCTGTCACCCTGTGGGTGATGGTCCGGATATGGGTCTGTACCTGGCAGAGGTCATCCAGATCATCGTCCCGTCGTACCATATCCCTGGCAGGATTGAAGGCGTTGGCTGCCACCTCCACAGTCGGGGCCAGAATCGTGTAACCCGCCGCCTGCCGCCAGTTCAGTAACAGCGCAGTCATCATGATCCCGGCGGCCAGTGTGGACTTGCTGTTTTTTTTGGGTATCAGAATGAACACTTCCTTGATATGGCGGACACCGGTCTGCGCATCGTAGGAGCCAAACAGAGCCGCCACCAGGTCAAACACCCACTGTGCACAGGACTCACCGAACGTCGGGCTGCCCGGTGCATCCACAATCCGCAGTTGTTTAAAAATCGCCAGGGCATGTGCGGCCTGCTCCGGGTAAATCGGAGACGGAATAATCGACAGCCCCT
This sequence comes from Acidaminococcus fermentans, assembly GCA_004555735.1. Taxonomy (GTDB): domain Bacteria; phylum Bacillota; class Negativicutes; order Acidaminococcales; family Acidaminococcaceae; genus Acidaminococcus; species Acidaminococcus fermentans_A. The sequence goes on from SFHH01000228.1 coordinate 1,743, forward strand.
TTTTCAGGCGCTCTGCCCAGTCCGGGCAGGCCGTGCTCCACACAGGTATCATCCGTTGCCCTCATTATCATTATTCACCACCAGTCGGGGTGGTGGTGGCACCGCAAAACGGTTAGCCACTTTTTTCGCGGCATCACCTTTTGCCGATTTTTTACCGGCATCGCCTTTTTTATGGTGTGTGAACTGCGCCAGTCGCCAGGCCGCATCCAGTGCCAGTTTTTCGGATCAATGCTGAGGTTTTCCACCAGGATCTGCCCCATAGCTTTCACCGGATCGGGAAGACCATCCTCCATATATTCAATACCATGAGACATCACCGCGGGCGGTGGCATCTCCGGATTGTTTTCGTCCGGCTGTGGTATTGCAGCCGCCTCACGGCGACGGGTTTTATCCTCCTGCTCTGATTTTTTCTGCCGGTAAACAGGAACCTCATCCACCTCCACCGTTTCGCACTGTTTACGGGCTATAAACGCGAGCACCTCCGGATCTTTTGCCAGCTGCGAGCCTTTAACCCTGGCGGTCTTCGCCGAATAACCGGCGGCAATGGCTGACGCTGTTTTGTTTTTCCCGGAC
>SFHH01000029.1 GCA_004555735.1 Acidaminococcus fermentans
AAGCGGAACGGGAAGCCCTTACCGCCCAAGGGAAGATGCCCCGGTACATGGGCAAATGCCGGAACTTGACTCCGGAGCAGCGGGCAGCCTACGAAGCGGAAGGCCGGGAACCCACCATCCGGTTCCGGGTGCCGGAAGACCAGGATATCGTGGTCCACGATGAAGTCCGGGGAGATGTGCATTTCGATTCCAACGGCATCGGAGATTTCGTCATCGTGAAAAGTGACGGCATCCCGACCTACAACTACGCTGTGGTCATCGACGATGCCCTGATGGGGGTCAACTGTGTGATCCGGGCGGAAGAACATCTGTCCAATACGCCTCGGCAGCTGCTGCTGTATGATGCCCTGGGGTTCGAAAAACCCACCTTCGGCCATATTTCCCTGATCCTGGGGCCGGACCACAAGAAGATGAGCAAACGGCACGGGGCTACGTCCGTGGACCAGTACCGGCAGATGGGCTATCTGCCCGATGCCATCGTGAACTTCCTGGCCCTTCTGGGCTGGGCTCCCAATTCCGACCAGGAAATCTTCTCTCGGGAAGAACTGATCCGGGAATTCTCTTTGGACCATGTGGCCAAGAATCCGGCTGTGTTCGACATCAAGAAGCTGAACTGGCTGAATGCCCACTATATGCGCCAGCTGTCCGATGAGGATTATGTGGCCTTTGCTGTGCCTTTTATGAAAGAAGCCGGCTATATGACCGGGGAAGAATCCGGTGAGAAGCTGGAATGGCTGAAGAAGGTCATCCTCACCGCCCGGGATCAGGCAGAATTCGGGAAGGAGATCCCCGAAAAGGTGGCCCTGTACTTCACCGATGAATTCGCTTTCGAAACGGCGGAAGCGGAAGCCGTCCTGAAAGAAGAAACGGTGCCCCAGGTCATGGTCCTGTTCCTGGAGAAACTGGCAGCTGCAGAAAATCTGGACCATGCCAGCACCAAGGCCCTGTTCAAAGCGGTCCAGAAGGAAACCAAACTGGGAGGCAAGAAAGTATTCATGCCCGTCCGTGTGGCCCTTACCGGCAACCAGCATGGACCGGAACTGGCGGAAATGATCCCGCTTCTGGGTAAAGACCGTGTGGCAGCCCGGATCCGGGGCAGCCTGGCCAAGGCCGGCGTGAGCCTGTAAAAAGAAAGGAGACTCTCATGAGCATCCGTGTATATAATGATATGACCCGGCAGAAAGAGGAATTCGTCCCTCTGCATCCGGGGAAAGTCGGCATCTATGTGTGCGGGGTCACCCCCTACAACCATCCCCATATCGGCAACGCCCGGCCTTTTGTGGTCTGGGATGTGATCCGCCGGTTCCTGGACCATGAAGGGTACGATGTGACCTATGTGCAGAACTTCACCGACGTGGACGACAAGATCATCCGGGCCGCCAACGAAGAAGGCGTGACTTGGGATGTGATCGCCAACCGGTATATCAAAGCGTATTTCGAAGTGATGGACAAGCTCCATGTAAAGCGGGCCCATATCTATCCCCGGGTCTCCGAACACATCCCGGACATCATCCATACCGTCCAGCAGCTGATCGACAACGGCTACGGCTATGTAGTGGACGGGGATGTGTACTATCGGGTGGAAAGATTCGAACACTACGGAGAATTGTCCGGCCGGAAGCTGGACGACATGATGGCCGGGGCCCGGGTGGACGTGGACGAGCGGAAAGAGAACCCCATGGATTTCGCCCTGTGGAAATCTGCCAAACCGGGAGAACCGGCCTGGGACAGCCCCTGGGGCAAAGGACGGCCGGGCTGGCATATCGAATGTTCCACCATGAGCACCAAGTACCTGGGCAACACCCTGGATTTCCATGGGGGCGGCAGCGACTTGATCTTCCCGCACCATGAAAACGAAATCGCCCAGAGCGAAGGGGCTACAGGAGTCCATCCGTTTGTCCGGTACTGGGTCCACAACGGATTCATCACCATCAATGAAGAAAAGATGTCCAAGTCCCTGGGGAACTTCAAGACGGTCTATGACCTGCTGAAAGAATATGAACCGGAGACCATCCGGTACTTCATCCTGAATACCCATTATCGCAGTCCCCTGGACTTCAGCCAGGAACGGCTGGCGGAAGCGGGACGGAGCCTAGAACGGCTGCGTACGGCCCAGAACAACCTGCGGGAGATCCAGCAGGTGATCACCGTGGGACCGGATGCAGAAAGCCTGGCCCTTCGGGACAAAGTGGCAGAACTGCGCCACGGTTTCTTCGACGCCATGAGCGACGACTTCAACACCTCCCTGGCCATCAGCTATCTGTTCGCCCTGGCCAAGGAAATCAATGTGTACCATAACGCCATCCTCAGCGGGACCAAGAAACCCGATGGCAAACTGGTGGAACAGATCGCTAAGGCCTGGAAGGAAATGCTGGACGTGATCGGGATCTTGGAAAATGAACCGGCTGCCAACGGAGAAGGGGGCGCCGTGAGCAACGAGGAAGCAGAGATCGCTGCCAAGATCGAAGAACGGCAGGCCGCCCGGAAAGCCCGGGATTTCGCCAAAGCCGATGCCATCCGTGACGAACTGGCTGCCAAAGGGATCATCCTGGAAGACACACCCCAGGGCGTACGGTGGAAGAGAAAGTGAGATACGAACAGTATCAGCGGCTCCTGGACCATGTGCTGGCCACCTGCGGAACGTCCCAGACCCTGCCGGAACCCCGGCTGATCCATCCGGTGGAACTGGCCTATATCGGGGATGCGGTGTTTTCCCTGTACGTACGGATGCGGCTTTTGCCGGTCAGCAGCCATGTACAGGTGCTCCACGACCTGGCCAGCCGGATGGTGTCTGCGGTGATGCAGGCCAAGGCCATGGATGAAATGGAAAAAGCCGGGATCCTGACAGAAGAGGAAGCCCAGATCGCCCGCCGAGGCCGGAATACCAAGAGCACCGTGCCAAAAAGCGCCAGTGTCCGGGAATACCGGCAGGGTACGGCCTTTGAGGCCCTGATGGGCTACCTGTATCTCTTGGACCGGAAAGACCGGCTCCAGGCCCTGATGGACCGTTCCTTTGAACGGATCCGCCAGGCCATGGAGGAGGAAAGGAAACAGAAAAGAAAATGATGCATGTGAAACTGCTCCGCTATACCCCTGAACCGGATCGGACCGTGGCCATGAGCGCCCGGCTCTGCTATTCTCCCATCGGGGCGGCAGAACTGGAAACCAAGATGACCGACCAGGAAGTGGCCAGCCTGGTGCGCCGGCTGGGCCAGATGGGGCACACCTCTACCTTCGAGCATGTGAGCTTCACCTTTGCCATCGAAGGGGTGTCCCGGGTACTGACCCACCAGCTGGTGCGCCACCGGATTGCTTCCTACAGCCAGCAGAGCCAGCGGTATGTGAAGGAACACGATTTCGAGACCATCCTGCCGCCTACCCTGGCTGCCCGGCCCGAATGCAAAAAAGAATTCGAAGAGCTGTGCGGCAGGATCCAGGAGCTGTACAACAAATGGACGGAGGCGGGGGTGCCGGCGGAAGATGCCCGGTACATTTTGCCCAACGCGGCGGAGACCAAGATCGTGGTCACCATGAACGCCCGGAGCCTGCTCCATTTCTTCCAGCTCCGGTGCTGCAGCCGGGCCCAGTGGGAAATCCGTGCCCTGGCTTGGGAAATGCTCCGTCAGGTGAAAGCCGTGGCCCCCATCCTCTTTGAAAAAGCGGGCCCTACCTGCGACAGCGACCGAGTCTGCCATGAAGGGAAAATGAGCTGCGGACGGCTGGAAAAACTCCTGGCCCAGGATGCGGCCGAAGCCGGGGAGAAGGCGTGACCGGCCATGGGGTACAAACCAATCGAAGAGATCCAGCAGGAGACCCGCCAGTGGGGTTTCATCCAGGGGCTGCCGGAACAGGTAGGGCAGTTCTCCAAGAAGCTGGTGGACACCATCGACGGCCAGATCCTGACCATCTGCCGGTATGAGGCCCCGGAGCTCCGGGCTCGGCTGGATATCATCTACACCTCAGAAACTTTTGACTATATCGTGGTCCATACCATGGGCATGAATTCTTACAGGGACATCCGGTTCATCTACAAGGATAGGGATGTGTTCGCCAAAAACGTGGAAGCCTATCTGTCCGGGATCCTCCACAGTATGGAAGACCCCACCAGTGTGAACCTGGGGGAACAGGTGGCGGAGCACGGGATCCTTACCTGGAACTACGGCAACAGCCTGCCGGAAAAAATCGGCCCCTTCGAGCTGTACATCAAGCCGGCCCATGCCATCGAGCATATCAACGGATCCATCATCCTGATCGACTATTCCAATTTCGACCGGATGGATCAGCTGATCATTATGTACAACCGGCTCCGAGACCAGTTCTTCGGGGAAGTGAAGATCAACTCCGTATTTCACGCTTCCATGGATTTCGACAGCCGGAACCTGAAAGAGCTGGAAGCCAAGCTGAAGGAGCATCTGGAAGAGACCCTGGAAAAAGTGGATCAGGCAGATCATACCATTTAGCGTATGACGTATGACCTATGACGTATGACCTGTGGCGAAAAAGCTCTTGACTTTTTTGCCACAATCTTCTATACTATACAAGTCGGCGCTTGAAAAGGCAGCCGCAACGGCCCAGTAGTTCAGTTGGTTTGAATGCCGCCCTGTCACGGCGGAGATCGTCGGTTCGAGTCCGTCCTGGGTCGCCAATTGCCTCGGTAGCTCAGTTGGTAGAGCAAAGGACTGAAAATCCTTGTGTCCGCAGTTCGATTCTGCGCTGAGGCACCATTCTTTAGGCGGAAGTAGCTCAGTGGTAGAGCATCACCTTGCCAAGGTGGGGGTCGCGAGTTCGAATCTCGTTTTCCGCTCCATTTTCATATGGCGACGTAGCCAAGCGGTAAGGCAGAGGTCTGCAAAACCTTTATCCCCAGTTCGATTCTGGGCGTCGCCTCCAGATGGAAGTCAAAAGGGGCTGTGAAAAAATGATCCTTCATTTTTTCACAGCCCCTTTTAGTCTCGAGACCCCCAAACGGGGCCGTTGGCATGCAACAGCCCCGTTTTCCAGAAAGGAGAAAAATGCATCTCGAACGCCATTATGACCGCACCTATGCCCGGCTGACACGGCCCTTTGCAGGCCATCCCGGCAGGATCCAGGCCCTTCAGCTGGCCAACAATGCCCTGGTGGTGCTGATGTATATCGCGTACCCCTTGCTTTTGGGGGAACTGATCCATAAGGGAGGGCTGGCCGGGAACCTCCTGCTGCAGAAAGCTTTCTGGGTGCCGGCTCTTTCCTTCCTGCTGGTGTCCGTGGTGCGGAGCCGGATCGACCGTCCCCGGCCCTATGAAGCCTGGCCCCTGAAACCTTTGATCTCTCGGGACAAGCAGGGTGAATCCCTGCCCAGCCGTCATGTATTTTCTTCCACCATCATTGCCATGGTGTACCTGTATATCCATCCGGCAGTTGGGGGAATCTTCCTCCTGGTCAGCCTAGTTAGTGCAGCTGTCCGGGTCTTGGGAGGAGTCCATTATCCCAGCGATGTGGCAGCTGGTTTCCTGGCCGGGGTGGGGAGCGGGCTGCTGCTCTGGCTGTAGAGATAATGCGTGACAGGTGTACAGACAGCTTACTTGAATTTTCTTTCAATTTCGCGTATAATAGAGTCGGTATTTTTGACTTTGGAATCTTAACGTTGGGAGATGTGCTGAATCGCATGAATAAAGTCGTACTCACTACTGTGTTGTTTTCTTCCTTGACCATTTCTGTTTCTGCGTCGGCTGCCGGTATGGCGCGCCGGGCTGTGCCCTTCAATTACGGGGCACGTACGTCTTCCCGGTCTGCTGCCAGCGGGTACAAGGTATCCACTCTGGAAAATAGAGGGAAAGGGCTGTCCTATAAGCCGATTTCTACCAAGCAGGCCTATGCCTGGCGGCGGGATTTCGGCAAGAGCAACCTGCGGAAGTGGAGCAGCACAGAAGGCATGGATACTTCTTGGCGGAGCAATGGTACGACTGATACGGCCCATTTCAAGGCCTCTACGGTGGCTTTCCTGGATCATTTGAATGAGCTGGCCCGAAGGAATGGAGTCACTTTTGTGATCACAGGAGGAGCGGAACGGGGATACCATGCACCGGGAACCTATTCCCATGAAAATGGGTACAAAGTGGATATTTCCGATGAGGGAGCCATGTGGGGATCGAAACCTTTCAAAGTCCTGCATCTGGCGCTGGCTCCTTTCAAGCATCAGATCGTCCACGAACTGGACAATGCCCATTATGATATAACCATTTATCCCTATAATTACAGGGGACGGTATTCCTGGGGGTATAAATACTGAGAAAAGGGGGTGCTGCACATTCTGTGCAACACCCCCTCTTGTTACGAAAGGATCCAACAATGACCAAATGTACTCTTTGTCCCCATGACTGTGGGGTCGAACGGCCTGGGGCCGATGGGGCTCCAGGGCAGCTGGGGTGGTGCCGGATGCCCTGGCGGCCCCGGGCGGCCCGGGCCGCTCTCCACCTATGGGAGGAACCCTGCATCAGCGGTACTTCCGGAGGCAGCGGCACCGTGTTCTTCTCTGGCTGCACGCTCCAGTGCGTGTTCTGCCAGAACAGCGAAATCAGCAGCGGGGGAAAAGGCTGGGAGATGACCGCTGACGATCTGCGCCGGATCTATCAGGACCTGATCGCTCAGGGAGCCCACAATATCAATCTGGTGACGCCCACCCATTTCCTGCCCACCATCCTGGAATCTCTGGAGCCGGAACTGCCGGTGCCGGTGGTGTACAACTGCGGGGGATATGAAAAAGTGGAGACCCTTCGGCAGCTGGAAGGGAAGGTCCAGATCTATCTGCCAGACCTGAAGTATGTCAGCGAAGAAGCCGCCTGGCGGTACAGCCATGCCCGGAACTATTTTGCCGTGGCCACAGCTGCCATCCGGGAGATGTTCCGACAGACGGGTCCTTATGAAATGGATGGGGAAACGGGGCTGCTGAAAAAAGGCGTGATTATCCGGCACATGATCCTGCCGGGACAGGTGGAGGACAGCAAGAAGATCATCGACTGGGTGGCAGGGGAATTCGGTCCCGGTCAGGTGCTCTTCAGCCTGATGCGCCAGTATTTGCCCTGTGGCCAGGCCAAGGAGGGAAAGTATCCAGAAATCGGCCGGCCCCTGTCAGAAGAGGAATACCAGGAAGTGGAAGACTACCTGTTCCAGAGCTCTATCGAGGATGGATTCGTCCAGGAATCCGGCTCCGCCGACAGCCAGTTCATCCCGGCCTTCGATGGGACGGGGGTGAAGGAACAGTTGACCATTTCCCGCTGACAATGCTATAATTGAATGGACAGATCATGTGACTGACGGAAGTGGGTTTACCCACAGGGAGCATGGTCGTAGAATGCCGACCGTCTGGGCACCTGCTGTGGCCCGGGGTCGGCTTTTCTTTTTGACCCTAAGGAGGAATCTTTCATGAAAGAACTAAAACTGAAGTATGGCTGCAATCCCAACCAGATCCCGGCCCGGATCTTTATGCAGAGCGGGGCGGACCTGCCCATTACGGTGCTCAACGGCAGACCGGGGTACATCAACTTCCTGGATGCCTTCAACAGCTGGCAGCTGGTGCGGGAACTCCGGAGAGCCACCGGGCTTCCGGCCACTGCTTCTTTCAAACATGTAAGCCCGGCTGGGGCTGCCGTGGGCCTGCCTTTGACGGATACCCTGAAGAAAATCTACAGTGTGGAAGGCATGGAACTGTCCCCGCTGGCCAGTGCCTATGCCCGGGCCCGGGGTGCCGACCGGATGAGTTCTTTCGGGGATTTCGTAGCTCTGTCCGACGTATGCGATAAAGCTACGGCTCTGGTGCTCCAGCATGAGGTATCCGACGGGGTCATTGCGCCCGGATATGAACCGGAAGCTCTGGAAATCCTGTCCGCCAAGAAAAAGGGCAACTACAATGTGATCCAGATCGACCCGGCCTACGAACCGGAGGAACTGGAAACCAAGCAGGTCTTCGGTATCACCTTCGAACAGAAACGGAACAACGACCACATTACGGAGGACCTGCTCCAGGATCGGCCTACCAAGAACAAAGAAATCCCGGAAGCTGCCCGGCGGGATCTTTTGATCGCTATGATCACCCTGAAATACACCCAGTCCAACTCTGTGTGCTATGTAAAAGACGGGCAGACCATCGGTGTGGGTGCTGGCCAGCAGTCTCGGATCCACTGTACCCGTCTGGCTGGGGACAAGGCGGACAAATGGTGGCTGCGCCAGTGCCCGAAGGTCCTGGATCTGCCCTTCAAGGCGGATATCCGGAAGCCGGATAAGGACAATACCATCGATGTGTATACTTCTGACGACTGGGAAGATGTACTGGCTGATGGGGTCTGGGAAAACTTCTTCACGGAAAAACCGGAACCTCTGACCCGGGAAGAACGGAAGGCCTGGATCGCTAAGAATACCGGGGTGGCCTTGGGATCCGATGCCTTCTTCCCCTTTGGGGATAATATCGAACGGGCCCATCGCAGCGGGGTGGAATACATCGCCCAGACCGGGGGCAGCATCCGGGACGACAATGTGATCGCCACCTGCGACAAATACAATATCGCCATGGCCATGACCGGCGTACGGCTGTTCCATCATTGATAAAAAGGGGTTCTGAAGGCCCTTGTCGCGACCGAAGGGGTGAATCTTTCCACCCCTCCATCTTTTTCAAACATTTTTCCTAAAAAATGTTGACAACCGTTATAAAAAACTTTATAATAGGCAACATCAAGTTAAAAATTGTAACCAAAAATGACTGCGAAGGAAAGAATATCAGAAAACGGGTTCCCAGAGAGTCGACAGTTGCTGTGAGCCGATAATCCGTTTCTGAATGATAACTGGTTCCTGAGTCGTCCGGGTGATACGTAGTCCGGGACGGGAGACCCCGTTATAGGTCTTAGCCTTATACCGATCGGTAAGAGGTGAAAGGGTCGGCCAGATGGCCGGCTGAATTAGGGTGGTACCGCGTGGAATCCATAGCCTCGCCCCTACAGTATACTGGGGGCGGGGCTTTTTCTATCCCGCCTCAGAAAACAAGGAGAAAACGATTATGCATAAGCCCATTAAAAAGTACATCCCTTTCCAAGGAGTCAGCCTGCCGGACCGTACCTGGCCGGACAAGACCATCACCAAAGCTCCCATCTGGTGCAGCGTGGATCTGCGGGACGGGAACCAGGCCCTGGTGACCCCTATGCAGCTGGAAGAGAAGCTGCTGCTGTTTACCACTTTGGTGAAAATCGGCTTCAAGGAAATCGAAGTAGGCTTCCCTTCTGCATCGGAAACGGAATATGAGATCCTCCGGACTCTGATCGAAGACAATTATATCCCGGATGATGTGACCATCCAGGTGCTGGTCCAGGCCCGTCCGGAACTGATCAAGAAGACGTTTGAAGCGGTGAAAGGGGCCAAGAATGTCATCATCCACTTCTACAATTCTACATCCACGCTCCAGCGGAAGATCGTATTCCGGAAGGATATGGAAGGCATCACCAAGATTGCTGTGGATGGGGCCAAACTGATCAAAGAACTGACGGAAAAAGAAATCGCCAAAAGCGGCATGAACATCCGGTACGAATATTCACCGGAAAGCTTCACCGGTACGGAAACCGATTACGCGGTGGAAATCTGCGAAGCGGTGCTGGATACCCTGGGTGCCACCAAGGAGAACCCGGTGATCATCAACCTGCCGTCCACTGTGGAAATGTCTACTCCCAATACCTATGCGGACCAGATCGAATACTTCATCCGCCACATGAAGGATCGGGAACGGGCCATTATCAGCCTCCATCCCCACAATGACCGGGGCGAAGGGGTCGCGGCTACGGAACTGGCCCTGATGGCCGGCGCTGACCGGGTAGAAGGGACCCTGTTCGGCAACGGGGAACGGACCGGGAACGTGGATATCGTTACCCTGGCGCTCAATATGTACACCCACAATGTGGATCCTCAGCTGGATTTCTCCCACATCAACCGGATCAAACGGATCTGTGAAAGTGTCACCAAGATGAAAGTGGAACCCCGCCATCCCTATGCTGGGGAGTTGGTCTTCACCGCTTTTTCCGGATCCCATCAGGATGCCATCCGGAAGGGCTTCAAGTATATGGCCGATACCAACAGCCGGTACTGGGAAGTCCCCTATCTGCCCATCAATCCGGCGGATATCCATCGGGAATATGAACCGGTGATCCGCATCAACAGCCAGTCCGGCAAAGGGGGCGCCGCTTTCGTGATGCAGCAGGCAGTGGGCTATTACCTGCCTAAGGAGATGCATCCGGAATTCGGTCATATGGTGAAGGAAGCCGCCGACGAATATGGGGACGAACTGTCCGCTACCCAGATCGTGGAACTGTTCAACAAGAAATACGTGGATTTCCGGGGTAAGTACGATCTGGGAGCCCACAAGGTCTACGATAACCATGACGGGGACGAAAACACCAGCACGACCTTCGAAGGAGACATCAAGGCCGACGGGACGGAAATGCACATCACCGGCACGGGCAACGGGCCCATCGATGCCTTCTTCAATGCGCTGAATAAAATCGGAGTGGACGGGTTCGAATTCATCAACTACCACGAACACGCCATTTCCCAGGGCTCCAATTCCAAGGCCATTTCTTACATCGAATTGAAGAAACCGGACGGAAAACACATCTTCGGGGTGGGGATCCATCCCAATATCAACACGGCTTCCCTGTTGGGCATCCTCAATGCCATCAATCGGGCCATTGCCCAGCAGTAAGAATATGGGGCTGTTGCACAGGACGTGCAGCGGCCCCTTTATCTATTGCGTGCAGTAGGCCCTTTGCCGTATAATGGAAGAAATATTTTCTGATGAAAGAGGCACCGAAATGGAATACTGGGATATCTACGACAGCAGGAAACAGCTCACGGGGAGGAAGATGCTCCGGAACGATTGGCAAATGGAACCGGGAGATTACCATCTGACGGTATTGGCCCTGATCCGGGATGCCCAGGGGCGGATCCTGATCACCCAGCGGAAGGCCGACAAAGAATGGGCTCCCCTGAAATGGGAGATCCCAGGAGGAGGCGTCCGGGCGGGCGAAACCTCTCAGGAAGCGGTGCTCCGGGAAGTGGCGGAAGAGACCGGGCTCCATTTCAGCCCGGAGCAGGCCTGCTGCATCCATACCTACCGGAACGACAGCCCGGAGGAACGGAACAATTATTTTGTGGATATCTATGAATTCCAGGGCGATTTCGTCCCAGGACAGGTGGAAGTCCAGGAAGATGAAGTCGAGGACTTCCGTCTGGCCACAGTGGCGGAAATCCGAGAATTGGGAGAGAGAGAGGATTTCCTCCACTATCAACGGCTGGCAGACTTCCTGGAAAAAGGAGAAAAGAAATGACTGCGATGGTGCCGGAACAGTGCAGGAGCTGCCGGGGAGAATGTCTGAAGAACGTGGAATTCCTGGTGGGTCTGCCCCCGGAAAAAGTGACCACTCTGCTGCGCCGGGCGGTGCGTCTCACGCTGCCCAAGGGAGGCTGCCTGTTCCACGAAGGGGAACCTTGTGACGCCATCTACATCATCCACCGGGGCCGGGTGAAGCTGAGCACCTACGATCAGGACGGACTGGAGCGGATCGCCGGCATCTTCGTGGAACACGACACCATGTGGGAAGGGGTGCTGATCCCTGACAGCCGCTATTCTGCCTCGGCCATTGCCATGACGGAGGTGGAGTACTGCAAGCTGGCCCGGAAAGATTTCGAAGAAGCCATCCAGGAGCCGGAAGTGGCTATGCGGATCATTGCGCTTTTGAGCAAGAAGCTCCACGACGCCAACCGGAGGAACCTGCTGAAGAGCATTTCCAACCCTAAGGAACGGGTGGCCGGACTGCTGCTGTACCGGTACCGGCGGCAGGCCAGCGATACCATCACCCTGCGGCTGGAAGAAATGGCCGGCAGCCTGGCCCTCCGCCCGGAGACCATCAGCCGGAAGCTGAAAGAATTGGAGCGGGAAGGCTATGTGAAAAAGACCGGCCAGAGCAGCATCAAGATCCTGGAACCGGACCGGCTCATGGAATTGGTGAATTATTGACCTGAATCAAGGAACCTTTCTTCCAAAAAACATACAATGACCCTGTCAAGAGGTACGGAAACCATGACCCCTTGCCGGGGTCTTTTCTTTTATCATCAAGGAGGTTCATCATGATCCAGGGACGCATCCATTCCATTGAAACCTTCGGGTCCGTAGACGGGCCCGGCACCCGCTTCATCATCTTTGTCCAGGGCTGCCACATGCGCTGCCTGTACTGCCACAATGTGGATACCTGGCAATGCGGCCAGGGAGGCCAGCTGAAAACTGCCGACGAACTGCTTGACCAGGCGGAACGGTATCGGCCTTACTGGGGGCCGGAAGGGGGCATCACCGTCAGCGGCGGGGAACCCCTGCTCCAGATGGACTTCCTCCTGGATCTGTTCCGGAAGGCCAAAGCCCGGGGTATCGGCACTTGCATCGATACCGCCGGCCAGCCTTTTACCCGGAAGGAGCCCTTCTTCAGCCAGTTCCAGCAGCTGATGGAAGTGACGGATATCCTGCTGGTAGACGTGAAGCACATCGACCCGGAAGCCCATAAAAAGCTCACCGGGCAGCCCAACGAGAACATCTTAGACTTGTTCCGGTATCTGTCGGACATCCAAAAGCCCATCTGGGTGCGCCAGGTGCTGGTGCCTGGATGGACCGATGATCCAGGGTCTCTGAAGCGGACCCGGCAGTTCCTGGACACCCTTACCAATATCCAGCGGGTGGAGGTGCTGCCCTACCACAATATGGGACTGTACAAATGGGAACAGCTGGGCATCCCCAACCAGCTGAAGGACGTGAAACCGCCCACCCAGGAAGCAGTGGATCAGGCCCGGGAGATTTTGGGAGCCATATAAAAATAGTTAGCTTTAGCAAACTTGATTCCAGTCAAGGTTTTCCAACGGGAAAAACGGTATGATTAGGCCATCAAAAACGAAACCATCAGGAACTCAAAAGGAGGATCTGTAATGAACAGCATCAATCAGAATGTTGCATGGAGAGGTTTTAAAGGCATGAAATGGACGGACGACGTGGATGTCCGGGATTTCATCCAGAACAACTATACCCCTTATGACGGGGATGAAAGCTTCCTGGCAGGCCCTACGGAAGCCACCAACAAACTGTGGGGGAAGGTCCAGGAACTCCAGAAGGAAGAACGGGCCAAAGGCGGCGTGCTGGACTGCGAAACGGAAGTGGTCTCCAGCCTGACAGCATACGGCCCCGGCTACATCGATGAATCCATGAAAGACCTGGAACAAGTGGTGGGCCTCCAGACCGACAAGCCGCTGAAACGGGCCTTCATGCCCTATGGTGGCATCAAGATGGCAGAAGAAGCGGCGGAAACTTACGGCTACAAAGTGAACCCCAAGTTCCACAAGATTTTCACCGACTACCACAAGACCCACAACCAGGCCGTGTTCGATGCTTATACCGCTGAAATGCGCAAAGCCCGTCACAGCCATATCGTAACCGGTCTGCCTGATACCTACGGCCGGGGCCGGATCGTGGGGGACTACCGGAGAGTGGCCCTCTACGGCATCGACTTCCTGATCGACAAGAAAAACGAAGACCTGGACAACTGCGGCTGCGGCGTCATGACCGATGACATCATCCGGCAGCGGGAAGAACTGGCGGAACAGATCCGGGCCCTGAAGCAGATGAAGGAAATGGCCAAAGTCTACGGCTATGATATCTCCGCTCCGGCCAAGAACGCCAAGGAAGCTGTCCAATGGCTGTACTTCGGCTACCTGGCTGCTGTGAAGACCCAGAATGGGGCCGCCATGAGCGTGGGCCGGATCTCCACCTTCCTGGATATCTATATCAGCCGTGACCTGGCCGAAGGGACCCTGACGGAAGAACAAGCCCAGGAACTGATCGACCACCTGACCCTGAAATTCCGCATGGTGAAATTCGCCCGGATCCCCTCCTATAACCAGCTGTTCTCCGGCGACCCGGTATGGGCCACCCTGGAAATGGCCGGCATCGGCATGGACGGCCGGCACATGGTCACCCGGAACGACTACCGGTTCCTCCACACCCTGGAAAACATGGGGCCTTCTCCGGAACCCAACCTGACTGTGCTGTATTCTTCTGCACTGCCGGATAACTTCAAGAAATACGCCGCCCACATTTCCATCACCACTTCCTCCATCCAGTACGAAAACGACGATGTGATGAAGCCGGTATGGGGCGATGATTACAGCATCTGCTGCTGCGTATCTGCCACCCAGACCGGGAAGGAAATGCAGTTCTTCGGGGCGCGGGCCAACCTGGGCAAATGCCTGCTGTACGCCATCAACGGGGGCAAGGACGAAAAATTCCTGACCAAGGACGGCAAACACATGCAGGTAGGGCCGGAATATGCACCCATCACTTCCGATGTGCTGGATTATGGCGGAGTGATGCACAAATTCGACCTGATGATGGACTGGCTGGCCGGGCTGTATGTGAACATCCTGAACCTGATCCAGTACATGCATGACAAATACTACTACGAAGCGGCTGAAATGGCCCTGATCGACACCGATGTGCGCCGGACCTTTGCCACCGGTATCGCCGGGTTCTCCCATGTGGTGGATTCCCTGTGCGCCATCAAATATGCCAAAGTATCAACGGTCCGGGATGATTCCGGCCTGGTGGTGGACTACAAGATCGAAGGGGACTTCCCCAAATACGGCAACGATGATCCCCGGGCGGATGAAATCGCCGTGTGGCTGCTGAAGACCTTCATGACCAAGCTGCGGAAGCACTACACCTACCGGAATTCCGAAGCCACCACCTCCATCCTGACCATCACTTCCAATGTGGTGTACGGCGGCGCCACCGGTGCCCTGCCTGATGGACGGAAGGCTTACACCCCGTTCGCTCCTGGTGCCAACCCGGCCTATGGTGCGGAACAGAACGGCCTTCTGGCATCCCTGAACTCCGTAGCCAAACTGCCGTACGAATACGCGCTGGACGGGATTTCCAACACCCAGACCATCGCTCCGGAAACCCTGGGCCACAACGAAGAAGAACAGAAAGCCACCCTGGTACGGGTGATGGACGGTTACTTCGACCAGGGAGCCCACCACCTGAACGTGAACGTGTTCGGTGTGGATAAGCTGATCGACTGCATGGAACATCCGGAAAAACCGGAATACGCCAACTTCACCATCCGGGTATCCGGCTACGCGGTGAAATTCATCGACCTGACCCGGCAGCAGCAGCTGGACGTCATCGCCCGCCGCGCCCACCAGAAGATGTAACTGTTCTCACCTCAGTTACAAAAAGTCCTTGACTTTCCTAGTCAACTAGTGTAGAATCAAAACCATCAAAATCACATACCTTCATCGAGAGCAGCAGAGGGATTTGGCCCTATGAAGCTGCGGCAACCCCCGGACGGGAAGGTGCCAATTCCAACAGGGATCTTCCCTGGCAGATGAAAAGCGAGCTCAGTCATCGGAAACGCCATCTGCCCAGCAGGTGGCGTTTTTCTTATGAGGCTTTCGGGAAGGCAACAAAGGAGAGATGTTGAATGAAACTGAAGAAATGGATGGCAGCAGTGGTAACCGTCCTGGCTCTGGCCAGCCTGGTCAGCGGCTGCGGCAGCGACAAGAAAGCGGCAGCGCCGGCGGAAAAGAAGACCATCACTGTAGGGATCACCCCCGGGTATTCCGAACAGATCATGGAAGTGGTGAAGAAGGAAGCGGAAAAGCAGGGACTGAAGGTGGAAATCAAGACTTTCTCCGACTACGTGACCCCGGACCAGGCCCTGGCCCAGAAAGACATCGACCTGAACTCCTTCCAGCATGAACCTTTCCTGCTGGCCTTCAACAAAAAGAACGGCACCAAACTGGTGAGCATCGGCAAGACTTACCTGGCGCCCCTGCGGCTCTATTCCACCAAGATCAAGAATGTGGCGGACATCAAGGACGGAGACAAGATTGCCATCCCCAACGATCCTTCCAACGGAGGCCGGGCCATCCTGATGCTGAGCAAGCTGGGCCTTTTGAAAGTGAACCCTGATGTAAAGGCCACGGAACTCACCGTCAACGATATTACGGAAAACCCGAAACACCTGCAGATCGTGGAACTGGAAGCTGCTCAGCTGCCCCGGAGCCTGGATGACACAGCCGCTTCCATCATCAACGCTGGCTATGCCAATTCCGCCGGCCTCTCCACGGACCTGGCCATTGCCAAGGAAGACAACACCAGCC
>SFHH01000229.1 GCA_004555735.1 Acidaminococcus fermentans
GAACGGGAGGGGAATGAGGCACTCCACCAAAAATTGGAAGCTCTGGATCCGGATAAAGCCATGGAATTGAAGATTAATGACAGAAGGCGTATAATAAGAGCCATCGAAACAACCCTTGGCGGGGAACGGGTCTCTGCAGCCAAGGCGGCAGAGAGTCCCTACGACGCGGTTGTCTTCGGATTGAGTATGCCTCGGGCTTCTCTCTATGAGAGGATCAACCGGCGGGTGGATCAGATGGTGGAACAGGGCCTGTTCGAAGAGACCCGGAAACTGATGGCCATGGGGGTGCCGGAAACGGCCCAGTCCATGAAGAGCATCGGCTACCGACAGGTGCTGCAGTATTTCCATGGGAAATGGACCCAGGAAGAATGCATCGCCAAATTGAAGCAGGCTACCCGGAATTTTGCCAAACGGCAGATCACTTGGTACAAGAAAATGCCCTACATCCAATGGTTCCAGCTGGAAGATCCTCCCGAGTATCAGCGTTGTGTTGCAGACATGCTGGCCGCATTGCAGGCCAAAGATTTTATCCAGGAATCAGGAACCCTGAGGCGCTAAGCATCCTTCTTCGGATACTGAAAGTTCAAGGCAGGAAGATTTTTCGGGTTTTTCCTGTAATACGTACACGACAAGGAGAGGAATATCATGACAATGGGTACAAACAAACCACTGAATCTGCAGGACAGTTTCCTGAACCGGGTGCGCAGTGAAAAAAAGACCATTGTGGTCTATCTGCTCAATGGCTTCCAGGTTCGCGGCAAGGTCTGGGGCTTCGACAATTTCACGGTGATCATGGAAAGCGAAGGCAAGCAGCAGCTGATTTACAAACATGCAATTTCTACCATTGCTCCCTTAGAGGCAGAGACAATCCTAGTCTTAAAAAAAGGAAATGATCAGGGTGTCAATAAGGAATAAGCTGGAAAAAGAAATCAATCTGTTTTTGGAATATCTGACGGTGGAAATGGGACTGGCCTACAATACCCGGGAATCCTATGGTAGGGATCTCCGGCTCTTTGCCGGATGGATCAAGAAACCCTTGACGGAAGTAAGCCGGGAGGATATCCTGGCGTATATGAAGATGCTCCGGCAGCAGCAGTATGCACCCACGTCAGCTTCCCGGAAACTGGCGGCTCTGAAGGCTTTTTTCCGCTTTATGACGGCGGAGGGTTTCCTGGAGGAAGATCCGTCCGAAGTGGTCGA
The DNA here is from genome assembly GCA_004555735.1 of Acidaminococcus fermentans. Classification (GTDB taxonomy): domain Bacteria; phylum Bacillota; class Negativicutes; order Acidaminococcales; family Acidaminococcaceae; genus Acidaminococcus; species Acidaminococcus fermentans_A. The sequence continues at coordinate 1,201 of SFHH01000229.1, forward strand.
AGCGGGGAACCGGGGTGTGGTCCTGCCCAAGGTGATGAGCCTGGAAGAAGTGGAGCAGCTTCTAGCAGCCCCGGATCTCCGCCAGCCGGAAGGCTTCCGGGACCGGACCATGCTGGAAGTGATGTATGCGACCGGCATGCGGGTCTCAGAACTCTTGAACTTGAAACGGGCCAGCGTGAACCTGGAGACCCGCTATGTGATCGCCTATGGGAAAGGTGCCAAGGAACGGCTGATTCCCCTGGGCAAGGCAGCTATCCAGTTCCTGGAGAAATACCTGAGGGAGGTGCGGCCTCTCTTTGTGAAGAACGGACGGGAAGATGACAGTCTCTTCCTGACCATCCGAGGGACGGGGATGACCCGGCAGCGGTTCTGGCAGATCATCAAGGAATATGGGGTGAAGGCCGGGATCCAGAAGCCCCTGACTCCCCATATCCTGCGCCATTCTTTTGCCACCCATATGCTGGATAACGGGGCGGATCTCCGGACGGTGCAGGAACTCCTAGGTCATTCGGATATCTCTACCACCCAGATCTATACCCATCTGACCAACAGCCGCCTGAAGACGGTCTTTGACAAGAGCCATCCCCGGGCGTGAAAGAATCCGAGGTGAACGACGATGCTGAAAACAACTTTACTGATGGGCCTGATGACGGGCCTGATGCTTTTGATCGGTGACTATATCGGGGGGAGCAGCGGCATGACCGTGATGCTGGCCTTCTCCCTACAAGCTAGTGATCTCCCAGTACAACGCCCAGCCAGTGGATGCCCAGAGCGCCCCCATGCTCTACGGGATCGTCCAGGGCCTGGCCCAGCGGGCCCAGCTCCCTATGCCCCGGGTCTATGTGATCGATACAGGGCTGCCCAATGCCTTTGCTACGGGAAGGAATCCGGAACACGCAGCGGTCTGTGTCACCACGGGCCTCATGGAGCTCTTGGAACCCCGGGAGATTGCTGGGGTGCTGGGCCACGAGATGAGCCATGTTAAGCACGGCGATATCCTGATCAGCACCATTGCCGCCGGCATGGCCGGGATCATTTCCGTCATGGCCCGCTTCGCTTTCTGGTTCGGCGGGGACCGGGACGACCGGCGGAACAACCCTGTGGTAGGGATCCTGATGCTGGTCCTGACGCCCCTGGCGGCTGCCATCATCCAGCTGGCCATTTCCCGTACCCGGGAATATATGGCCGATTATACCGGCGGCCAGCTCAGCGGGGACCCGGATGCCCTGGCAGACGCCCTAGCCAAGATCGAGAGCTATGCCCGGACCCGGACCATGCCCCGGGCTACGGAAGCGACTGCTCATATGTTCATCATCTCTCCTTTCTCTGCCAAGGATGCCCAGGCTCTTTTCAGTACCCATCCTTCTACGGAGAAGCGGATCGAACGGCTCCGGGCGGAAGCCCAGCAGATGCGTCAGGCAGGGATGATCCAGCCACTAGTCTGAAAGCGGTCCGGCTCCAGCTGACATTTTTCATTGTATTTAACAAAAAGAGAGCATTCCATCTGTCAGGACGACGGACGTGTAATGCTCTCATTTTCATTACATAGACTATCAAATGTCATGGATTTGCAAGAAATATTTCACGGTTGTTTGATTTTGTATACATAATACAG
>SFHH01000230.1 GCA_004555735.1 Acidaminococcus fermentans
TTGCCACCAACCAGAAGGTCAGCACCAATACAACGAATATCAGCGGCCTGACCACCCGGTTGGATGGGGCGGGCATGACCTTTGCCGGGGACAGCGGCACGCCGGTGACCAAAAAACTCAACGAAACATTGACCCTCACTGGGGGAGAAACCAGTGTCGATAACCTGACCCAGCTCAGTGACAAGAACATCGGCCTGGTGGCAGATGGTAATGGAAAGCTGGAAGTCCGGCTGGCCAAGAATCTCACTGGCCTGACCGGTGCTGCCTTCAGCAATGGGAACTTTACCACTCAGATTACTGGGAATGGACTGACTATCACCCCCACGTCCAGCGGGAACGCCGTGAACCTGACGGCCCAGAAGCTGGACCTGGGTGACCGGCAGCTCCACGGGGTACAGGCGGGAGATGTCTCTGCCACTTCTACTGATGCGGTGAACGGCAGCCAGCTCTACACGGTGAAAGACACTGCAGGAAAGGCCCAGGCAGAAGCCCAGAAACATTCCACCGTCAGCGGATCCGGGAATGTGGACGTGACACCTTCGGACAATACGGACGGCTCCCAAAATTACACCGTGAGCCTGAAAGATACGGTGACCTTGGGCAGCAACGGAACGGCCATCACTCTGGATGGGACCCAGGGGACTGCTTCCTTTGGCACCGGGACCAGTGCGGTGACCGTTAACGGGACAACTGGTGCTATCACCGGGTCTTCCCTCCAGGTCAGCGGCAATGTGCGGGCCGGGAGCGTGGCCGTGGGTGATATCCGCCTGAACAGTGCGGCTGATACGGCCGGCAATATTACAGCCAACACCATCACGGGCCTTTCCAACACCAGCTACACCAGTACAGCCCAGCTGGTGGACAATCGGGCGGCCACCGAAGGGGAACTGGGGGATGTGATCGCCAGCATCCAGAATGGAACCATCGTCAAGGGGCTCTTGACCACCGTGAAGGAAGGTTCCAACATCAGCGTGGTGGCTGACGACAAAACGGATTCCTCCAAGACCCAGTACACCATCGGCCTGAGCCCTGTGCTCACCGGGCTCACCAGCGCCCAATTCACCAACGGCAAGACCGGGACGGACGCACAAACGGCAGTAGTGACTTCTGACGGCATCAGCCTGGGTAGCGAGGATACTTCTGCCCAGTTCACCCGGACGAAGATCAGTGCCGGGAACCAGCAGATTGAGAATGTGGCCAGCGGACTGACCGGTAAAACCTATACGGATGCATCTGACAATAATGCAGCTACCATCGGCGACTTGAAGGCTCAGAACCAGACCCTGACGGATACGGGGATCGCTTTTGCCGGGAATACAGGCAAAGAGACCCTGTCCCTGGGGAAGACAGCCAAGATCCAAGGGTCCGATCTGGCAAATGGGACCACTCTGGCAGAGGACTATACCACAGCCAACCTGACCACGGCGACGGCAAAAGCCGCGGACGGGACGGTCACTACTACTATTTACGGGAAAAAGGATATGGCAGGCCGGTCCCTTTCCCTGGGGACCCAGGATGCAGCCGGAGCCATTGCCAATCCCGTGGCCGTCTTGAAGGCCCAGGCGGCCAGCAGCACCGATACCACCCAGACCGGCCATCTGGTCCTGAAAGGGACCAAACCGGCGGATACGGTGACCAGTGCGGCCCAGACCAGTGCGGACATCTATGTCCAGGATGGCAGCGATGAACTGAGTCCGGCGGACAGTAAGAAGATGACCCGGGTGACCTATACCGATGAAAGCAGCGGCATCCATGAACTGGCCACCCTGGAAGACGGGCTGAAGTTCAAAGGGGATGACGGGAACACTTCGGCTGTGCTGCTGAACGACACCTTGACCGTGACCGGCGGGGCGGATACCAGGTGACCGGCGGGGCGGATACCAGTAAACTCACCGCAGGGAATATCGGGGTGACCAGCGACGGGAACCAGGGCCTCACTATTGCCCTGGCCAAGGAACTGAAAGATTTGACCAGCGTTTCCGTGACGGGCGAAAAGTTCGCCACTACCCTTACAGGGGACGGGATGACCATCGCACCTGTGGAGAGCGGTGCTACGGCCAGTTCCCTGGTGATCAATGCCAGCACGGGCATCAACCTGGGGAACCGGAAGGTCACCGGCCTTGCGGCCGGCACCATTGGGGCTGATTCCACCGACGCGGTGAACGGCAGCCAGCTCTATACAGTGAAAGACACTGCAGAAAAGGCCCAGGCAGAAGCCAAGAAACATTCCACCGTCAGCGTGGGAGACAACAACCTGGTACTGACCCCTACGGCAGAAAGCGATACCAAGGGGGCTGACTACGCC
>SFHH01000030.1 GCA_004555735.1 Acidaminococcus fermentans
AAACGTTGCCATCAATAATGACCAATTGAACGAATTGCAGTTGCGACTCATTTTAGCTGACTGTGTAGGCGTCGGTAAACCTTTTCCGGCAGAAGTCGTTAGAGCCATCATGCTTCTCCGTGTCAATGCCTTGGCAAAAGGATTTTCGGGAATCAGACTCTCTACCGTAGAAACACTGATTAAAATGATCAATGCACATGTCCACCCAATCATCCCTGAAAAAGGATCTGTAGGTTCAAGCGGTGATCTTTGTCCCCTCGCTCACATGGTTATGCCTCTAATTGGAGATGGCGAAGCAGAATACAAAGGCGAAATACTGCCCGGTGCTGAAGCTATGAAGAGAGCAGGGATCCATCCTGTTGAGCTGACTTCTAAAGAAGGTCTGGCACTCATCAATGGAACCTGTGCCATGATGGGGGTAGCAGCCATCGCAGTATATGATGCCTATAATATCGTAAAAACAGCGGATATCATCTCGGCATTGACTTGTGAAGCTTTGACCGGAATTTCTGATCCGTATGATGCCCGTGTCCATGAAGCCCGGCCTCATAGTGGACAAATTGACGTTGCCTATAACATGAGAAAGCTGCTCAAGGGAAGCCGTTTGACAACCCGTCAAGCTGAAAAACGGGTACAGGATGCCTATACCTTGCGCTGTATCCCGCAAATCCACGGTGCCAGCCGACTAGCCCTTGACTATGTCCGCAGTGTGATTACAACAGAAATTAATTCTGCCACTGATAATCCCCTGATATTCACAGACAATGGAGATGTCATTTCTGGCGGGAACTTCCACGGTCAGCCCGTCGCCATCGCAATGGATACCTTGGGGATTGCCATGGCAGAAATGGCCAATGTATCTGAACGGAGAATTGAAAGACTTGTCAACCCTGCCCTCAGTAACGGTCTTCCAGCATTCCTGGTTTCCAACGGCGGTTTAAATTGTGGTTTCATGGTTCCGCAGTACTGCGCAGCTGCATTAGTCTCAGAGAACAAAATTCTAGCCCATCCTGCAAGTGTCGATTCGATTCCTACTTCAGCCAACCAGGAAGACCATGTCAGCTTCGGAACGATTGCTGCCCGTAAGGCACGACAAATCATTGAACATGCGTTCCATGTTCTCTCGATTGAATTTATCTGTGCAGCCCAAGGTATTGATCTTCGGGAAAAAGGAGCTTCTCTTTTAGGTACACCTGGAAAGATCAGTTATACTTATATCCGGGAAAAAGTTCCTTATATGAAGGATGATATTGCTATCTACAGAGATATGGAAAAGGCTTATCAGCTGATTTATCATGGCACATTGGTAGAAACAATGGAAAAAGAAATCGGAGAATTGCATTAACCAAAGAATCTAGACCGTTCCTCCTGCAAAAAAAGGCTGCTACACAGAACAATTTGTGCAGCAGCCTTTTTAATTCACTCAATCCAAAGTGGCAAAAGCCTGTTTCAGATCATCGATGATATCGTCGATATGTTCGGTCCCGATGGACAGCCGGATAGTAGCCGGGGTGATCCCGGAAGCGGCCAGCTCTTCTTCGTTCATCTGGGAATGGGTGGTGGAAGCCGGGTGGATCACCAGGCTCTTCACATCGGCCACATTGGCCAAGAGGGAGAAGATCTTCAGATGATCGATGAACTTCTGGGCAGCGGCGGCACCGCCTTTGATTTCAAAGGTAAAGATGGAAATCCCGCCGTTGGGGAAGTACTTCTTGTACAGTCCATGATCAGGATGGTTTGGCAGGGAAGGATGGTTCACTTTGGCCACATGGGCATCGTGGGCCAGGAAGTCCACCACTTTCAGGGCATTTTCCACCTGACGTTCTACCCGCAGGGACAGGGTTTCGGTGCCCTGGAGCAGCAGGAAGGCATTGAAGGGAGAAATGGTAGCCCCCGTATCCCGCAGGATCAGGGTCCGGATATAGGTTACATAGGCAGCAGCGCCCACGTCCTTGGCAAAACTGATGCCATGGTAGCTGGGGTTGGGGTCAACCAGCCAAGGGAACCGGCCGGAAGCCACCCAGTCGAACTTGCCGCTGTCCACGATGATGCCGCCCAGGGTGGTACCGTGACCGCCGATGAACTTGGTGGCAGAATGGACCACCACGTCAGCGCCGTGTTCAAAAGGACGCAGCAGATAGGGAGTGGCAAAAGTGCTGTCCACCACCAGAGGGATCTTATACTTATGGGCAATGGCCGCCACTGCATCGATGTCGATCAGGTTGGCATTGGGGTTGCCCACGGATTCAATGTAGATGGCCTGGGTATTTTCCCGTACCGCATCTTCGAAGACCTGTACCCCTTTGGTAGGATCCACAAAAGTGGTTTCGATGCCAAAATCCGGAAACGTATGTTCAAACAGGTTGTAGGTGCCGCCGTATACCGTAGTGGCGCAGACAATGTGCTGTCCAGCATGGACCAGAGCCTGCATGGCGTAGGTCACCGCAGCGGCGCCGCTGGCCGTAGCCAGGGCAGCCACCCCGCCTTCCAGGGCGGCGATCCGTTTTTCAAAAACATCTTCCGTCGGGTTGGTCAGCCGGCCATATACGTTGCCCGCATCTTTCAGAGCAAACCGGTCAGCGGCATGCTGGCTGTTCCGGAATACATAAGACGTAGTCTGGTAAATGGGCACAGCCCGGGAATCGGTGGCCGGATCGGCTTCTTCCTGCCCTACATGGAGCTGCAAGGTCTCAAAATGGTATTTCTTTTCTTCGCTCATTGTCATTGCCTCCCCCAAAGTACTTTTTAATTACTACTGTTTTAGTATGATTTACATTATAGGCACTCAACGGTGGTATGTCAACAGGGATTTGTTGTTTTTTCTCCCCTCAGTCATTGCGGGCCAGAACACAGACCATCACGATGATACAAAGGGCCCCTGCCATTTCCACCGCTCCCACCCGGTTCCCCATGACTGCTACGGAGAAAAAATAAGCCGAAAGTGGTTCAAAAGCGGCCAGGGCGCCGGTTTCCGCCGGGGGGATGTATTTGGTGCTTTCCAGATACACGTAGTAGGCAACCAGTGTCCCCAGCACGAACAGGATGCCGAAAGCCGCCGCTGTATGGATGTCCAGGACGGCCCCTTCCAGAGTGGGCTCGTTGAACAGCTGGAGTAGCAGGGCATTCCCCAGACTGCCCCAGCCCAGGATCAGGAAGCAACTGTATTTCTTCAGCAGCACCGCCGCATACGCTGTATAGAACGCCATTCCAAAAGCACTCAGGATCCCGTAGGCCAGGGCTTCCCCGGAAACTGCCAGGGCCGCCCCCTGTCCTTTGGTGGCAATCAGTGTCGTCCCCAAGAGGGCCAGCACCACTGCAACGACTTCCCGCCGGGTAGGCAGCCGCTGTTCCTTCACCAGATACATCAGCAGCAGGATGGCGGGCATGGTGTACTGGAGCACCGTGGCCGTAGCTGCATTGCTGTAGTAAATGGCCTTGAAGAAGGTCACCTGCATCAAATACATCCCCAGCAGGATGAATTTCAGGAGCCAGAGCCAATCTTTTTTCAAAGGGGCCAAAAGGTCCTGTTTCTGGACTAGGGAAATCCCTAGGAAGGAAATCCCGGTAAAGACCATCCGCCAGAACAGGATGGCAGACCAGGTGAAATGCTGGTCCACCATCAGGTATTCCACGCTGTTGCTGCTGCTCCCCCACAGGGCAGCGCCTAACAGGACCATCCCTACCCCGATTTTCTTCCGCCGTTCCATCCCCCTGCCCCTTTCTGCGATGACTTCTGTGATCAGTTCTATTCTACCTTTTTTCCTCAGCTCTGGCCAGCCGGATTTCACGGTTTCCTCCAGCCCTTACGGATGATGTCTTCCCCGAAACGCTGTTTCAGGGCATCCAGGGCCCGGTTCCGATTCTGCTGCCGCTCATCCTCCAGGGCCAGGCTCTGGGATCCTGCCAGTACCAGATGGCTGACGCTGACTCCCAGCAGCCGTACCGGCTGGTTCCAGGGCAGCTGGCTGGCCAATCCTCGGATCTGTTCCATCAGTTCTTCATCTTGGGACAGAGGGTCTTCCACCGTCCGGCTCCGGGTCAGCAGCTGGAAGGAACTGGTCTTCACCTTCAGGGTCACCGTACAGCCGGAAAGACCGGCACAGCGCAGCCGCCATCCCACCTGCTGGCACAGGTCCCACAAGGCTCCCAGACAGGTTTCCAACCCCACCAGGTCCACGGGAAAGGTATTCTCTTTGCCCAGGGATTTCCGCTGTTCATCGGGCACCACCGGCCGGCTATCCAAGCCCCGGGCCCTGTCCCGGATCTCTTCCGCCTGTTTTCCCAGAAGGGGCTGCAGCAGCCGGGGATCACAGGCCGCCAGCTGACCGATGGTCCGGATCCCTATTTTTTCCAGGGCCGCCACGGACCGCTGCCCCAGCCCGAAGATCCGCCCCACCGGCAGCGGCGCGATAAAAGCGGCCGCCTCCTCCGGCCGGATGATCACCAAACCATCCGGTTTCCGCAGATCGCTGGCCAGTTTGTCCAAGAATTTATTAGGAGCCAGCCCTACGGAAGCCGTGAGCCCGGTCCGTTCCCGGATCACCTGTTTGATTTTCGGCCCCAGGGCGTATATATCCCCAGCCAAGGCTTCCATTCCTGTCAAATCCAAGAAAGCTTCGTCAATGGAAAGGGGCTCCACCACCGGGGAGAATTCATGGAAAACCTGCCGAATTTTCCGAGAGATTTCCGTATACCGGTCGTACCGTCCTTGGACATAGATGGCCTGAGGGCAAAGCCGGTGAGCCGTGGCCATGGGCATGGCCGAATGGACCCCGAACTTCCGTGCCTCATAAGAACAGGTAGAAACCACGCCCCGGCCGGAAAGCCCTCCCACGATCACCGGTTTCCCCCGGTATTCCGGATGGTCCAGCTGTTCTACGGAGGCAAAGAACGCATCCATATCCACATGCATGATGTACCGCTGACGGGCCATTTTTTGCCTCCTTTAGAAGAAACAGGGTTGTTGCACGTATGAAAAAACACACGTGCAACAACCCCTTCGTCATAGGTCAGACGTCATACGTCATACGCTTTTGGAAATCAATTTTTCAAATTGATTCTGAAATTTCAAAATCTATTACAGGATTCCACTAGTTTTCTTGAATTTGGAGCCAGCAAAGCTGGCTTCCATCGGCGTATGACGTATGACGGGGGCTGCTGCGCTGCAGCAGTCCCGCTTTTTCAGAACAGGAACGGCGTCCAATTGTCCAGGATCCCGTAATGCTCGATTACGGCCTTGAGCCCGATCAGCAGGAGTACAAAGCCCCCGGCTTTCTCCGCCCGTTCCTTTCCCCACATGCCGATCACCGATCCACAGGCACAGCCTAAGAAGGAGAGGCAGAAAGTAATGGTGCCGATTTCCAGTACCGCCGGCAGGATCCGGATATCCAGGAAGGCGAAACCCACGCCCACCCCCAGGGCATCCAGGCTGGTAGCCACCGCCAGCCCCAACAGGGTCCGGAAGCCAGTGAGCTTTTCTTTTTCTTGATCCTCTCCCGCTTCCTGGATCATATTCCAGCCAATATATGAGAGGATCAGGAAAATGATCCAATGGGCATACGCTTCGGCCATCTTGGCAAAATGGCTTCCCAGCTCGTAACCGATCAACGGCATCAGGGCCTGGAACACCCCGAACCAGGCGCCGAAGATCAGCCCGCCTTTGAACCGTTCCCGGCCGTTCATTTTCAGCCCACCGCAGACAGATACGGCAAAGGCATCCATGGAAAGAGATACGGCCAAAAGGAACAGTGTCAGCGCACTCATTTCTGGATCCCCTGGAGCACAAAATAGGTCAGGAATTTCAGGACCCGCAGTTCTTTTTCATTGTGCCGCTTATCTTCGCTCATTTTCCCGAATACCGGCAGGGCCGTCTTCAGCATGGCCTTAGTGATGCCGTGTTGGCGCACCCCTCCCTGGAGGACGGATTTTTCAAATCCTTCCAGTACCTGCAGAGTCTGGCGTTTCTCCGCACCGGTGAGCCTGCTGTTTCCCAGGATCTGTTTTTTGATGACTTCTTTTTGTTCCAGGAAATCCTGTTTGTCCAGGAGCCCGATTTCTTCTGTTGCCATATTTTTCTTTTACTCCCCTTGTTTCCAGGCTGCAGCCACCTGCCGCCCTGAAAATTATTATCGTATTATTTTACCATTTCCGGCAGGGGAAAATCAACGGATGACCCGCAGAGGCTGGGAACCTCCCGTCAGGCACACCGGCCCGTCCGGACCGATCCGGTAGGTATTTTCCGTTCCCACCATCCCCAGGCCTGGCAGGGCGATTTTGGGTTCTACCGCAAAGACCATGTTTTCCCGTACCCGGTCTTTGACACCGCCGGCGATCACCGGTGTCTCATCCATGCACATGCCGATGCTGTGCCCCAGGAAACGGCCTCCGTTCATGAACATTTTCTCATAATAGGGATCGAAGTCAGCCATCACTTTGTCGTAAATCTCTCCCAGTACCGCTCCGGGTTTCAGCAGAGCCACCGTCTGCTGCTCCAGGTCTAGGCAATAATCATAGGCCCGAAGGATCTCCTCTTTGGCCGGATCCCGATCCAGATCCCCAAAATAGTACACCACCGTTTTATCCGTATTGTACCCGTCCACCCCGCAGGGGATATCCAGGTAAACCAGCCGGCCCGGCTTCAGCAGCCGGAAGGCCGACCCGATGCTCTGGACCGCCACACAGGTCCCGCTGGTCCCCCCAGGTCCGTCGAAGGCCGTCCGTACCAGGGCGCTTTTGCCAAAAGACGCCAGGCCAATGGCATCTTCTCCCGTGGGCCGGTTGGTCCGGGCCACACCCTGGCTGCCCTTCAACACCATCCGGAGATACAGCTGGATAGCCAGTTCCGCTTCGCTGATCCCCACTTTCAGGAAGACGGGTGCTTCCTGCATGAGTACGTCGGCATGGATCTGCCCGCTCCGGGCCAAAAGAGCCAGTTCATACTCACTTTTTACACTCCGCAGGCTGCTGAGCACCGGGTCCAGATTTTTCCGTACTTCAAAAGGGAAGTACTTCCGGAAGAACCGGAGCCATTCCAGGGAGGTATGTTTTTCATCCAGGTACACCGCCGAAGGCAGCTCTTCCCCGTAGTATTCGGCCGGCTGCCGGTAACTGTGCATCCGGCGGATCCAGCCTTCCGGCAGGAGGCTTTCGTTGAGGGCCCGGGCCAGGCTCCGGCGCACCCACAAGATGGCGTCCTGGGGACGGACCAGGAAAGCGCCTTCCTGCATAGTACCCGTAAAGTAATACATATCCAATTTATCTGTGACCACGGCCAGCTGCCAGCCCGGGTCCTGTTGGGTCAAGGTCTCCCGCAGCCGTGCCAGCCGGTTTTCCAGTTCTTCCCGGGGTACCCGGCGCAGATCTTCACTGATCAGGATATCATGTTCCAAAATAGCCATAGGATGTTCCTCCTGTTATTTTCCATAATGATGCTCCCCCATCTTACCACGAAAAAGGAGCTGCTGCACAAAAAACGTACAGCAGCTCCTTCTGAGAGTTTCTCATGGGCTGATCCGGAGGGACGGATCAGGACGAAATCAGGCTCCTTAGATCTGATGCTTTTATTATAAGGAAGCCTGCATTTTATGTCAACTCTGATTTCAGTAAGGTTTACTTATTTATTTTCTCAAATCGGTACCTTTGTCGGATCTCCGGATACTTCTTGCGGTCTACTTCGCTGCAGAACATGGCGGCCGGTCTGACATACAGGCCGAAATCCCCGTACAGGGCCTGGTACACCATCAGCGGTTCCCGTGTTTCAGAGTGGACAGCTGGCCCTACGATTTGATACAGATACCGGTTAGTCTTCCGCTCTTCTTCCGTCAGCTGTTCCCGCTTGAAATGCTGTACAATATCCCCTGGATGAAAAATACGCTTTTCCATTTATCTTCTCCTCTCTCCGCTGATCATGCCGCCCAGCACCAAAACGACTCCAGCTAGCTGCAAATGGGTAATGGGTTCCTGGAGCAGGAACACCGAAATGCACACGGCTACCACCGGATCCACGTAACTGAGGAGAGCCGTCGTCTGAGCCGGCACCTGGGTCAGGCTGCCGAAATAGATCCCGTAAGCCAGCCCCGTATGGACGATGCCCAAAAGCAGCGTCAGCCCCCACCCGGTACCATCCATAGCAGAGAAGTCCAGCTGTCCTGTCGCCAGGCAGTAGAGCAGCAGGAATAAGGCAGCCGTCCCCAGCTGCACAGCCGTCTGTTCATAGGGATCCAGTCCGCTGATGGTCTTACTGAGGATGATGATCCCTGCATAAAAGAAGGCGCCTGCCAGGGCATAGAACACACCCGTGATATCCCCCATCTCTCCCCGGCTTCCTAACACGCCGGAAACCAGCAGCATCCCGCCGACGGTGACAGCCCCGCAGACCAGTTTCCTGCCGCTAAGGGTTTCCCGGAACACCAACGGCGCTGCCGCCAGCATGAAGACCGGAGCCATATAATAGCATAGGGTAGCGATGGCCACCGTAGTATGATTGAAAGATTCAAAGAAAAAGACCCAGTCCAGGCCCAGGAGGAGACCGCTGAGCAGGAGTTTCGGGGCCCGTGCTTCCAGTTTTTCCCTCTGGAAGGGGATCCGCTTCATCTGCATCAGGGCCAGCAGGGTCAGGCAGCCCAGGGCCGCCCGCAGCAGGGCTAACGGCACAGAGCCCAGGGGAATGTGCCGGCGCACCAGGCCAATCGTCCCAAAAATGACCAGGGACAGGAGCATCCGGGAGCGGGGTGAAAGAAAAGAGAGATCCATAGCAGCGCCATCCTTTGCAGCAAGATGATGAGTTGATTTGTCAGAGGACAACAGAGAACAGGGACTGTGGATGGATATGGTCCACAGCCCCATACAACATCGTTGTACTACCTTTGTCCCAGGGTTGTCTGCTGGATTCCCTCACCGATAAGCTTTCTGGTAAATAGCCACACATTCTTCCCGAGAAGGAGACCGCCGGTCATTCAGGAACAACCCTTTCATAGCCGTGGTGGCATTCTCTGCCATTTTCGGGAATTCTTCCGGTAAAATTCCATAGTCGCTCATTTTCAGTCCGGCTACGCCGCATGCTTCCTGTAATCGTTCCAAGACCTCCAGGAACTCGGTAGGTTTTTCGGCATTTTCCTTTCCCAGAAAGTGAGCCATGTCTACAAACCGGTCATCACAGATATGCTGGTCCAGCATCCAGCCAAAATATGACAGAGTGATCATCAGCAGCCCTGCCCCATGGGGAAGGGTTTCATGATAGGCGCTCATGGCATGTTCCAGGGAATGCTGGCTGGTGCAGCCTCCCGTCACCATGGCATAGCCAGAAAGAGTATTGGCAAAAGCCAGCTGGGTCCGGGCTTCCATGTCCCCGCCGTCGGCTACAGCACGGGGCAGATACCGTCCCACCGCCCGGATGGCCGTAGAGGCCAGCATATCGCTCAGCAGATTGGCTTTGCGGCTCACATAGGTCTCCAGGCTGTGGAACAGAGCATCGAACCCCTGGTATGCCGTCAGACGGGCGGGGACAGTCAGCATCAGTTCCGGGTCGACGACAGCCAGCCAAGGAAAGAGATCCGGCAATTTCAGGCCGATTTTCTCATGGGTCCCTTGGTTAGTGATCACACTGCAGGCATCCACTTCCGATCCGGTCCCGGCCGTGGTGGTGATGGCAATCACGGGCAGGGCCCGATGGGCATGCTGTGCTCCCTTTCCGGTCCCTGCGTTGACGTAGTCCCACAGGCTCCCTTCATTGACAGCCATCAGGGCAATGGCCTTGGCCGCATCCATGACAGAGCCGCCCCCCAGCGCCACCACCATCTCGGCTTCCATCTCCCGAGCTGCCTGGGTCCCTGCTTCCACCGAAGCCAAGGTGGGATTGGCCTGGATCTGGTCGAAGACTGCTGTTGCGATACCAGCCGCCGCCAGTTCTTTTTCCGTCCGCTCCAGATACCCGTTGGCCCGGGTAGACTTTCCGGAAGAAATCACGATCAGTGCCCGTTTTCCCGGCAGAGCCTGGGCATGGAGCTGTCCCAGCTGCCCAGCCCCGAACAGCACTTTCGTGGGAATATCGATTTGAAATGGATTCATCTGCATTCCTCCTCACAAGAGATACCTCGAGTATAGCAAAAAAGCCGCTAAGAAGCCAGCTCCCTCCGGCTCAGCCTGCGGCTTTCCTGGCAGCCTGCCGAGCCCCCCAGGCTGTCAGCCCGCCGCAGACATTGCCAGCGGTGATCACCAGGAGGCGTACCAAGGCTTCCTGGCCCATCTGCCCAGCCATGAAATAGTAGAACATATCGGCTACACTGTGCTCGTACCCGCTCATGATGAACACAGTGATGCCCACAAAAATGGCCAGGTACTTTCCCAATGCCAAAGGAAAGTTCTTATACCCTTCCACGGCGATGAAGACAAAGATGTTGCAGAAAAAGCCTAGGATGAACAGGCTCAGCAGCGTATCTCCATTCTTTCCCTGCACCAACACCAGGGCCGCTTGCCGAGCCGCTGGACCGACGCGGGTCAGCCCCAGGAGCCCAGCCACCAGCCCAGTGCCCAGCCAGTTCCCCACCCAGATCAAAGGGAAACGGAACCAGCTCCAGAGCGGCTGTTCCAAGGCATAACAGACCCTTCCCGTAAAGAGATGGAACTGCATCTCGCAGATGGTATAAAGTCCCACGCAGAACAGCAGCGCTCCCACCAGCTTTTCCGTCTGGAGCAGGAACACGGCACCGCCCAGTCCAATACAGAATCCCGCCGCTACAGCGGAAAGCATCCCTCGGAAAATCTTCATCACGCACCTCCATGGTCGAAAAAGGATATTTGGCAAGACTATACCACAGAGGTTATCGGGAAAACGTCAAAAGAAAAAGGGGGGATTTTTTTCACACCCCCCCTCTTCTGCCTTATGCTTCCTTCTCTTTGAAATATTTTTCCAGGGTATCTACGATGACCTGATGGTCTTCGTAATGCTTCAAGGCGGAGACACAGATCGTCCCCACCACGGCAGACCCTTTCAGCCGCAGCGGAAAGCCTCCCCCTTGGGCCAGATACTTCTTCTCATCCAGTCTGCGCTCCTTCAGCCCTCTGCCCCCGCAGGCGATATCCGCCCAGAAATGGTAGGTGCTGATCCGCATGGTATCCACTGTATCCGCCTTGGCTTTCAGCCAGATGCACTGATTGGCGCCGGTGCCCTCCGGCAGGAACCGGAAAACCGTCAGATGATTGATCCGGATCTCTACGGCAATCGGTTTGCCAAATTCTTCCATGCTTGTTTCATAAAGCATTCTCCCCAGTTGGAAAGCATCCGTTTGGGTGAAAGTAGTGAACTGATATTTTTCTTCCTCTTCGATGCATCTCTTCAGGATTTCTTCATTGGTCATGATGGTCTCCTTTCACAAAAAGGCGTGCCAGGGACGTTTTCATCCTTGGCACGCCCATAGAGAGGCTGGTTCTGAACTGATTGTCTGTTTTTTAGAAGTGGAGCTCTGTCCGCTGGATCAGATCCTTCTGCAGCTTCTTGCCCAGTTCCACGAAGTAGGCACTGTAGCCAGCCACACGCACCAGCATGTCTTTGTAGTCTTCCGGATGCTTCTGGGCTGCCCGCATGGTCGCCGAGCTCATGATGTTGAACTGGACATGCATGGCCTGATCTGCCATATACTGCCGGATGAAGTTCACCAGGTTATCCCGTCCGGTGATCCCCGCCACGGTATCTTCGGTGAATTTCATGTTCATCAGGGTCCCGTTGGTGGCCAGGCTATGGTCCACTTTCGTCAGGGAGTTGGTCAGCGCGGTCGGGCCCTGGATATCGTGGGAACCGCCGTCCGTGTGGACAGGTCCCATGTTGTCCGAAATGGCTTCGCCTTTGGTCCGGCCATCCAAGGAAGCGTTGGTCGCCATACCCATGGCCACGTTGGCATTGACGGAATACACTCCAGGGCTGAATTCCCCGCCCCGCTGGTTCTTCCGGCCGGCAATGTGGCGGCAGTAGCATTCGAACATGTATTTGAACAGGGCATCGGCATAATCATCATCATTCCCATAATGATGGACTTTGGAACTGTTGACCAGGGCATACAGTTTTTCATGGCCCTTCCAGTTGTCTTTGATGGCCTGGAGCAGTTCAGCTCCGGTCACTTTCTTTTCATCGAACATCAACTGTTTGATGGTAGACAGGCTGTCAGCACAGGTCCCCAACCCGGAAGCCTGCGGCCCGATACCGTTGACTTCGGCACCGCCATGGGCCAGATCCTTCCCGGTCCGGATGCAGTTCTGGAAGAAGCAGGATACATAGGGCAGCGGTTTCCGGTTCTGGTGTGCCCGGTCAATGATATTTTCGCTGCTGCACAGCTGATTGGTCCAGTATTCGAACTGCTGGTCTACACTTTCCAGCACTTCATCGAAAGATTTGTAGGTCAGGAGACTTCCCGTATTAGGACCATACTGGGTCTTGTCATCATCCAGGAATTTCCCGCCATTGAGGACCATTTCCATCATCTTTGCAGTATTCACATACGCTGCATCGTGCCAGCCATATTCCTTCCCTGGAACATCGATTTCTACGCAGCCGACTACACAGTATTCCCGTGCATCTTCCAGGCTGAAGCCTTTGCGCAAGCAGGCTTTGATGGCAGGGCCGTCGTTGTACAGTTTCGGATGGCCGCAACCTACCCGGATGACTTCTGCCGTCTTCACATACAGTTCATAAGGAGTCTTTTCATGGAACCGGACGCACAGCCAAGGATTCATCATCCGCGTATGGGCCGTTGCTTCCAGGAACAGCATGGTCAGATCGTTGGTAGCATCGTTGCCATCCCGGTCCACCCCGCCGATGGTCAGGCTTTCGCCCCCGAACCCACGGCCGTTCCGTACTGCCATGGAACCGAAATCTTTCAGCTTCGTAGGATAGTTGACTTTCACATACTGGTCTTCGATCAGTTCCAGGGCAAATTCCTTGGTGATCTTTCCAGCATCCAGGTCTGCTTTGTAGTAAGGATACAGCCACTGGTCCATCCGGCCATAGGAGATGGAATGGCCGTTGCCTTCGGTCTGGATCAGCACCGTAGCGATATTGAACAGCTGCAGGGCCTGCCAGAAGGATTTCGCCGGGCCTCCGGCTACCTGGTTCAGGTTGGCTGCCATGGTCTCCAGTTCTGCTTTCCGTTTGGCATCCTGGGTTTCTGCTGCCATCTTAGCTGCCAGATCCGCATACCGTTTGGTCCAGATCTTGGCCGCATTCATGCAGATGATCATGGCATCATAGGTGTCCCGTTTATCTGCGAAATAGGGATCGTGCATATCCAGCAGTTTCTGCTGGGCAGAGATATCTTCGATGATCCCATCAAAGCCTCTCCGCAGGATATACGCATAGTCAGCCGCCAGATGGCCTACCCCTGCATAGTGGTACAGGTTGGTCTGGAAGATCTTCTTGCCGGCTTCCGAACATTTCAGCTGATCATAGCTCAGCCGGGATTCGATTTCGTCGGCAACGGTCTGGCCCTGCCACCATTTGCACAATTCTACCGCTTCCGCTCTGTCTTCGTCGCTTTTGAAATAGAACTGGTCATGTTCCCGTTTTTCGAAAGGATGGTTATAGGCTTCATCGATGATCCAATCCACGGAAAATTCCGGATAGATCGGGGCATCTTTGGGAGCTGCAGACAGATCGCCAGCAATCAGTTCTTCATCATCGATATGCAGGGTCTCATTCTCCAGGACTTCCCGGAAGGCATAGGCCACCTTCAGCATGGTCGGGCATTTCACATGTTCTTTATAGGATTTGGTCACCAGTCTCAGACGATCCAGATCGATATCATAGGGTCTGGCCAGGAACTGTTTCCGCAGCCGGTTGATCCGCGGGAAGGGAGACCAGTCCTTATGATGGACCTGATACCCTACTCCATACTCATGATCAAAGGCTTCCGTACCGGCAGCTGTGGTGTGAGTGAACTTGTTTTCCATATCTAACATCCTCCTTTATCAAAACAAGGGACGATCAATCCCATTCTTTGGCACCTACTGAACAGTGGATTCCTCGGCTCCTGAAATAAGCGGCGTATTTTTCCATCCTTTTCTGGAAAGCCGGCCGATTCATCCTGAGGCCTTTCATTTTATAAGGGATCCCTAGGGACTCGTATTTTTCTTCTCCCAATCTCATGAAGCTGAGCAGCTGCAGAGCTTTTACCTTTCCCTGGAGGTTCTTTTCCAGGAAATCTGCCGACGCTTCCATATTTTCCATGGAATCATTGAACTTGGGGATCACCGGGATCCGCAGGACCAGACTGGCTCCTGCTGCACAGACCTTTTCCATATTTTCCAGGATCAGATCGTTATAAACGCCGGTCCTGGCTTTGTGGACTTCTCGATCCATATGTTTCAGATCTGCAATGAACAGATCTGTATACGGAATGACTTTTTCCAATTCTGACCAGTTGCAGTAAAAAGTAGATTCACAGCAGGTCTGGATATTTTCCTTTCGGCAAGCCTGGAAGAGTCCTGCGACAAAATCTGCCTGCATCAGGCTCTCTCCTCCGGAAACTGTGACCCCGCCGCCGGATTTTTCATAATAACCCCGGTCCCGCAGGATGATTTCCATACATTCTTCCACCGTCATCCATTTTCCCCAGGCCTTGATAGCATCTGAGGGGCATACCTCCTGGCATTTCATGCAGTTGGTGCATTTTTCCCGGTCGATGCCGGTCAATTTTCCCCGTTCGAACTGCAAGGCTCCCGGTACTGGGCACACGTCCAGACAGTCTTGGCAGATCTTTGTTCCCAGGCACTTTTTCCGATAGATCCCTGCCTGTACATAAGGCGCAAATCCTTCTGGGTTGCTGCACCATTCACAGCGCAGGGGACAGCCCTTCAAAAACAATTCCGTCCGGAGCCCGGGACCGTCATGGATGGTATACCGCTGGATGTTGAAGACATTTCCCCGAATGGGTTCCATCTTCGAAACCTCCCTTACGATTTCAGGAAAGCTACTCAATCTTCTTTCCTCTTGTTATCTGAATTTTATCAATCTTCATGTAGAAAAGAAGCAGGTAAGTTGGCTATCTTTTTATAAGGAATGTTCCTTATGGGTATCCTGATAAAAATAAAGGGGCTGTGAAAAAATGAAGATTCATTTTTTCACAGCCCCTTTATGCCTTCAAACGATTCTAATTTTCCCGACTTTCGATCCATTTATACAGCTGGTACCGGCTTTGGATGCCGCACTTGGTATAGATATTTTCCACATGTTTCTTGACGGTATGGTAGCTGACCACAAGCCGCATGGCAATGGCCTTATAGGTCAGCCCCTGGTACATCAGTTCGGCCACCCGCTGTTCCGTAGGCGTCAGCGGATCCAGATTCCGGGTGAATTCCACATGCTTGCGGCCTCCTTTGCTGCTGATGGTGATCCAGTGATACCGGTCGATGATCCGGTTGGAATAGCTCCGGTCATAGGTATAGATCCGGAACTGATAATTCTGGATCATCCGGACCCGCACTTTTTCCCCCTCATCCTCTTTATCCCCGCTGCTCAGGAGGAAAGGCAGCCAGCCGCATACCCCTTCTCCTTCCAGCTGGCTGCGTACGGAAGGCCCCAGGATATCCTGCAGACACAATTCCGCTTCCTTATTGCAGTCCATCACATGCATGAAATCATCGGTGATCAGATAGGCTTTTTCTCCAGAATCGATGATACGGTTCTTGATTTCCGAAATGATCTTGGCCTGTTCATATTTCTTGAAATTCTTGTAAGCATTGGCGATATAGGCATAGATCTCGCTGAAATGCTGCATCTCTTCGTCCGTGAAATCTCCATTTTCGGCCTCTTTGAAAAAGGTCATCTGGATATAGGCATTGATCCCGAACGCCATGGTCACGCTGTATCTGGAATGGAATTGTTGTTGGATGAACTGGACATACGGATCCCTGTCATACTGATTCGGGGAGATTACATCCGTCGACTTGTACAGCCGGGGGATCGTATTGAAATAAGTCAGATGGTCCCGCAGGGCATCCATATAGACAACTTTCCGGACCGGATCCCGAGAAAGGATCTGCCGATAGGGATGGTTCTCCCCATCCAGCAGCAGCCCCTGTTGGTTCACCCAGG
>SFHH01000031.1 GCA_004555735.1 Acidaminococcus fermentans
TTTTTCATAGCAGTTAAATTCTAACACGAAAAAGGACTTTCGATTCACAAGAATCGAAAGTCCCTTTCGTTTTCATGGAGCTATTATTTCACAGCCCCTCTTTTTTCTATTGCCAAGACCGAAGAATTTCGATAAAATAAATAATAATATACACTATATATGTATAAATTATCGCCAATCATTACCTGTACCAAGCAAAGGAGAAGCCCATGGAGCAGCAGAATGAAAAAATCCGGGAAGCGGTGGAATGCTTCCGGCAGGAGATGCTGGATTTCTGGAAGGAATTGATCGATTTCCAGGCCGGCAGCAAGGAAAGAGAACGGATGCAGGCCTTGATGGAAAAAGTGTCTGCTTATCTGGAACAGCAGGGCATGGAAAGCGAATTGGTGGAATCCGGGGCGGTACCCCTGATCCGGGCCTGGTCCGGCAAAGGACGGGAAGGCCAGCCCATCCTGCTCAGCGGCCATCTGGATACGGTGTTCCCCAACGACAGCTATCCGGAAAATCCTTTTACCATCAAGGAGGGGAAAGCTTACGGCCCCGGGGTCTGCGACATGAAGGGGGGCATCGTCATGGCAGTCTATCTGGCCAAAGTGCTGGAAAAGATCGGTTATGACCGGCATCCCATCAAGCTGCTCTTTGTCCCTGATGAAGAAATCACCCACCAGGGTTCCCGGGCGGATCGGCTGCTGGCGGAAGAAGCCCAAGGCTGCCTGTGCGCCTTCAATCTGGAAACTGGCCGGATGGACAACTGCCTCACCGTAGGCCGGAAGGGCTGCATGGATGTGTGGATCACCGTCCATGGGAAGGCTGGCCATGTGGGCAACGCTTACGCCTCTTCTGCCAATGCCATTGAAGAGATGGCTCATAAGGTCATCGCTCTCCGGGCTCTCACGGACCTGGACAAAGGCCGGATCGTCAGTACGGACATCATTTCCGGTGGTACGGTTTCCAATGCGGTGGCGGATACCTGCCGGATCGAAGTGGACTGCCGGTATGACTACAACGAAGACAAGGATGCACTCCAGGAAGCTATCCGGGCTGTCTGTGCCGAGACCCACGTGCCTGGCACGAGGACAGAAGTGGAATTCCCGGCTTTTATGCCTGTCTTTGAACGGACGGAGGGCAATGACCGGCTGCTGGCACTGGTGAACCAGGCCGCTGCTGAATTCGGCATCCCGGCTTTCGGCGCGGCCCATCCCGGTGGCTGTTCCGATGCCTCCTTCATGGCCCAGGCAGGGATCCCTATCCTGGATTCCGTGGGAGTCCAGGGGGATGGAGCCCATACCCTCCAGGAATATGCCATTGTGGAAACCATGTTTGAACGGACTATGCTGCTGGCGGCTGCCATCTGCCGTCTGTAACTGTTGCAAAGGGGAGTTGACATGACAGAAACCAAGCAAGACACCATCCAGAAACCGGTGAACAAAAAAGTATCGGTGCCCAGCCCGATCATCATCATTTTCTTTATCCTGATCCTCACCGCCCTTGCCACCTATCTGATCCCGGCCGGGACTTTTGACCGGGTGAAGGATGCGGCCAGCGGCCGTATGGTGGTGGATCCCAATACCTTCCACTTCATCGCCCGGCATCCTGCCGGATTCTTTGATGTGTTCAAGGCCGTGCCCCGGGGCGTCAAGGGAGCCAGCAGCATTGTGGGCTTCCTGATGATTATCGGAGGGGCCCTGAACGTAATGGCGGAAACCGGGGCCATCAACGGAGCCCTGGGCCATGTGGTGACCAAGGTGAAGGGACGGGAAATGCTCCTGATCCCGGTGATGCTGACCATTATGACCTGCCTCAGTACCTTTGCCGGCTGCAGCGAGGAATACATCGCCTTTGTGCCGCTGATCATGGCCGTGAGCTATGCCCTGGGATTCGACTCCATTGTGGCGGTAGCCCTGCCTCTGGCGGCAGTCAGTGGGGGATACGGAGCTGGGGTGACCAACGCCTTTACCGTAGGGGTGGCCCAGAGCATTTCCGGTCTGCCCATGTTCTCCGGCATCGAAGTCCGGATGGTCATGCTGGTGGTGCTGATCGTAATCAACGTCAGCTACACCATGTGGTATGCCCGGAAGATCAAAAAGAACCCGGAAAGCAGCTATATGTACGATTACGACCAGATTTACCGTCCCCAGATGGACCTGACCGCTTATGAAGGGGAGAATGTGTTGATGACCGGCCGGCAGAAAGTCATCATGGGAGGCTTTGTGGTCACTGTGGCTGCCATCCTGGTAGGGGTCATCAAATTTGGTTTCTACATGGATGAACTGGCCGCCCTGTTCTTGATGATGGCTGTGTTTGCCGGGATCGTGGGCCGGCTCAGCATCAATACCTTTGCCAACGCCTTCATCGGTGGGGTGAAGAACATGGCCATGCCCTGCATGATGGTTTCCCTGTGCAAAGGGGTCACCCTGCTCATGGGGGACAGCAAGATCCTGGATACCATCATCTACTATCTGGCCGCCGGACTGAATGTGTTCCCGCATTCCCTGCTGGGCTTTGGTATGTTCATCGTCCAGGATGTATTCAACCTGGTGGTGCCTTCCGGTTCCGGTCAGGCGGCTATTACGATGCCCATCATGGCACCTTTGGCGGATCTGGTGGGGCTCACCCGGCAGACTGCCGTCCTGGCCTTCCAGATGGGGGATGCCTTTACCAACATGATTACGCCAGCCAGCGGGACGACCATGACGGTGCTCACGGTAGCCGGGGTGCCTCTCCGGCGCTGGTGGAAATTCGCTTTTCCCCTCTTAGGGCTGGAATGGATCTTCGCCTTTGTGGTCATGTGGTATGCCTCTGCTGTCCATCTGGGGCCCTTCTGATCCGTCGAAGGGATCCCTGCTGGGTGACAGAAAAAAGAAAAAATCTGCTGCAGGCGGGAAACCCGTGGATGCAGCAGATTTTTTTGTCAGTATATTTATTTTTCCTGGCAATCCTTGCAGATCCCCAGAAAATAGGTCCGGTGGCTGTGGATGACGAATCCGGTCTGGGCAGCCGCTTCCTGGTCTACGTCCTGATGGTAATCCAGCTCCAGATTGAATACTTTTCCGCATGCTTCACAACGGAAGTGAGGATGCGGATGGGGGTCCACATCGTAGCGCATGATCCCATCCCCCACGTCCACCGTCTGGATCAATCCCATCCGGCAGAAGAAGCCCAGTGCCTGATATATGGTGGCGAAGCTCAGGGTAGGCATTTGTTCCTTGACCCGTTCGTAGATATCCGTTGCAGTAGGATGCTCCTCCGGTCCAGTAAAAGCGCGATAGACTTCCAGGCGCTGGGGGGTGATCTTCATGCCATTGGTTTTCAGGATTTCTGTCAGTTCCCTGGGACTTAGCATGGCAGCCTCCTTTAAAGATACCGTGAGAAAAAGATTGAAATGAAAGTTTCTTTAATAATAACTTTTAATACATAAAAAGTCAAATAAAATATAGTTCTGCATAGAAAAAGCAGGACTTGGGCCAGCCGGGAGATGCCTATATAACCAAACAATGCATCCAAAGCCAGTGCGCCATGTGTTACAATAAAAAAAGAATCTATCAGGGAGTGTGGAAGAAGATGGCTTATGGACAGGAAAAGGAAATCAAATTGCTGTCGACCAAGGCAGGCCGCAGGAAATTTTTCCAGCTGCCGCTGGTCAAGGAACGGATCATCCCCGGCAGTCATCATACCCTGAAGCTCTGGAACCAGTATCTGGATACCCGGGACAGGAAACTGACCCGGACCGGTATGGCCTACAGGATCCGGAGGACCAATGGCAAAGCTTTTGAGGTTACGGTGAAAAGCCAAGGGCAGACGGTGAACGGCTTCTCCAGCCGGGAGGAGTATACGGTACCCTTGGAAAAACCGGAACCGGTGCTCCAGGGCTTTGCCCCCCAGCTGGATCAGAAGCTCCAGACCCTTCTCCAGGAGGATGAGCTGCTACCGTTGTGCACGGTGGAATTCACCCGGAAGACGGCACTCCTCCAGTTGTCGGCGGTGACGGTGGTGGAAGCGGCCTTGGACCAGGGGACCCTGACCGCTGGGGATAAAACGGAACCCATCGAGGAACTGGAACTGGAACTCAAACGGGGCCAGGAACGGGATCTGCTGCGGTTTACAGCGGCCCTGTCCTGGGAAATCCCCCTGTGGCCGGAAGAACGGAGTAAGTTCAAGCGGGGATTGGATCTGTTGGGCTGGAAAGGAAACCCGCCCAAAGCCGCCAAAGGGCCGGAATGGAACCGGGAGATGGAACCTTCGGAAGTGTGGCAGGCTTTGGTCCGGCAGACTTTCAGCCAGGGGCTGGACCTTCTGGTCCCGGACGCCAAACGGGAATTCCAGGCTCGGCCTTTCCTGGAGCTTCTCCAGCAGGGGGCCGGACTGTGGGACTTGGGAGAAGGGTTCCTGTCCAAATCTTCTTGGAAGAAGGGACGGGATCTGCTGGATGGACTGCTCCAGGTGCTGGAACCGGTGGATTATCTGGCGGTGTCTGACCGGCAGAAGGGAAAACCCTTTCCGGAAGAGCTTCTGGCCCTGGAACCGGCCTGGCAATGGCTGGAAGACCGGTGGGTGGGGGCGGCCCAGGAATGGGCGTCCTGGTGCGGCCGGGATGCGTCAGGGGCTCTGTGGCAGCTGTTGTACCTGGTTTCCCTGGCTCGAAAGGACGGGGCGCATCCCACCTTAGACGGCTTCCTTCAGGGGCATTGGAGCCGCTGGCAGCGGGACTGGCAGCGGCTGGAAGACGTCGGGAATCCGGATCCCTGGGAACGGAAGGAGCAGATGGAGGAACTGGCTGGCCTCTTGGCCCTGGAACAGGTCCTAGGAGAAAAACGCCTGGTGAAGCGGGGGCAGGCCTACGGGGAACAGTGGTGGAAAACCTGCTGCAGCTATGCCCGGACCGGTGCCCTGGCAGAAGGAGCGGAAAGCAGCCGGGACCGGACCCTGACCCTGGCTCTGGCGGCTCTCTGCGGCCAGGAAGGGACCCGGACGGAAAAACGGGGAGCCAAGGCGGAAGAAACCGGCAAGGCCTTTTTCCGGGAAGTGGCCCGTCATCCGGAATGGTTCTGCTTGACCCAAGAAAAATAAAAGCAAAAAAAGTCAAAAAAACGAAAATAATATTTGACTTTTTGACTTTTAAGCGGTACAATAAGACCCGGGAAGTGGGAAAAGGCTTCCCGGGCTCTGTTTTTAGGGGCTCTGAATCAGATAAGTACCCATTGATCCAATGGTTTTTGGAGGTGTTTGTTATGCAGGCAGAACGCTTGAGTGACGAAGTGCGTGGATTGTTGGAAGCTGCCCAGCAGCAAGCCGTTATGAATTACAACCAGGAATTGACCACCGTCCATCTGCTGTCCGCCATGTGCAGCCAGCCGGACGGGTTCTTCAAGTTCGTGTTGAAGAGCCTGAACGTGGATGAGACGCAGTTCAGCAGGGAAGTGGACCGTCTGCTGAAGCAGATCCCGTCCGTGAAGGGGTCTGATCAGCTGAGCATGAGCACCGGGCTGGCCCGGGTGTTCGCCCTGGCGGAAAAGGCAGCCGGCCAGAACCCGGTGACCGCGTCCCATTTGCTGGCCGCCCTGTGTGAGGACGGGGATACGGAAGTGGTGGACCTGTGCAAAAAGTACGGGATCACCCGCCGTGCCATCCGTGACCTGATTGACAAATATGAAAACAACGGGGATGCGGACGAAAACCGCAAGACCCTGGAGAAATTCGGCCAGGACCTGACCCGGAAAGCCCGGGAGGGGAAGCTGGACCCAGTGATCGGCCGTGACGATGAGATCCGTCGGACCATCGAGATCCTGTCCCGCCGGAAAAAGAACAACCCGGTGCTGATCGGTGAACCGGGTGTGGGCAAAACCGCCATTGTGGAAGGGCTGGCCCGCCGGATCGTGGCCGGTGATGTGCCGGAATCCCTGAAGAATAAGACCCTGTATGCTCTGGACCTGGCGTCCCTGGTGGCTGGGGCCAAGTACAGAGGGGAATTTGAAGAACGACTGAAGAAAGTCTTGAAGATCGTGTCCGATTCCGCCGGTCAGATCATCATGTTCATCGATGAACTGCACACGGTGGTGGGGGCCGGGGCTTCCGAAGGCTCCATGGATGCCGGGAACATCCTGAAACCCATGCTGGCCAGAGGGGAACTCCGGTGCATCGGTGCCACCACTCTGAAGGAATACCGGAAGTACATTGAAAAGGATTCCGCCCTGGAACGGCGTTTCCAGCCGGTACTGGTGACGGAACCCAGCGTGGAGGACACCATTTCCATCTTGAGAGGGCTGAAGGAACGGTACGAAGTCCATCATGGGGTCCGGATCAAGGATTCCGCCCTGGTAGCGGCCGCAACCCTGAGCAACCGGTACATCAATGACCGGTTCCTGCCGGATAAGGCCATCGACCTGGTAGATGAAGCTGCGGCCCGTCTGCGGGTGGAAATCGATTCCATGCCTACGGAACTGGATGAAAGCCGTCGGCGGATGCTCCAGCTCCAGATCGAGGAACAGGCTCTGTCCAAGGAAGAGGACGACGCATCCAAGGCCCGTCTGGAAAAGATCAAGGAGGAACTGGCCAAGCTGAAGAGTGAAAACGACAAGCTCATGGACCAGTGGAAGGCCGAAAAGGGCGGCATTGCCAAGATCCGTCAGGTGAAGAAGGACATGGACAATGTGAAGAAGGAAATGGAAGAGGCGGAGCGGTCCTATGACCTGAACCGTCTGGCGGAACTGAAGTATGGCAAGCTGCCGGAACTCCAGAAACAGCTGGCAGCTCTGGAAAAAGAGGAACATTCCGACAAGCGCCTGCTGAAGGAAGAAGTGGACGAGGATGATATCGCCAAGGTGGTCAGCACCTGGACGGGGATCCCTGTGAACCGTCTGATGGAAGGAGAAAAGAAGAAACTGGCCCATCTGCCGGAGATCCTCCACAAACGGGTCATCGGCCAGGACGAAGCGGTGGAAGCCGTCAGCGAAGCCGTCATCCGGGCCCGGGCCGGGATCAAGGATCCCAACAAGCCCATCGGCTCCTTCATCTTCCTGGGGCCTACCGGTGTGGGCAAGACCGAACTGGCCAAGGCTCTGGCGGAAGTGCTGTTCAATGATGAAAAGAGCATCATCCGGATCGATATGAGCGAATACATGGAGAAACATACGGTGTCCCGTCTGATCGGTGCCCCTCCTGGTTATGTGGGCTATGAAGAGGGCGGCCAGCTGACGGAAGCCGTGCGGCGCCATCCCTATTCCGTGATCCTGTTCGATGAAATCGAAAAGGCCCACCCGGATGTGTTCAATGTGTTGCTGCAGGTACTGGACGACGGCCGTCTGACCGATGGCCAGGGCCGGATGGTGGATTTCAAGAACACCCTGATCATCATGACCAGCAACCTGGGGTCCCATGAGATCATGGAAAAGAAGGGCAATATCAGCAAGGACGAAGTCCGGAGCATGCTGATGAAGTTCTTCCGGCCGGAATTCCTGAACCGGGTGGACGACATCGTGGTGTTCAAACCCCTGCAGGAAGAACAGCTGAAAGACATTGTACGGCTGATCCTGGACCATCTGGGCAGCCGGCTGCATAGCCAGTTGGAACTGACTCTGACGGCCACCGACGATGCCATCGCCTACCTGGCCAAAGCCGGGTTCGACCCTGCCTTTGGGGCCCGTCCTCTGAAGAGACTGATTGTCCACACGGTGGAAACCGTGGTGAGCAACAAGATCGTCCGGGGCGAGATCCAGAGAGGGGACCACATCGAAGTGGTGTTCCAGGACGGGAACATCGATGTGGTGAAGAAGTGAATAAAAAGGGGGATGTTGCACGTGAACTGCAACATCCCCTTTGTCTAGGGACAGCAAAGCTGCCCGTCACTGGTCACTTGTCACTGGCTGAAGGATAAAATTTGCAAGCAAATTTTTGAATGTACAAAATCGGGTTTTTTACTGCTAAAATCATTGTTTCTATTTTCCGTACATTCTTGGTTTTATATTATCTGGGGAACCCGCAGCCCGGGTTCCTTCCGGCGTCTAGTGACCAGAGACAAGTGACTAGTGACCCCAAAAGAGGGGCTGCTGCGCATGCAGCAGCCCCTCTTTTTACCCCTCCAGCACGTGGAGGATCCGGTAAAGTTTTTCTTTCAGATCGGCCACTTCTTCGGCTGTGAACAGGGGACCTTTCCGGTTGATCAGGCAGCCCATGGCATGGGGGACCTGCAGGGCTTTGTCCCGGAGAGCCAGGCCGGCAGGGGTGATTTCCACCACCACCACCCGTTCGTCATCGGGCTTCCGGTAGCGCTTCACATAGCCCACGGTCTCCAGCTTCTTCAGCACCGGGGTCAGGGTTCCGGAATCCAGGTACAGCCGTTTTCCCAGGTCGTGCATGGTGATGGCTTTTTCTTCCCAGAGCACCATCATGGTTACATACTGGGCATAGGTGAGACCGATTTCTTTCAGGAAGGGAGTGTAGCCAGCCACAATCTTTCGGGCGCTGGCATACAGGGGAAAGCAGAGCTGGTTCCCCAACAGCAGGGGATTGCAGGCATCCTTTTCGTTCATATTGATCATACCTCCAGTACGGAAAAACTTTTGGCTGTACTTTATTGTAGCAGGAAGAAAACATGAAAACAAATAAAATTTAACAAAATCTAATTTGACAAAATTAAATAAAGCCGGTATAATGATTTTCGCAAGAGGCTGATGGCCATAAGAAAAGAAACAGAGGGCACCGCTTGCCCGGTGCCAAGAGGAAAACAGGAGGAAAAGACTATGAGCATTTACGGACAGGCAAAAGGAACGGAACTGGAATCCATCATGAAGACCATGATGCAGGCTGAAGCCAACGGCACCATGATGTATTACGCACTGGCCCGGCTGGCCAAGGAACAGGGCTATGATGATCTGGTGCCCATGTTCATCGAAGCCGCTAACCAGGAAGCGGTCCATGCAGGCTTCTACGCCGTGATCAGCGGGAAATATCCCCAGGATTTCTGGGGTCTGGTGAAAACCCTCCAGAAGGCGGAAACCAATGGGGAAGCCCAGGTGAAAGCCATGGCCGACAAGGTGCGGGCTGCCGGTTTTGCCGAAGCCGCTGACGAAATGGAAGTGTTCGCCAAACAGGAAGGCCACCATGGCGTGCTGATGGGCGAAATCCTGGCCCGGTATCCTCAGGGAGAAAAGAAGGAAAAGGCCAAGAAGGTCTATGTGTGCCCGGTATGCGGATATGAATACGAAGGGGACATCAACAGCGAAAGCGACGACTGGGTCTGCCCTCTCTGTGGCCAGCCCAAGAGCGTGTTCAAAGAAGTGAAATAAGAGGATGAAAAGGGGCTGCGAAAAAATGAGGACTCATTTTTCACAGCCCCTTTGGTCACGAGCCTCGACCCGTGACTCGCGACCTGCGACTGGGGGTGTGAATTTTTTCACACCCCCCTTTTATTTTGCGAAATTCTGCAGCAGAAGTTCCTGGAAGGCCTGGACCGCCGGGGAAAACTGGTGGTCTTTTTTCCAGATCAGGGACAGCTGGTCCGTGAGGGGCGGATCACAGGGCCGGAAGCACAGGGGAGAGCCGGTGGTGTTGATGAGGCCGTCGAAGCCCATGGCGCAGCCCAGGCCTCCGGCTACCATTTTTGCCGCATTGGTCAGAAGGGTGTAGGTGCCGATGATGTTCAGCTCTTCCAGCGGTTTTCCCAGCCAGGTCTGGAGCATGCCGGATTTCAGGGCCTGCTGGGACAGGATCAGGGGCAGGTCCCGGATTTGTTCCGGGGTCAGGCTGCATTGGGAAGCCAGGGGATGGGTCCGGGGCAGCAGGATGCCCCACCGGTCTTCCTGATCCAGGGGTACGCTTGCGAATTTTTCCGGGTCCGAAGGGCCGTACACCAGCCCCAGATCCAGGAGTCCTTTGTTCAGCCGTTCCCGGACCCCTTCCCCATCACTGCTGAAGATCCGGTACCGGATCCCCGGATGCTGCCGGGAAAAGCCAACGGCCACCTGGGAAATCAGCCGGATCACGTCGGTTTCCCCGGTGCCCAGGTAAATGTCCCCGGCGATTTCGGCGGAGGAGCGGATTTCGGACCGGGTCTTCCGGTACAGTTCCAACAGTTCTTCCGCCCGTTTCCGGAACAGGATCCCTTCCGGAGTCAGGGACAGCCGGCGGTTTTCCCGGTAGAACAGGGGTCTGACCAGCTCTTCTTCCAGGGCCTTCAGCTGCCGAGACAGGGTGGGCTGGGTAATATGGATGATCTGGGCCGCTCGGGTAATGTTGTTTTCCCGGGCAATCACCAGAAAGTTTTCCAGGGTTTCCATATCCATGGTATCTCCTCCTTGATCCCATTATACCATGCAGTAAACGTATTAAATGAGATTAAAATAAAGAATTTTACATGAAAAGACATTCCCCTTATACTGAAGATGTCAAACGAATGCAGCCAACAAATGCAAAGGAGAAAAATATATGCTTGGAAATTTTACCTATGAAAATCCCACCAAAGTGTTCTTCGGCCGGGGTGCCGTGGAAAACCTGGCTGAAGCCCTGAAACCCTACGGCAGCCAGGTGGTACTGGTTTACGGGGGAGGTTCCATCAAAAAGAACGGCATTTATGACGCCGTATGCCACCAGCTGGAAGCCGCCGGCAAAGATGTGACGGAAATCTCCGGGGTCATGCCCAACCCTACCATCGACAAACTCCGGGAAGGCATTGCCACTGCCCGGCAGCACAAGGCGGACTTCATCCTGGCGGTAGGGGGCGGCTCCTGCATCGACTATGCCAAGGCCCTGGGCATGTCCATCCATGAAGAGGAAGATCCCTGGGACAAATACTTCCTGCGGTTCGAAGAACCCACCTGTGAAGTTGTGCCGGTGGGCTGTGTGCTCACCATGGTGGGGACCGGGTCCGAAATGAACGCCGGCTCCGTGATCACCAACCCGGCAACGAAAGAGAAACGTGGCAAGGCCTTTGCCGATGTACGGGTGTTCCCCCGGTTCGCTATCATGGATCCCTCCTACACCATGACCTTGCCCAAGTACCAGATGGTATCCGGCATCTACGATATGTTCAACCACATCTGTGAACAGTATTTTTCCGGCATCGACGACAACACCAGCGATTATCTGGCAGAAGGGCTCATGCGGTCCGTGATCCATGCCAGTCGGATCGCCATCCGGAATCCCCAGGATTATGAAACCCGGAGCAACCTGATGTGGGATGCCACCTGGGCTCTGAACACCCTGATCGCCAAGGGCAAGACCACCGACTGGATGGTCCATATGCTGGGGCAGGCAGTGGGCGGGGTGACCAGCGCAGCTCATGGCATGACCCTGGCGGCGGTATCCCCTGCCTATTACCGGCACATCCTGCCCTACGGCCTGCCCAAATTCAAGCGGTTTGCGGAAACGGTATGGAATGTGGATCCCGCCGGGAAAAGCGACCGGAAGATTGCCGAAGAAGGCATCCAGGCCATGGAAGTATGGATGGGAGAGCTGGGACTGGCCAGGAACCTGCGGGAACTGGGGGCCACCGAAGACATGATCCCGGCTATGGTCAAGGGGACCCTGATCCTGGACGGCGGCTATAAAGTCCTGGATCAGAAGGAAATCGAAGAAATCTTCCGGGAAAGCCTGTGAGAGGAAAGGAGACGGCAATGAGAATCAGTAAAAAGATGAAAATAGTCCTTCTGACGGCAGTACTGGGCACCAGCCTGCTGCAGATGGGAGGAGGCAGAGAAACCATGGCAGCGGCACAAACGGCAAAACCGGCCAGCGAAATGCTGAGCCCGGGGGTCAAGACGGAAAAACTCCATCTGACCCAGGAATGGGACAAAGTGTTCCCCAAAAGCGATAAAGTGGATCATCAGAAGGTGACCTTCCACAATCGGTACGGGATCACCCTGGCAGCGGATCTGTACACTCCCAAAGGGATGAAAGCTGGGGAAAAGCGGGCGGCCATTGCGGTGAGCGGTCCTTTCGGGGCGGTGAAGGAACAGTCTTCCGGGCTCTATGCCCAGCAGTTGGCAGAACGGGGTTACATCACCCTGGCCTTTGATCCTTCCTTCACTGGGGAAAGCGGCGGCAATGTGCGGAACGTGGCCTCCCCGGACATCAATACGGAAGACTTTTCGGCGGCCATCGATTTTCTGGCCAACCAGAAGGACGTGGACGCCAACAAGCTGGGGATCCTGGGGATCTGCGGGTTCGGGGGCATCGCTCTTAACGACGCGGCCATGGATACCCGGGTCAAGGCCACGGTGAGCTCCACCATGTACGACATGACCCGGGTGCTGGCCAGCGGGTATTTCGACAAGGAAGACAGCCCGGAACAGCTCCATCAGAAACTGGAAGCCATGAATGCCCAGAGGACGGAAGACTACAAGAACGATACCTTCGCCCGGGCCGGCGCGAACCTGAAAATGGATGAACTGAAACCGGATACCCCGGAATTCGTCAAACAGTATTCCGCCTACTATGAAACCAAGCGGGGCTTCCATCCCCGGTCTGTGAATTCCGTAGGGGGCTGGAACAAGACTTTTGCCCTGTCCTTCATCAACCTGCCCTTCCTCCAGCGGAGCAGTGAGATCCAGAGCGCGGTGATGGTGATCGCCGGGGAAAAGGCCCATTCCCGGTATTTCAGTGAAGATGCCTTCAAAAAATTGAAGGGCAGCAACAAGGAACTGGTGATCGTGCCGGGAGCCACCCACACGGACCTGTACGACCAGCTGGATAAGATTCCTTTTGACAAAATCGATCAGTTCTATCAGACCTATCTGAAATAAAAAAGTGGGTATTGCATAGTACGTGCAATACCCACTTTGTCATAGGTCAGACGTCATACGTTATACGCTTTTGGGAATCAATTTTTACAAATTGATTTTGAAATCTCAAAATCTGTTGCAGGATTCAAATGATTTTCATAAATTTGACGCCAGCAAAGCTGGCTTCCATCAGCGTATGACGTATGATCTATGACGTATGACGGGGATGCTGCGCAAGCAGCAGCCCCTTTTTCTTGACTTTTTTCGGAATGTTGTCTACCATTTATTTTTAAAGTCTATTTTTCTATCCGAAGGTGAAGCCTGTGAAAAATGAATCCAATACTTTTGTGCGCCGGGCTGATGCCCGGCTGTTTCTGTCCATCCTGGCAGCCGGCCTCCTGTCTTTTACTGGGGTGGTGATCGAGACGGCCATGAACGTGACCTTTCCCACCCTGATGGAAGAATTTTCCGTGGGCACTTCTACGGTCCAGTGGCTGACCACCGGGTATCTGCTGGTGCTGACGGTGGTGATCCCCACTTCCAGCTACCTGAAACAGCGGTTCCCTTTGAAGAAACTCTTTGTGGCCGGGAACCTGCTGTTTTTTGCTGGCACCGTGCTGGACGGGGTGGCGGGTAATTTTCCCCTGCTGCTTCTGGGGCGGCTGCTCCAGGGGGCCGGTACGGGCATCGGTCTGCCTCTCATGTTCAACCTGGTGCTGGAACAGGCACCGTTGGACAGAATCGGCACCATGATGGGGGCAGCCATGCTGGTATGCGCCCTGGCTCCGGCAGTGGGGCCTTCCCTGGGGGGATACATCATCGGCCATTTCGGCTGGCGGATGATCTTTGCCGCCCTGGTGCCCGGACTGCTGTTTTCTCTGGGGGTGGGGGTGTATGCCATCCGCCAGTCTTCAGCCTGGGGCCCCCGGCCCTTTGACTGGTTCGGTCTAGGGTGTCTGGCGGTGGCTCTGCCCTGTCTCCTGCTGCTGTGCAGTTACGGGACGGTGCTGCCGGTGCTGCCGGTGCTGCCACTGTTGGGGCTGGCCGGGCTGATGGGGCTGGCCCTGGCAGTCTTTGTCCGGCAGGAAAACTGGCTTTGGTGGACTGGGGCCACGCCTCTGCTGAATCTCCAGGTGTTCCAAGTGCCAGCTTTCGATGGAGCGGTGCTGGGACTGCTCCTGATCCAGTTCCTGTGCCTGGGAGTGGGCTTCCTGCTGCCCAACTATGCCCAGATCGTCTTGGGGGCGGATCCTTTTTCCGCCGGGTGCATCCTGCTGCCCGGGTGTCTCCTGGGGGCGGCCCTGGCCCCAGTGAGCGGCCGGCTCTATGACCAGCTGGGTGCCCGGAGACCGCTGCTCCTGGGCAGCAGTGCCATTGTCCTCAGTTTCCTGTTTTATCAGTTTGCCTTGGGAAAGGCGGGAATCACCTGGTTTACAGCCATTTATGCGGTGTTCACCCTGGGACAGGGGCTGTCGGCAGGGAATATCCTGACCTATGCCCTGGAGAGTCTGCCGGAAGAAATGCAGCCAGATGGCAATGCCGTGTGCAATACACTTCAGCAGCTGGCCGGGGCGGTGGGAACTTCCGTCTGTGCGGCTCTGGTGGCTGCCGGCCAGGCAGGACGGGATCTGACGGAAGGCACCAGCCTGGGCACTGCCCATGCCTTCCGCCTGCTGCTGATCCTGGCCCTGTGCCAGGGGGCTTCCATGGTGTGGGCTTTGGGAAAGAATAAAGTGCAGGGCGAAGAGTGAAGAGTGAAACGTAAAAAGTACGGACTTGTAAGGAACGGAGATCCGGATTTCAGTAAAGGCAGGTTCGTCTAGCTTAGCAGCACCGTCCTGTTTATGGCGGGCAAACTGATAGGTTCGGTAGATCCGGTCTGACCTCTTACTCGAGACCGCGGACAAAAAGATGGGCTGTTGCACGTTACATGCAACAGCCCATCTTTTCATTTCTTCACATTCTTCGTCATTTCATCGGTAGCGGTCCGGATGATGGCAGCCAGCAGGGCATCGGAATCGTATTCCGTGCTGGTCCTGTCATCAGTGACCTGGTAGATGGGCTGACCGTTCTTGGTGGCTAGGAAGGTGACACTGGCGTAGGCGGTTTCTCCTTTGGCCAGTTTGTTCCCTTTTCGAGGGGCAGATTCGGTTCCGTCAGCGGTTTCGATCCCTACCGGATTCACTTGTACCTGCAGGGTGATGGTGTTCCGGAGTTTTTTGTCCGGCAGCATTACCGGGTTGCTATACACGGTGACTCCTTCTTTTTTGAAGTCCCGTTCCAGGGTCAGCAGGGTCTTGCGGACTGCATCGTCATCCCGGGTAAAGGCGGGATGGGCTTTCCGGAAGTCTGTATCCTGCCGGCTGAGATCTTTGAGATAAACGACTTTGACATTTTTGAAAGGAAAGGTATTGCTCTTCCAGCCGCTGCGTTCGGCACCTGCCGTCAGGGGCAGTGCCAGAAGGACAACAAGCAGGGTGGCCAGGGCCAGGATCTTTTTCATGGATGTTCCTCCTCTTCGGTTCTATCCTTCCATTTTACAACGGAAAGGAAAGTGTTTCAACGGCTTTTCGTTTTGACTATCGCGGGGAATCAGGCTATAATTTGTAGAGTTATGTTGTATCCGCTGTGGGTACAGTGCGGGAAGTGAGGAGATCATCATGCCAATACCGCTTGTTGTGTGGGCAGCTGCCGGGATCGGGGCTGCCGGACTGCAATTGTACAGAAGTGCCACCAGCTCTGAGAATATGGTGAAAAATGCCATCGAACGGTACAATGAGGAACGGTTTAAATTCTATAAGACTTTGGAACGGCTGATGCCGGAAGTGGAAAATCTGGGGCATCTGAAGCTCCATGTCTGGGGCTGTTATGACAAGG
>SFHH01000032.1 GCA_004555735.1 Acidaminococcus fermentans
CTACCGGAAAACCAGACGGAAATACCAGGACGGACACAAGGACTTCCTGTTCAAGTACCAGGATGAAAGCGGGAATACCGTATGGAGCAAGCCGGCCGGGTGCAACAATCTGTATAACCTGGATAAACTGGCCACAGCGGCCCCGGATACGCCTTTATATATCGTAGAAGGTGAAAAGTGTGCGGACGCAATGACGGCGGCGGGCTTCCTGGCAACGACTACCAACACAGGAGCGAAAAACAGGATAGATAAATATCTGTCCGATACTGACCGGAAACACCTGGACAAGTTCCCTGTAAAAGTCATGATCCCGGACAATGACAAGCCGGGCGGCGAATATGCGCAAGCCTGGAAGCAGGAGCAAGGGGCCAGGATCCTTCCTTTACCGGATATATGGCCAGAGTGTCCCCAAAAGGGCGATATTGCCGACTATTTCCAGGCCGGCGGGGATCCGGACAAGATTAGAAACTATCAGTTCCCAAAAGAGAAAGAAGAAGCGGCGGCCCTGGATTCGGAAACCGGCCAGGATCTGCAATTCACGAAAGAATTTTTTGAAGCCCTGGACAAAGAACAGCTGATAAACCCGGAACTGTTTGCAAGGATTTATGCTGTCAAGGATCCAGTGGAACGGCAACGGGTGGAAACATTGGCTGGCTTCCGGGCTGGTGTGCTTCATTGCAAACGAGATTTTGAAAAGAATTTCAAGACCTTCAAATGGGAACAGGCCAAAAAAAGAGAAGATGGGAGCCAGGAAGAAAGGTGCACCCAATTCCCGGACCAGCCATTACAGTTGTGGTGCGGTGAATGGTGCTGTAATGAACGGGGCGTTCGGAAATTCATTTATCTGGCCAATGGGGACATAAAAACAGAAATAGTGTCCCCTATCCCTTTATTGCCTACAGCGATCTACGAGAACCAGGAAGAAGGAACGGAAAAAATTGAACTGTCATTCTTCAAGAACGGCAGATGGAAAAAGACCATAGTACCCCGTTCGGACGTGGCCAATAAGGCCAAAATTGTTGGACTGGCTGACAAGGGTATAGAAGTCACCAGCGGAACGGCCAATTTCCTGGTGAACTACATTTCCGACATGGTGAACTGGAATCCGGATAAATTGCCACAGGTTGCCAGTGTCGGCCACATGGGATGGATTGCCGGCGGGGAATTTGTTCCTTACGCTGATTCAGTTCAACCAGATTTCGGCGATCAATTCGGCGTATTACTGAAAGCCCTGGAACCAAAAGGAACCTTGCCAGGATGGTATGGGGTTGTGGTTCCTCTTCTGAAAAGCCCCTTCATGCGTATGGCCATAGCCGCAAGCCTGGCCAGCGTCCTTATAAGCCCCCTGCAAGCGTTGCCTTTTGTCTTTCATTTATGGGGCGGAACAAATGCAGGGAAAACGGTTGCACTCATGGTGGCGGCCAGTATATGGGGAAATCCTAAAGGAAAACTGGTGGATACCATGAACAACACCATAAATTACATTATGGAAAAAGCGGCAATCCTGTACAGTGTTCCTTTTTTCGGGGACGAATTGCAGACAATCAAGGAAGCCAATGGAACCTACGATAAACTGATTTACCAGGTAACTGGCCAGGCTAACCGGGGAAGATTGCGGGCCAATGGAACCATGGGGCGGCGGCTGTCCTGGCAAAACAGTTTCCTTTTCACGGGGGAAGAACCCATAACACAGAGCAACAGCGGCGGCGGGGCCATCAACCGGGTTATTGAACTGGAATGCACAGAGAAGATTATTCAAGACGGCAACGGGACTGTTGCGGCAATTACTGACTGTTACGGGGTGTTGGGGCCGGCCTTCATTGAGCGAGTGAAGCAGAGCCAGGCCACCACCAAAACCATATTCAGACAGTATGAAAAGGAGCTTTTGGACATGGGCGGAACAGGAAAGCAGGCGCAAGCCCTGGCCCTTATGCTGACCGCCTACGATCTTTTTCAGAGCATGGCCCCGGCCGGCTGTCCTATGCTGACCATAGAGAACGTAAAAGGGTGTATGAAGAGTTTGCAGGAAGTGGACGTAACACAGCGGGCCTATCAGTATGTTTGTGGTCAGATTGCAATCAACCAAAACAAGTTTCGCATGGGTGGTATCAATCCAAAAGGCGAAACATGGGGCGGAACGGCTGGCTGTAGTACCGTGAATATCTTCAAGGAAGCCCTGGAACGGATCCTAAAAGAAGGAGGCTATTCATTGCGGGCGGTCAAGCAGAAATGGTTAGACCGGGGCTTATTGATCCGTCACAAAGGGCGGATTTTCTGGAACGGATCCATTGGCGGGGTTACAGGCCAGGTTGGACAATTAGCGTTGCCACCCAAAGACGATTAAGGCGCATTTTGTTAAATTGGTAAATTTCAGAGCCATTTTGTTAAACCCGAAACCCCGCATGAATCCTTGCTGTAAAAGCATAATTTAACAAATTTAACATTTTTAACAATAAATAATATATATATATAGTCTAATTTATTGTGAAAAGATACCCATACCCCATAACACAATAAAACAATATATATAGTGTTATTACGCAAAAAAACTGTTAAATTGTTAAAAAATCCCGTAGAGCAAGGCGGGGTGCGGGTTTTCGGTTTAACAAAGTTCAAAACAGACTGGTGAATTTTAACAAAAAAGTGGTAAAGGCGGCGAACATGGACGGGAAAGAGCAAGTGAAAGCATGGTTGAAGAGCTATAAAACCTGGAAACGGTTCATCCAGAATACAGACAAGACCATTCAGAGCCTTGTTGCAAAGATGAACCAGAAGCCAGCCCCGGCGGCCGTCCGTTATGACAGAACACCAGGAAGCCCCGGCGGCTGGTATAACAGCCAGGAGGAAAAGGCCCTGGAACGGAAACAGGAGTTACTGGAACAGATTGAAGAGCTTCAAGCCAGGACACGGACGGCCAGAAAGAACGTCCTGTTGTTGGATACGGCCATAGCTTCCCTGGATCCATTAGATATGAAGTTGATCCGGTGCAGGGATCTGGAAGGCAAGACCTGGCTACAAACGGCCCTTGCTATGAACTGTAGTGAAAGCGGCTGTAGATACCAACATGACAACGTGGTGAAAGAACTGGCTGTCCTGCTTTTTGGGGATGATCTGACAGCAGAGAACCAGGAACCCCGGAAAAACTAGGCTACGACCTTACAAAACTTGACATACATTTGACCTGGTGAAACCTAGTCATGGAACGGCCTGGGAACTGAAAGGCATTCTGGAAAACAAAACGCATTCCCAAAACGAATTTAGAAACGGAAACGGACGGGCCTATATCCTTCTATGGGCCAGGGGCTTCCGTGCTGTAGTACCCCTTACGGGCGGCTATGGGACGCCACAGAGGGCAACAGGAAGGCATGGACACCAGGGATAACGACACCAGCGGCGGGGCGGCCAGAGTGCGGCGGTGAAGCTATGGACACCAGGGCATTATACCGGCCGACAGAATAGCCAGGGGGAAGGGCTGGCATGGTGGTACAGCTTTCATGCAATAGAGAGTGCAGAGACAGAGGGAGCAATGGACGGCGGCCCCCTCTGCTTTTTTATTGCCTATCAGCATGGGGAAAAATCGTTGCCAAAAATAGCAATGAACTTTTTTTTCTCAAGGATCCAGACAGGAAACCAGCCACAGGCCCCCCCCCCGGTGCATGGACGGCCAGGCCCAAAGAGTGACGCCGGGGGCGGCCCTTTCTTTCACACACGGGCCGGCCGCCTAGGGGGTGTAGCCTATCCAGACACCCCCGGGGACGGGTAAAATTGTTTCCCCCTTTTGAAATTACGACCGCCAGCCCTCTATATTTCTGCAAAATCCCCCGATTCAATTTTGAATTTTTCACCGTTTGACAGTGTGCAGGAATGACAGACTTTACAAGGATAAACCTTCCAGGATACGCCATATCTCTAAAATAAGCCGCAAAGACCCGCCCCCCGGGGTGAAGAAATCAGCTAGGACAAACAGACCCGTGTAGCCCTCTTCCGTGAAATATAGTCAATTTCACAGCCCCGGTAGATGGACAGCCGGCCGCCTATGGCTTTCTGGATCTGACCAACTACCAGGGAGAAATCCAAACAGGAAAAACCGTCTGGAATGCGATATAAGCAGAGAAAAACAAGCGGTCTATATAACTATATGGGTCAGTGAACTTGTATAGAAATATTCGCTTCCCAAAGCCTACAGACGAACACAGAGGGCATTTCATGGAATCGGGAATAGCCAGTTTTCCCGCTCATGGGAAAAGAAACCATTGCCGCATGGATCCCCCGGCCTATGATGGTATAATACCGTTTACATGATTGACTTTATTATCTTTCTGGCTTATAATGGAATCAGCCAAAAAGATAGAATGTGCATACATGCACGAATACCCCCGGACTGGTACTCCGGGGGTATTTCATTAGGCTAATTGCCGCCTTTGTCGTGTTCGTCTAACCATTTGCGAATGTAGTAGCCAACTACACTAGCCACGACGGACACCAAAAAAGATAGAATGTGTTCCATACATGCACCCCCTTCCTGTTGCCAGAATGGGTGCGACAACAGATTTATTATATCATAATGGGGCATGAAAAAGACATTGCCCAATACCAGGCAAAAGAAAAAGCCCCTGGAAGGAATCCAGGAGCCTTGTTATAATACAGGGGTGCAACAGAAATTTGTATGGTGCGCATTTTTTGCGCATTTATTCAAATCGGGTCTTTTAAATGGCGGCTGTACAGGCTTTTCCCGCCTTATCCGCCAGCCATGGGGGCTGCTGCGCATGCAGCAGCCCCTTTTTACTATAAAAAATGCAGGGGCCATTGGCTCGCAAAGGAAGGAAAGAAGCATGAAAACGTATCAACCCATTACCGGGGAAGTCCTGGCTGAACTGCGCAGCATTGTAGGAGAGAAGTATGTCTGGACGGATCCGGAACATCTGGAACAATATAAAACCGACGAAGAGACCGATCCCCGGAAGTTCCATCTGCCAGAAGCGGTGGTTTCCCCTGGCTCCACAGAAGAAATCGCTGAAATCCTGAAACTGGCCAACCGGGAACAGTTCCCGGTAACGCCTCGGAGCGGAGGGACCAGCGTGTCCGACGGAGCCATCCCCGTGTGTGGAGGACTGGTGCTCCTGATGGAACGGATGGATAAGATCCTCAAAGTGGATCCGGAGGGCATGTATCTGGTAGCCCAGGCTGGCGTCCGTACCCTGGATGTCCAGCGGGCCGCCAGGGAAAAGGGCCTTTTCTATGCCGGGGATCCCTGCAGTGCTGACAGCTGCCTGATTGGGGGCAACCTGGCTACCAATGCTGGCGGCGACAAGGCCGTACGCTATGGCACTACCCGGAGTCAGGTCCACGCTGTCGAAGTGGTGTTGCCCAACGGGCAGATCGCCCGCCTGGGGACCCGGTGCAAAAAGAACTCCACTGGTTACTGTCTGGATCAGCTGGTGATCGGCAGTGAAGGGACCCTGGGAATCATCACGGAAGTGACCTTGAAACTGCTGCCTCTGGCTCCCTATAAAGCCGATGTGCTGGCCATCTTCACTGATCAGGCCAAGGCTACGGGCATCGTACCTGTCCTGCTGCGGGAAGGGCTGGACCCCACCAGCGTAGAATTCATGGATAATGCCTTTGTCCGGTCTGCCAGCGACTATTCCCAGCTGAACCTAGGCCATTACGAGGATGGCTCCTATGTGATACTGACCTTGGAATGTTTTGACGAAGAGGAACTGGACAAAAAACTGCTCAAATTGGACGGACTGTGCCGGAGCCATGGGGCAGCGGATGTGCGGGTGGCCGATGACCGGGTATGGACCCTGCGGAAGAATTGTCTGGAATCTACCCGGGTGCTGAGCAAAGTCATGACCAGCGATGATTTCGTGGTCCCTCTGGATAAAATCGCCCAGGCCATCGATGCCCTGTCCGCGGAAGCCAATAAATACCCCTTCCGAGTGTTCACCCTGGCCCATGCAGGGGACGGGAATCTCCACTTCGCTATCTTGAAGGGAGAACTGTCCGATACGGAATGGGAACAGGCTCTGGGGGCTTTCCATGAAAAAGCCTATCAGTACATCTATGCCATGGGCGGGAAACTCAGCGGAGAACATGGTATCGGGGCCAAGAAAGTGGAGCAGCTGGCCCGGCTGGCGGATCCGGGAGAGCTGTATATGATGGAAACCATCAAAAAGGCTCTGGATCCGCTGGATATCCTGAATCCCGGAAAGGTATTGGAAGTGTACTAAAAAAGGGGGTGTGAAAGAATTCACACCCCCAGTCACGGGCCGCGAGTCACGGGTCACGAGCTTGGAAGTTCAACCCGGTTGTTCCTTTTCTATAGAATGATAAGGGAAAATCGAATGAAATTTGGAAAACCGGATCTTTGGGCTGTAGCAACAAGCCCGCGACTCACGGCCCGCGACAAAAAAAGACTGTTGCGCGGGCAACAGTCTTTTTTCTTTATTTTCCCGGCGGGCTGCAGGGGCAGGCACCCCTGCGGCACATGGGGGTATCTGCTTATTGCTGCTTCCTTCCGGACCTGACAAGATTCACAGGCCTCCATTGCGCAGGACCCACTCCTGCAGTCCGCCGGAAAAATAAAAGCCGCACGACGCGGCTGATTGGATAAAATGGCGGAGAGTGAGGGATTCGAACCCTCGATACGGTTACCCCGTATACACGCTTTCCAGGCGTGCTCCTTCAACCACTCGGACAACTCTCCAGGTTGAATTGCTGATGTACAGCTATTCAGTTTGTACAGCCGTCTGAACGACAACCGCGAGTAACAGTATATCGAATTTACAATCTGTTGTCAAGATGTTTTTTGGGAGATTTTCAGAATCTAGTTGAAGTCCCAGCCAAAAACAAGGTATAATAGCAAAGGATCAAAACAGAAAGGATGGGAAAGATGGCTTACGTTGCATTATACCGTACCTGGCGTCCCCAGGATTTCGATGATCTGGTGGGACAGGCTCCCATCAAGAAAGCCCTGACCAA
The DNA here is from genome assembly GCA_004555735.1 of Acidaminococcus fermentans. GTDB lineage: Bacteria > Bacillota > Negativicutes > Acidaminococcales > Acidaminococcaceae > Acidaminococcus > Acidaminococcus fermentans_A. The sequence goes on from SFHH01000032.1 coordinate 6,985, forward strand.
TGCCCTGGAAACAGGGAGGATTTCCCATGCTTATCTGTTTGCCGGCCCGCGGGGCACCGGAAAGACCAGTACGGCGCGGATCCTGGCAAAAGCCCTGAACTGTGAGAAGGGGCCTACACCCCATCCCTGCAACCAGTGTGAGAACTGCCGGGAAATCACGGAGGGGACATCAGGCGATGTCATCGAAATCGATGCGGCCTCCAACCGGGGTATCGATGAGATCCGGAAGATCCGGGAACAAGTCTATTTTGCGCCGGTTTCCAGCCGGTACAAAGTGTACATCATCGATGAAGTCCATATGATCACCACCGATGCTTTCAATGCCCTGCTGAAGACCCTGGAAGAGCCCCCGGAACATGTGGTATTCATCCTGGCTACCACGGAGCCCCAGAAGATCCTCAATACCATCCTGTCCCGGTGCCAGCGGTTCGATTTCCGCCGGGCTACGGTGGATGAGATCGCGGCTCATTTGGCCAAAGTGGCCGAGGGCAGCCATATCCAGGCGGAACCGGAAGCCCTGCGCCTGATGGCCATCCAGGCAGACGGAGGACTGCGGGATGCCCTGAGCCTTTTGGACCAGTGCAGCATCATGGCCGATCGGGTGACGGAAGAGACGGTCCGCCAGGTCCTGGGCCTGGTAGGGCGGGAAAAGCTCCGGGAATTGATCATCCGGATCGGCCATAAGGACTTGGCCGGCGCCTTGGATACGCTGGGGCAGCTCTTGGAACAGGGAAAGGAAACGGAGCAGATCTTGGGGGAAATGATGGAATACTTCCGTGCCCTGCTGCTGTTCCAGGCAGACCGGGAATACCAGGAAATCTATCTGACGGATACCCGGGAAGCCTTGGAACAGACGGCGTCCCTTTTTACTTCCAGCCAAATCATCGCTGCTGTGGAGCGGCTCCATGAAGCCGTGAAAGAAAGCAAGTATTCCCTGCGGAAAAAGATCGTGGGAGAACTGTGTCTGTTCGATCTGTGTCAGAATCGAGGGAATACCGAAGCAGCTCTCCTGGCTCGGATCGACAGCCTGGAAAAACAGGTGGCGGCTTTGGAACAGGGAGGGCTTCCAGTGGCGCCGGCAGTCCGTCAAGCTGTCCCCGTCCAATCCGCTCCGGCTCCTATGGCCGTCCAGCCGGCGCCAGCAGCACGCTCTGCTTCTCCGGTTCGCCGGGAACCTGTCCCGGCTGCTGCGCAGCAGTCCAAGGATCCACGGGCTGCCTTTGCCCGGATGGCGGCTGCAGTCCGAAAGGAAGAAAAAAGGCCCAGCCAGCCGGCTGCTCCGGCGGCAGGGGTTCCGGCTTCCCGCCCGGCTCCGGTCTCCCGCCCCGGACTGGCAGCCACTGGACCCGATACTGGCCAGGGACCCTGCTTCGACGGCAGTGGCCGGGCTTTGGGAGAACAGCTCTGGCAGCAGGTGCTCCAGGGCTTGAAGCGGCGGCGGAAACGGACCTTCTTGGTCTATGCAGAAATGGCTCGGGTGGCCGATTATCAGGACCGGGAACTGCTCCTGGCGGTCAATTCTTCCTTCGAAAAGGAAAGATTGGAGGACTCGGCTTTCAAGACACTGATCCAAGACATCCTGAAAGAAACTACGGGAGAGGCTGTCCGGCTCCAGGTGGTTCAGCAGGAGGGGGAAATCTCTCTGCATAAACCCAGGGAAAAGGCTCCTGCTCCTGCAGAGACGGTATCGTATCCGACAGCTTCTCCGGAAGAGAGCATCCCCTTGCCCTCCGAACCGCCGGTCGAAGCGGAACCTCCCCTGGCATCGGGCAGCCAGGAACCCCAGATAGCAGCTACAGCAGCCGATCCCACCCCACAGCCTGTAAAGAAAAGGGAACTCCCTGAAGGCGTGAAAAAAGCCATGCAGGTCTTTGGCGGTGAAGTCTATAAAGAGTAAGAAAAAACGATAGGAACTATGAGGAGGAAACAGAATGTTTAAAGGTGGAATGGCTATGAACGGCATGCAGGGCATGTTGAAAAAAGTCCAGAAGATGCAGAGCGAGATGACGAAACTCCAGGAAGAACTGAAAGAACGGGAAGTGGAAGGTACTGCCGGCGGAGAGGCTGTCAAAGCCGTGGTCAACGGGAACAAGAACCTGGTCAGTCTGACCCTGTCCCCGGACGCCGTGGATCCAGAAGATGTGGAAATGCTCCAAGACCTGATCGTCACGGCTGTCAATGATGCCATGAAAAAAGTAGATGAAATGACGGAAAAAGAACTGGGCAAAGTCACCGGAGGACTGAAACTGCCCGGGATGTTCTAAAGGACGGTTCCGGGCATGCGGATGGTAAAACCTCTGGCACGGCTCCATGAACTGCTGCGGAAACTGCCGGGAATCGGTTCCAAATCGGCCCTCCGTCTGGCCTATCATGTGCTGGATATGAAGCGGGAAGATGTGGAAGCCCTGGCTCATGCCCTGCTGGATGTGAAGGACCATGTCCATCTCTGCCACCAGTGTTTCGACTTGTGCGAAGGGGATCTGTGCGAAATCTGTCAGGACAAGGAAAGGGACCGGAGCCTGGTGTGCGTGGTGGAACAGCCTCAGGATGTAGCGGCCATGGAACGGACCCGGGGGTACCAGGGCCTGTACCATGTGCTCCATGGGGTCCTGTCTCCTTTGGATGGCGTGGGACCGGATCAGCTGAAGATCCGGGAGCTGCTGCTCCGGCTCCAGAAGGGCGATGTAAAGGAAGTCATCATTGCCACCAATTCTGATGTGGAAGGAGAGGCTACGGCCAATTATCTGGCGGGGCTGATCCGTCCTACGGGAATCACAGTGAGCCGGATCGCTCACGGACTTCCGGTGGGCGGCGATTTGGAGTACGCTGACGAACTGACCTTGTACAAGGCTCTGGAGAACCGGCGGGAAATCTAATCCTTCCAAGGCAGCCGCAAGACGGCAAATTCTGGAAAGGCGGTCGAATATCATGGAAATATGGCTGGCAGGAGGGGCAGCACTGGTTGTCCTGTTCCTGGTCATCAATATGTTTTCTCTTTCCCTGAAGCTGTTGTGGAACGGTATCTGCGGGGTGGTCCTGCTGTGGATGTTCAACCTGCTGGGTGGAATCTTCGGCATTACGATCCCCATCCATTTCATCTCCGCTCTGGTGGCCGGCTTTTTTGGCGTCCCTGGGGTGGTGCTGATGCTGCTCTACCAGCTGATGGGGCACTGAAATGCTGCAAAAATCAAAGAATGAAAAGATCCGTGTCCTCTGTTATCTATGCATCGGGGGCACGGCTGCTTTGTTTGAGTGGGGACTGGTCTATCTGTTCAACCGCTGCTGGGGGTGGAACTATCTCCTGGCAACAGCAGCGGCCTATCTCTGCTCTACAGTATGTCACTATGTGGCTACGAATATCTGGGTCTTTACCAGCGGAGTGCGGTACAGCAAAAGCAAGGAATTCTCATTGGTCCTGGTGGTTTCTACCCTGGGGCTGGTATTTAATGGAACTATTTTTCCAGGAAGAAATGGATTTATGCTAAATAAAAGGAAATCATAGGAGATCATCATGCTGCGTCATAAAGTAGATATCAACGCTTTCCAAAGAGTCATCCTGGTCCACAACCATAATTCTGGAAAGCAGAATTTTTTCAACGGGATCCACAACAATGTGGAAAGCATTGCCCGGCAGCTCATGCGGCTGTATGGGTCAGAACGTTTCCAGTACGTGACGGTGGGTACTTTTGCAGAAACCCAGGCTGTAGGGAAAAAAATCTGTGCCGAAAAAATCCAGTGGGTCATCGTAGCCGGTGGGGATGGAACCCTTCGGGCTCTAGTGGAAGAATGTGTGGATCAGGATTATTGGCCTTATGTGAGCATTTATCCGGCTGGTACGGTGAATCTGGTGGCCAAGGAACTAATGCAGAAAACCGACGTCCACAACTGGATGTACCGGGTCTCCAAAGGGGTGACTACGCCGGTCTGCCTAGGGCGGGCCAACGACCGGATATTCCTGACAGTAGCCGGGATCGGGGTGGATTCCATGGTGGTGCAGCAGGTGACCCCCAAAGAGAAGAAATACCTTTCTACTTTGGCCTATGTGCGCCAGAGCGGACGGGTGCTGGGGAATGAAATGCTCCTCCACAACTGGAAATACCGGTTCCAGGTGATGATCAACGGAGATGGGGTCTGGCATCAGGCCAGCTCGGTCATCGTGACCAAGAGCCGGTATTATGCGGGACGTTTTTCTCTGGTCAATGGCGGGTCTCTGTCCAATCCCACCATGCATGTTTGTCTCTTCACCAAGGGCAGATGTGTGGATTTCCTCCGATATACGGCGCTGATCGCCGCAGATATGCTGACCTTGGACAAAAGTGTGGAAATCTATCCGGCGCAACAGGTGGATATCCGCTGCAATGTGAAGAAATTCGCAGCAGAGCTGGATGGGGATGCAGTGGTCAATTCTCCCCTGTCCCTGATGCTGCTACCTAAATCCTTAGAGTTTATTTCTTGAGAGGCTGCCAGTGAAGAAGAAAGTGATTTATGGAGTGATCCTGCTCCTGTGTTTTGCAGCGGAAGCCTATTACCGCTGGAATTTCCTCAAAGAGATTGTCCCATTTCCCTGGGCTGAATTCTGGTATCATACCCTGAACTATTTCTGCCGGGATCTGCTGCTTTCCTGGGTGGTGATCTTCCTGTATGTCCAGCACCGGAGAATCCGGGACCGGGTGAAACGGTATTTCCCTGTGGTGGTCACGGGAGTCCTGTATCTAGCAGATGCCTTCTTCATGGTATCTTATCTGGAACTAGATCCTGGTTTCATGACGACTCTTTCCGTGTTGGCCGGACTGTTCAATAACATCGTACTGGTGCTCCTGGCGGCCATGTGCTACCATCACTGGCCCAACCGGATCCTGAAGGCCGTCTATTTCCTGGTCTACTATGTGACTTGTATCTTGATCCTGGGGGACGGGATCTATTTCTGGAATACCTCCATGCATGTGGAGAGCGTCTTATTCGACAACTTGAATATCTATGCTGCCAAAGGGATCCTGAGCACTACAGAGAATTGGCAGCTGGGGCTGATCGGAGCGGTCTTGCTGGCGTTCATCCCCTTGTTCCGGGTCAGCCGGCCCCGGCGGCAGAAACCCAATCTGCCCTGGTCCCTTTTGTGCGTGGTGCTGTTTGCCCTGGGACTCAACGGATCCTACCTGCTGCTGGCGGAAGGGGTCTACCATGCGGCGGACAGTGTGAGCGGACTGGATATCGAAGTGGATATGGAAAAAAGCCGGAAGCCCACCCGGGCCATGGTGGCCTATCCCATCAACGTGAACTTCTTCCACAAAGCTTTCTTCAAAACCGACAAGGTGGTCCATGATCCCTGGAAATACCAGGAACGGACCCTGTCGGAGAAGGACATGGCTGCTCTGGAAGAACTGGGGATCCTGCCCAAACAGAAAATCGTACCCCGGAAGCAGTCGGCTTACGACCGGGTGGTGATGCTGATCCTGGAAAGCGTCCACCGTGACTACCTCCATCATTACAACCCCAGCATCCCGGCGGATGCTACGCCTTATCTGGATTCCCTGCTGAAAAAATATCCCCGGATCGATCATTATTATTCCTCTGCTGTACCTACCACCCAGGGACTCAATGCTACTTTCCGGTCCCAGCTGGTCTACGACAAGGACTTGCCCGGCGAGCGGCAGCCCTCCCTGTTCCGGAGCCTCCAGCAGGCCGGTTATGCAGGGTATTTCATCAATGCTTCCAGCCGGTACTATGCCAATGAATACCGGGAATATCCTGCCCAGTTTGGGATGGAACACTATCTGGCGAAAGAAGATCTGGGGAACATGGGGTACAAGGGGGCCAGCGGCTGGGGCTTCCACAACGACGTCATGTATGATGTGGCCCTGAAGACCCTGGCGGAACATCGTGGCCAGAAGCTGTTCCTGGTGTGCAAGACCCTGGACATGCATCAGCCCTATCCCTATTACGGATATACCTATGCGGAGATGCCGGAAGATGTACGGGATAACGGGACTGCTACCGTTTGCGGCATGTACTGGGTGGATAAGACCATCCAACATTTCTTCGAAGAAGCTTCCAAACAGGGGCTGATGGATGACCGGACCTTGTTCATCGTGACAGCTGACCACAATCCCCATTCTGGCGGGGAATATAAGACCCTGGTGAGCAATCCTCAGGACAAGCAGAGCGTGGCCCCCATTCCGGTGATCTTCATTTCGAAGAACCTGGCGCCGCTGGCAGAACTGGACGGATCCATGTATGCCAGCCAGCAGGATATGGCTCCTACTCTGCTGACCCTGCTGGGGCAGCCGGTGCCTCCGGAATTTTTGGGGCGGGACCTGCTCCAGACAGTGCCTCATCCCTATGCTCTGGGGTATTTTGGCGGCAAAGCTTATTATTATTCGGCTGACCGGAGTTTCGTGGCTACCCTGGATGAAGAGAAGCCGGATACGGAAGAAAAGGATGCCCTGGCCAACTACATCATGTACGGCTATGTAAAGAGGCATATCGAGTTTATGAGGTAGGAGTTGATTGGTTGACTGCAATGACGTTTACGGGAACCGGTACTTTCCGTTCCCGTCTGAAGAAGATCCTGGGAGTGATGATCCCCATCCTGATCACCCAGCTCTGTATCACGGGGATGAGCCTTTTCGATACGGTGATGAGCGGCCATGCCGGGACCTCTGAACTGGCCGGGGTAGCCATCGGCACCAATGTGTGGATGCCGGTGTTCACCGGGCTCAATGGGATCCTCCAGGCTTTGACCCCTATCGTGGCCAACTACCGGGGAGCACGGCAGTTCCAGAAGATTTCCGGAGCTGTGGCCAGTGGTCTGGCCCTGGCCTGTGCCCTGGCCGTGACGGTGATCGGGGCCGGTTCCCAGTTGCTGCCTAGGATTCTGGACACCATGAGCCTGGATCCGGAAGTCAGGACGGTAGCTTTCCGGTACCTAGGCTTCGTAGCCTGGGGCATCCTACCTTTATTCTGTGCCAATATCCTCCGTTCCTTTGTGGACACCATGGGATATACCCAGATGACCATGCGGCTCTTCATCTTGACCATGCCGGTGAATACCTGTATGAACTATATCTTTATCTTCGGCAAAATGGGAGCTCCGGCCCTGGGAGGTCCGGGAGCCGGAGTAGGGACGGCCATCACCTGCTGGCTGCTCTTCCTCTCCTTCGCTTTCCTGGTGATCCGGTTGCAGGTATTCCGAGATTTTCATGTATTCCGGACTTCCGGTTTTTCATTCCGCCATATCCGGGAACATCTGCGCATCGGCATCCCCATGGGGTTAGCCATCTTCTTGGAAACCAGCTTCTTCGGAGTGGAATGCCTGCTGGTATCCCGGTTCGGGACCGTGGTGGTGGCAGCCAACCAGGCGGCCATGAGTTTCTGCAATATGCTGTACATGGTGCCCCTGAGTTTTTCCCTGTCACTGACCATCATCGTAGGAGCCTATGTGGGAGCCCGGGATTTTGTTCAGGCCAAGGCCTATGCAGATACGGGACGGCTGTCTAACATCCTGATCGGGGCTTTCTTCGGCTGCTGTCTGTTCCTGGGCAGAGGGCTGATTGCCCGGCTCTATACGGCGGATCTGAATCTGATGGATCCCATCATGCACTTCCTGACCTTTGCCGTAGCCTTCCAATTCTTTGACAGCACGGCTGCGCCCATCCAGGGTGTCCTCCGGGGCTACAAGGATGTAAAGGCCACTTTTTATTCCGCTTTGGCGGCTTATTGGGGCATTGCCCTGCCCTTTGGGTTGTTCCTGGACCACGGGCTCCACAAGGGCCCGGACGGTTATTGGCTGGGGCTCATCACCGGTATTTTCTTCTCCGCCGCCTTCCTGAGCCTGCGGCTGCGGTATATGGAACGCAAAAAAAAGGAGGCTGTTGCATAAGCAACAGCCTGTCATAAAGCGCATGACGACTGACGTATGACGAAGGGGATGTTGCACAAGACATGCAACATCCCCTCTTTTCCTTACCCCGCAAAATGGAATACCACCCCTACCACAGCCGAAGCGGCCAGGAAGGCGATGGGATGGATTTTTTTGTATCGGTTGGTGAGCAGGAACAGGATCACAGCCAGCAAGATGGAGGGCAGGTTCAGCAGCCCAGCCATGTTTCCCGTTTTCCAGGCTTCGGGATGGAGCAGGGTGACCCGGGCGACCAGGAACCCGGCTGCAGCGATCAGACCGGCGGAAGCGGCCCGCAGTCCGTACATTACGGCTTTGACATATTTGCTGTCTCCGAATTTCTTCAAGAACTGGGAAACGATGATGATCACGATGACGGAAGGAGTGATAAGGCCCAAGGTTGCGATCACAGCCCCGGAAAGGCCGGTGATATGATACCCTACATAGGTAGCCGTATTGACTCCGATGGGACCAGGTGTGGATTCAGAGACGGCGATCATGTTCAGCAGGTCCGTCTCTGTGAACCAGCCCGTAGCAGCTGAGAGTTTAGTCAGGAACGGGATAGTAGCCATGCCTCCGCCGATGGCGAACAGCCCGATCTTAAAAAATTCACAAAAAAGGTGGAAGAAAAGCCCCATTACAATGCACCTCCTGCTTTTTTTGCTGCCAGGCCAACCATTCCGGAAAAGACAACCAGCCAGGCAGGAGAAAGGGTGGAGAATAAGTTGATCCCCATGACCGCTAGGAACAGCAGACAGGTCAGTTTATCCACCAGGGCTCCTTTAGCCAGCTTCTTGATAGCATTGAAGATCAGCACACAGACGCAGACCCGGATGCCGGCAAAGGCATCTTTGACGAATTGGATCTGGGAAAAATTGGAAAGGAAAGCAGCAATCACCGTGATGATCACCAGAGAAGGGAAGACTACGCCTAAGGTAGCGACGATCCCGCCAGGGATCCCTCTTTTCTTCATCCCGATGAAAGTGGCCGTATTGACGGCGATGACGCCAGGGGTACACTGTCCCACAGCATAATAATCGGCTAGTTCCTCCTCGGTAGCCCAATGGTATTTTTCCACGACCTCTGCCTGGAGAATGGGGAGCATGGCATAGCCCCCTCCGAATGTGACGGCTCCGATACGGGCAAATACCGTGAACAGCTGGATCAGTTCATCCATAGAAACACCTCCGATGGTCTTCAGTTTATCACGTGACAGAAGGACTGTAAACCGAAATGACAGGATTGAAACAAGAAAATATGGTAAAATTGTCCCCAAGGAGCAGGGGAAGAAATTGTAGATTTTCCCAAACTGTACTATAATAAATCTGTATGAGTGAAAAAGTAGGATAATATCACCGAGAAAAGGGAAAATAGATTTTCCCTGGGCGGGAAATCCGCAGAAAGGCTTGTTTTGTGAAGACATATTTACTGGCATTGAGCATATCGCTGATCATCAGCTGGGTCCTGACACCCTTTGTGAAGAAACTGGCATTCCGCATCGGAGCAGTGGACCGCCCCAATGCACGGAAAGTCCATCATCGGATCATGCCACGGATGGGAGGCCTGGCTATTTATCTTGGGTTCATGGCAGCTGCTGTCGTCAGCATGGAATTGACCCGGGATGTGGTGGGGATCTTGTTGGGCGGCACGGTGATCGCCATCGTAGGGATTTTGGATGATATGTTCCAGCTGGCAGCGAAAGTCAAGCTGGTCGGCCAAATTGTGGCAGCCTTGGTCCCGGTCTGCTTCGGGATCCGGATCGAGTGGCTCAACAATCCCTGGGGCGGCTATTTTTATTTGAATTATCTTTCCATCCCTTTTACCGTGTTCTGGATCGTCAGCTTTACCAACGTGGTGAATCTGATCGATGGACTGGATGGCCTGGCAGCCGGTGTATCTGCCATTGCCTCTGTCACCATCATCATGGTGGCCCTGCAGCAGGGGCTGTATCCGGTGGCTGTCCTGACGGCGGCTCTGGCGGGGGGCATCATCGGCTTCATCCGGTATAATTTCAATCCGGCTACCATTTTCATGGGGGACACAGGGAGCCTTTTCCTGGGGTATATGCTGGCGGCCATCTCCATTTTTGGAGCGGTGAAGAGTGCAGCTACCATTGCCCTGCTGGTCCCTGCCATTGCGTTGGGCCTTCCCATCATGGATACAGCGTTTGCCATTGTACGCCGTTATAAAAACGGGCGGCCGATCTTCAGCCCGGATAAAGGCCATATCCATCATCGTCTGCTGGCCATGGGCTTCAGTCAGCGGCAGGCTGTGATTTTCATGTATTTGATCAGTGCAGGGCTCTGCCTTACGGCGGTGCTCCTGACAGAAATGGAGGGGATCTATGCCATTGCGCTGCTGGTATTCCTGCTGGCAGTGATTTTCATTGGTGCTCGGAAAATAGGAATTTTACAGGATAGATCATGAAATAGGGGCGAAGGAAAATGAACAAATTGAAAGTCATGACGATTTTTGGTACCCGTCCGGAAGCCATCAAGATGTGCCCGCTGGTACTGGAAATGAAAAAGTATCCGGATATGCTGGAGCCCATCGTTGCGGTGACAGCCCAGCACCGGGAAATGCTGGATCAAGTGCTGGACTTGTTCCAGATCAAACCGGATTATGATCTGAACATCATGACCGCAGGCCAGACTTTGTATGATGTGACCAGCCGGGCCTTGATGGGCCTGAAGGAAGTCCTGGAACAGGCACAGCCTGATCTGGTCCTGGTCCATGGGGATACCACGACTACTTTTGTGGGTGCGCTGGCTTCTTTCTACAAGCAGATCCCTGTGGGCCATGTGGAAGCGGGGCTCCGGACGGGGAACAAATATTCTCCGTTCCCGGAAGAGATGAACCGGAAACTAACGGCAGCCATCACAGACTTCCATTTTGCACCGACGGCTAATGCCAAGGCCAATCTCCTGAAGGAAAATATCAAAGAGGATAGTATCTATGTAACCGGGAATACGGTGATCGACGCCCTCCAGGCTACGGTGAAGGATTCTTTCGACTTCCATAATCCCAAACTGGAGGAAGCCATCCGTTCTGACCATAAACTGATCCTCATGACTACCCATCGGAGAGAGAATCTGGGCGCGCCCATGCGCCATGTTTACCAGGCCTTGAAAGAAGTCCTGAAGGACAATCCCCAGGCGGAAGCCATCTTCCCCATGCACAAGAATCCCAAAGTGCGGGAAGTAGCAGAAGCGGTCTTGGGGAAAATGGATCGGGTCCATCTGCTGGAACCTATGGAGTATGAACCTTTTGCCAACCTGATGGCCCGGGTAGATATTGTTTTGACGGATTCCGGCGGCATCCAGGAAGAGGCTCCTGCTTTGGGCAAACCAGTCCTGGTGCTGCGCAGTACAACGGAACGCCCGGAGGCTGTTGCCGCCGGTACAGTGAAACTGATCGGCACTGGGAAGGAAGATGTGTATGCTGCCACCTGCCGTCTTCTGAACGATGAAAAATATTACCGGTCCATGGCAGAAGCTGTCAATCCCTATGGGGATGGGCAGGCTGCCAGCCGGATCGTCACCTATCTGCTCCATACCCATGGGTATCCTGTGGAACTGATGCCGGAATTCCATGGGGGACAGCAAGAGTAGCCGGAAATGGATTTCCGGAAAGCAGTTCCGGGAACTCCCGACGGGAATCTGCTCCAGCTCTTGGGAGGACAGCTTCGGAGCCTCTTCCGGAAACAGGCGGTACTGGCCGGCTGCTTCCTGGTCCTGGCTCTGGTGTCAGGAGGGGATGGCCGAGGGGCCGTTTTGGGAACGGCTGCCGGGCTGTCCGATACATTCCTGGTGCTGTGGGGAATCCACCGGGGCATGCGGAAGGAGCCTGGAAAAGCGGCCCTTGCCATGCACCGGACCATGTTTTGCCGCATTGCCGTCCTCCTGTGCTGGACACTGCTGGCCCTGCGGTACCGGTGGCAGCCGGTGCTGGTCATGGCCGGTTTCCTGATCTTGAATGTGGGGTTGATCATCCAGATGGCCCGGTGCCGTCTTGGATGCCGGGAACCCTGGATGTCCAGAGTTTCCGATAAAAAATAAAAATCTTGTAAAGGAAGTGATACGTATATGGGAATTGCAGAAGCTGCAAGTTCGGAAGTCATCCATTATGGGACTACAGAAGTCCTGCCGGGGATCAGCCTGAATATGCAGACCCTCTATATGTCCTGGCTCACCATGCTGATCGTGGCCGCAATCGTCTTTGCCGCCACCCGCCGGGTGCGGGAGATTCCCTATGGAATCCAGAATTTGGTGGAGATGATCGTTGAGTGGCTGGAGAAATTGATGGATGCCAACCTTGGGGTAGAAGGACGCCGGGTGGCCACGCCTTTTGTCCTGACGCTGTTCCTGTACATCTTTGTGGGGAACGAGCTGGGGCTGATGCCTTCTGTGGGCGTGCATCTGTCTTCACCGACCAATGACATCAACGTGGCACTGGGACTTTCCATTACGGTCGCCGTTGCCACTTATATCATTGGGGTCATCCAGCAGGGGCCCAGATACTTCAAACATCTGGTTTCTCCCTTTGCCCTGATGCTCCCGCTGAACATCATCGAAGAACTGGCCAAACCGCTGACCATGGCTCTGCGTCTTTTCGGGAATATCCTGGCAGGGGAAATCCTGCTGGCTGTGCTGTATATGCTGGTACCTTGGGTGGTACCGAACCTGTGGATCGGTTTCAGCCTGATCATAGGTTTTCTCCAGGCTTTCATCTTTACGATGCTGACCGTGATTGCCCTGGCTCCGATTTTTAAGCAAGTCCATTCCAACAAATAAAAGTCTGGAAAAAGAAAGGATGTAAAAAATGATAGACAACAATACCCTGATCATCATCGCTTCTATTTTGGGCGCAGCCTTAATTGGCGTAGGTGCTTCTTTCGCGGCTACCCGAGGGGACTCCACCGTTGCCTCCAAAGCCTTGGAATGTATGGCCCGGCAGCCGGAACAGGCCGGCAGCTTCCAGGTGAACATGCTGATCGGTATCGGCTTGGTCGAATCCATCCCCATCATTGCTTCCGTTATCGCTATCGTCCTGGTATTCGCCAATCCTTTTGTTAAATAAAAGAATGGGGAGAACCGTGGGGAGAAAGGAAGTGGTCGGGAATGGTAAGTATTAACTATACACTGATTGCCCAGGTGGTGAACTTCATCATCCTGCTGTGGGTGCTGGCGAAGTTTGCCTATAAGCCTCTTTTGAAGGCTATGGATGACCGCCGGACGAAGATCGTCAAGGATATGGACCAGGCGGATCATGCCCGGAAAGAGGCTGAGGAACTGAAGGCGGAATATGTCACCCAGCTGAAGAATGCCAAGAAAGAAGCCAACGATATCATTTCCAAAGCCAATGCTATGGCCCAGGAGCTCCATGATGAAGCGCTGGCCAATGCCCAGAAGGAGCGGGAGGAACTGCTGGCCTCCGGACGGCAGACTGTGGAAATCGAAAAGAAAAAAGCCCTGCTGGATGTCCGGGAACAGATCATCGCTCTGAGTACGGAAATCGCCGGACGGGTACTGCAGGAAAAACTGACTTCAGCAGAAGATCAGCAGCTGGTTGCCAGGATCACCGATGAAACCCTGGCTGCACAGAAAAAATAAGAAGTCCCTGCAAAGGAACTGTGGAGGCAGTTACAACCTATGAACAGCAAAAGCAAGGAAGCTCTGTGGAAGCAGATCCTGGAACGAGTGACCCTTACCCAGGATGACGAGACTCTATTTGAAGGGGAAGATATCCTGCCGCTAACGGTCACCACGGCCCGTCCTCTGGATGCAGAGGAGGCAGGACTGCTGAAGGAACTGCTGACAGAGAAATTCCAGAAACCTGTAGAACTGCAGGCAAAAAAGGTGGATCCCAGCGTGGTCGGCGGCGTACTGATCCAGTACGGAGACCACATTTTTGATGCCACCATGAAACGTCAGCTGGAAAAGATGGATGCCATCATGAAAGCCATCCATCTGGATGACCAAGATCTGGACCATACGGAAAAAATGACCGATGCCTTGGCCCAGGGGGTCAAATCGTTCCACAATGATGTAGATTTGGAAGAAATCGGAGTGGTGGAAAAAGTCGGCGACGGCATTTGCACGGCTTCCGGTTTGGGCGGTGCCATGAGCGGCGAACTGGTGGCCCTCCATGACGGAGTCTATGGGATGGTCCAGAACCTCCGGGAAAATGAAGTGGGGATCGTGCTGCTGGGCGGCGCCACGGAAATCAAAGAAAGAGATATGGTGCGCCGGACCGGTGAAATCATGGAAATCCCTGTAGGAGATGCCATGCTGGGACGGATCGTCAGCCCCCTGGGGCTTCCCTTGGATGGTAAAGGGGCCATTAAGACACAGGTTAAGTATCCCATTGAACATCAGGCTCCGGGAATCGCTGCCCGCCAGCCGGTGGATGTCCCGCTCCAGACCGGGCTCAAGGCCGTAGATGCCCTGGTACCCATTGGCCGGGGCCAGCGGGAACTGATCATCGGAGACCGGGGAACTGGAAAGACCGCCATTGCCGTCGATACCATCCTGAACCAGAAGGGCAAGGATGTGATCTGTATCTATGTCGCTATCGGACAGAAAGCTTCGTCCGTAGCTCGGCTGTACCATACTTTTGAACAATACGGTGCCACCGCCTATACCATGATCGTGGCGGCGACGGCTGCCGATACAGCTCCTATGCAGTATCTAGCTCCTTATGCCGGGGCTGCTGTAGGGGAATATTTCATGGATCAGGGAAAAGATGTGCTGATCGTCTATGACGACTTGAGCAAACACGCCGTGGCCTACCGGGCCATGAGCCTGCTGCTCCGCCGTCCGCCGGGACGGGAAGCGTATCCTGGGGATGTGTTCTACCTCCATTCCCGGCTCTTGGAACGGGCCTGCCGCCGGAATGAACGGCATGGGGGCGGTTCCATGACGGCCCTGCCCATTATCGAGACCCAGGCAGGGGATGTGAGCGGCTATATCCCTACCAACGTGATTTCCATTACGGACGGTCAGATCTATCTGGAAACGGACCTGTTCAACTCCGGTGTCCGTCCGGCTTTGAACTCTGGGCTTTCTGTTTCCCGGGTAGGGGGCGCGGCCCAGACCAAAGCTATGAAAAGCGTAGCGGGGACATTGCGGCTTTCCCTGGCCCAATACCGGGAACTGGCGGCTTTTGCCCAATTTGGATCCGATCTGGACCGGGAGACCAAGGCTCAGCTGGACCGTGGGGCACGGGTGACGGAAATGCTGAAACAGGGGCAGTACCAGCCCCTTTCCATGGCCCAGGAAGTCATTTCCCTCTATGCGGTGAACAATGGATTCCTGGATGAAATCCCGGTGGAAGAGGTGACCCGGTATGCCCATGAGATGCTGGGGTATCTGAACAATCACTGCTCCATTATCCTGACCCGGCTGGAAAAAGAACAGAAACTCTCTGATGACCTGAAGGAAGAGCTGGACGAGGCCCTGGATGACTTCGGGAAACTGTTTTCGCCTGGCTCGGCAAGCAGCATGTAAGGCAGGTGATCCTGGATGGCAAATACCAGTGGGATCCGTGCCCATATGAAAACGGTAGGCAGCATCAGCAAGATCACGGGAGCCATGCAGATGGTGGCCTCGGCCCGGATGCATCAGGCCCAGCAGCGGGCTGATGCCAGCCTGCCCTATGCAGAAAAACTGAAAAGCATCCTCCAGGAAGCGGTCAGCGATCCGTCGGTGATGGCTCATCTGGATATGAAGGCCAATCCGCTCCTGGAAAAACGGCCGGTGTATAAGACCGCCTATGTGGTCATCGGGTCGGATAAGGGGCTGGCCGGTCCTTATAATAACAATGTCGTCAAATATACCGGAGTAGAGCTCAGGGGCAAAGAGGATTCGCCGCTTTTGGCAGTGGGCAAGCAGATGAAGATCAGCCTCAATCATTGGGGCTATCATATCGCCAAAAGCTGGTCAGGATTTTCGGAAAAACCGACTTTTGAGGCGGCGGAAGAAATCGCCGATTATGTGGAATCCCTTTTCGTCCACCGGGAAGTGGATGAAGTGGATATCATCTTCACCTATTTCAAATCCGCCATGATCCAGATCCCTAAGACGGTGCCGCTGCTGCCGGTGCAGCCGAAAGCAAAGAATGCGTTGGAAGTCCGTTCCCAGGAGGTCTGGGAGGAAGATGATCCTACGGATTACACCACGCTGATCTTCGAACCGGAACCAGCCAAGATGCTTTCCTACCTGGCTCATTACTATCTGCGCAGCCAGATCTTTACAGCGCTCATCCAAAGTTCGGCCTGCGAACTGGCTTCTCGGATGACGGCTATGAGTACAGCTACGGACAACGCCCAGAATCTTTTGGGAAAGCTGCAGGTTTACTATCAGAAGGTGCGGCAGGCCAGCATCACTACGGAAATCAATGAAATCGTCAGCGGCGCAGAAGCGTTGAAATAAGGGAGGCACGAATCGTGTCGGAAGAGCAGAAACAAGCAATCGACAAGGCCGTTGCCCGTCTCTCTGCCAAAGCCAGAGGGCATGTGGGCAGAGTGGTCCAAGTGATGGGGCCCGTAGTGGATATCCGTTTCCCGGATAAAGAACTGCCGGCCATTTACAATGCCATTGAGATCGATGCCAGGGCGTCGAAGGACATCCATGTGCATTTGACCGCTGAAGTGGTCCAACATATCGGGGATGATGTAGTCCGCACCGTGGCTATGAGTTCCACTGATGGACTGACCCGGAACATGGAAGCGATGGATACAGGCAAACCCATTACGGTGCCTGTGGGAAAAGGGTGCCTAGGACGGGTATTCAATGTCCTGGGAGAAACGGTGGATGATGATCCTACCCCGGTCCAGGCCGCCGCTTATTGGCCCATCCACCGGCCAGCTCCAGATTTGGCAGATCAGTCCACGGAAACCAAGATCATGGAAACAGGCATCAAAGTAGTGGATCTGATCGCTCCGTATGCCTTGGGAGGAAAAATCGGTCTTTTCGGCGGCGCCGGCGTGGGCAAGACGGTGCTGATCATGGAACTGATCCACAATGTGGCTACCAACCACGGGGGATATTCCGTATTTTCCGGAGTCGGCGAACGGACTCGGGAGGGGAATGACCTGTGGGGTGAAATGAAAGAATCCGGAGTCATCGACAAGACAGCCCTGGTCTACGGCCAGATGAATGAACCGCCGGGAGCCCGTATGCGGGTGGGGCTCACCGGTCTTACCATGGCGGAATACTTCCGGGATGTAGGGGGGCAGGATGTCCTGCTGTTCATTGACAACATCTTCCGGTTCATCCAGGCCGGTTCTGAAGTCTCCGCCCTTCTGGGGCGCATGCCCTCTGCAGTAGGGTACCAGCCCACCCTGGCTAATGAAATGGGAGCTCTGGAAGAGCGGATCACTTCCACCCGGAGCGGTTCCATCACTTCCGTACAGGCAGTCTACGTCCCTGCCGACGACCTGACGGACCCGGCTCCAGCGGCGACCTTTGCCCATTTGGATGCGACCACAGTGCTGTCCCGTGAAATCGTGGAATTGGGGATCTATCCAGCAGTGGATCCACTGGCTTCTACCAGCCGGATCTTGGATCCCCTGGTGATCGGGAAAGAACACTATGAAGTGGCCCGGGGCGTCCAGAAGATCCTCCAGCGCTACAAGGAACTCCAGGATATCATTGCCATCCTGGGCATGGAAGAATTGAACGAACAGGATAAACTGACCGTATCCAGGGCCCGGAAGGTCCAGCGGTTCCTGAGCCAGCCCTTTTTCGTGGCCCAGCAGTTCACCGGCCAGCCTGGGAAATACGTCCCTCTGTCGGAAACCATCCGGGGCTTCAAAGAAATCCTGGAAGGGAAACATGATGATCTGCCGGAGAGCGCTTTCTACATGGTGGGATCCATCGATGAGGCGGTGGCCAAGGGCAAGAAACTGAAGGGCGAATGATATGGCCAAGTTAATGAAACTGGAAGTCCTCACCCCTGAAAAACTTTTGGTCAAGAGGGAGGATATTTCCTATGTGTTGTTGAATACAGTAAATGGAGGCGTCGGGATCTTAGCCAACCACAGTCCGATGATTGCTGTGCTTGGGGAAGGGACCCTGAAAGTACAGGATAAAGAGGATCAAGTGATCCTGGTCTACGTAGAAGGGGGATTTGCGGAGGTCAGGGACAATCAGGTGGTCATCTTGACACCCAGGGCCCAGAAAGCCGAGAACATCGATGTAGCCAAATACCAGCAGATCCGGCAGGAAGCCTTGGCCAGACTGGACCATCCAGACGCCCTGACGGACGTGGAACATACTGAAAAGATCCTGCGCAGGGCGGAAGCACGGCTGAAGACAGCCTCGTTGGCAGGCAAGGTGCCGCCTTATCCAGTAGATAAATAAACTTGGCAGGAGAAAAGGTCATTGCAGCAGGCAGAGGGGGGATCCGCTGTGGACTTTATCAGCAAGATGGCTGCCAGCAAAATGGGGCAGCTGCGCCTGGAACTGGTCGAACTCAATGAACGGTTGGCAGGAACCACCAATGAAGAACAGATCCGTGAGCTCCGGAAAACCATTCAGGAAAAAGAAGTATACTACAATATCCTGGCGGACCGCCTGCGGACCCATACGAGAAATTTTTGAGAAAAGGGGGTGTTGCACGTGTGAAAGTCTCACACGTGCAACACCCCCTTTTTCCATTTCCCTCTATGGAAAACAGAATGTTCTATGGTATAATAATCTAGTTATCAAATGGACATGGAAGCT
>SFHH01000033.1 GCA_004555735.1 Acidaminococcus fermentans
GACAGGATGGTCCGTTCATCCGGATGGTAATACATGCCCACGGCCGCAGCGCTGGCGCCCCGATAATTGCCGTACCCGGCGGAAAAGTCCACCTTGTCGTTGGGATCATAGGCTCCCGGATGGAGAGCTGCCAGAGCCGCAGCCCCGGCGCCCACCCGGTCGATTCGGGAATCCAGCTTATCCACTTCCCGGCCCAGCTGGGTGATGTTCTGGGCATTCTGATTGATAGCCGCATCCTGCTGGGCTGCCAGATCGTTCACCTGTTTCACGTTCACCGCATCGGTGTCCGCACTGCCGGCGGCCACGTTGGTGATCTTCTGGCTGTTGGCGTCGAGACCGTCGCTGGAGATGTAGGTCTTATTGCCAACCTTTAAAGAATCGCTGGTCAGTGCCGTTCCCTTGCCCACCTGGACACCGTCGTTGTTGACCACAGTGGAACCGGAAGTAACGGAATCTGCTTTAATGGATTTGGCTTCGATGAAACCTTTATCTCCATTAAATTTTACATTACCAAGGTCGACCTGCTTGGACAGGTTGATTTCATAATTGGTTTTCCCCTTGTCGTCAGTGGTGGGTTTGATGTCTAGATTCTGGTCACCATTGGAAACCGTGGTATGCTGACCTGCCGTCTGATAGATGTCATTCATCCGGTTGTTCAGCTTGCCGATAGCAGTTGTGGAACTGTCGCCATTGGCGATTTCCTCGCCCTTCACATTCAAATAGTTTTTATCGCCCACCTTATTATTCAAGTTGTTGATGGCTTCCACAACGGAAGTGGGCTGGACTGTATCCCCGTTTTTTTTCTTGAGATCATCGGCAATTTCACTCACAGTCCCCACTTCGCTGGCTTTGGCCAGGTCTTTGATGACTATGCTGTCCTTCTTTTCTCCCTTGCCATTGACCACAGCCATGGATACCTGATGATTGTCATCGACGGTATAACCGCCTTCTTTCGCCAGTGTATGCAGTTCATTTTCAGAAGCCGTCTTGGTAGCCTGGTTATAGACAGTCTGCAGCTGGCTTTCAGTAGCCGCTTGGTTGGACTCCTTGTATCCATCAGCTGCCGCCGTTTCCACATTCCATTCCGTATTGGCCAGACCGCTGACAATATCCTTCGTCCCGTCCACGACTACATTGCCCACTTTTGCCCGGCCATTGCTCAGAGTACTGGAGCCGATGGTCACAGAACCCTGGTTTGTCAGATCCAACGTATTGTTCAGACGAATCCTGATATGCCCATTGGTATCCGTTGTCGTCGTCTCGGCCGTAGTGGTAATATTGCTGTCCCCTACAACGCCGATAGCCTGGCCCAGTACCTGGGAAACTTCTTTATTGTTAT
Source organism: Acidaminococcus fermentans (assembly GCA_004555735.1). Classification (GTDB taxonomy): domain Bacteria; phylum Bacillota; class Negativicutes; order Acidaminococcales; family Acidaminococcaceae; genus Acidaminococcus; species Acidaminococcus fermentans_A. The sequence continues at coordinate 1,340 of SFHH01000033.1, forward strand.
CGTCAGACAGCTTGAAACCGCCGGAATGAGAAGCCAGAGTAACTTGTTGGATGGCCGAAGCCAGCTGGGCCTCCGTAGCCGCCCGGTCCTTCACATAGTTGGACTGATTCCAGGTAGTATTGTCCAAGCCAGTGATGTAGTACCCTTCATGGGTAGTTACCCCGTCTTTCTGCCTGCCGATGACCAGGCTGATGGTCTGCCCTTTATCACCAGTCCTCGGAGTAAAGGCAATGGCATCCATGCCAGCCAGATCCGCCTGGAGCCCATAGGTAAAGGAAGCTCCATTCTGGACCAGGGACAGGTTGTTCCCGGCATTGAAGGTTACCGTATCTCCTGCCGAGATCTGTTTATCCGCAGTTTTGACCGTCACATCCGTCTGGCTGCCGTTGCCGGATTTCCCGGAATCAGCTGTCCAGTAAGTCTGGCTGATGGTTTCTGCCACATTCTTGGCCGTTGCCAGACCATCCTCCACTGTTTCAATCTTCGCTACTTTACCATCAGCTGCAGACAAGGCTTTGGTTTTCAATCCATAAGTCACATTCGCTCCAGCATTTCCAGTAGCAGCCGTGTTAGCCATCAGATACGGGCTGTTCGACTTAAAAGCGACTTTCTTGCTTGCACCGATATCGGTCACCTTCTGGCCGTCATTGTCAGCAATCTGCCAGCCGCTGCCTACCTGATCCTGGACTTCTTTCAGCTGGGACACATTGACCGCATCTGTATCCTGCGTACCCTTTGCCACATTGCTGATGACGTTGCCCCCATTGTCCAGGCCGCCGTTGGTCAGTCTCACAGGAGACTTGGTCTTGTCAGACGGTGTCAGGGTGATCCCCTGGGCATCCTGGATATAGGTATTTTCCGCTGCGTCTTTTGTCGCAATGCCTTCTGCTGTCTGAACCGTAGACCCTTTCGTCGTATCAGACGTGGTGACTTTGGAAATACTGATTTCCTTATTCAGTCCATAGGTAAACTTCGTGTCATCCTGCGTCAAAGTCAGATTCTCATCCTTGGCAAAATGGATGGTATCTCCGGCTTTGACAGGCTTTGCATTATTCGATGTATTGTCCGCCACTACATTGATGGCAGTGCTGTTGATGGCATTGGCCACATCCTGGGTCGTTGCCAGACCATTCGTCTGAACAGTAGCCTTTCCAGCCTCGGAGCCAAATGTACCCGTAGTCACATCCACCTTCACCGTGGCATTGCCAGTACTGTCATCCTTCGTCACCACGGACTTGGTATATGTACCATCCGTATAAGTTACCGTCTTGCCGGCGCCAATCTTGGCCGTAATGGCTGTCCCATCCGAATTCTTTCCGGCAAGGTTCCAGCCACCGCTGACCTGGTTCTGGAGAGCATCCAACTGGCTCTTATTGACTGCGTCATAGGCACTTTCACCATTTGCTACGCCGGTAATCTTCTGACTGCCTGCATCAATGCCATTCTTGGTGAACTTCGGCCCGCCAGAAATAGTAAGGCCATTGGTATCCAACGTGCTGTTTCCTGCGGTCACGCTGGTCAGTCCAATCAAGGCCGGATTCAAATCATATTTCACTTCTCCATTGTCACCAACGACAGCCGTCGTATTATTTCCATTCTTGAAATTGAGGCCTGTCTTCAGTGCCACTTCTTTGGCGGTACCGTCATTGGCTTTTACTTTAAGATTGTCCACGTTCACCGTGTAGGTCATCTGGTGCATAGCTGCATCTTCCGATGAAACCACACCAGCCACGTTGTTCCCAGCAGCCACCTTCGTCCGGGCATTCTTCACCTGTCCCAGAGTAGCAGCGTCGGTATCCTGGGCAGCTTCAGCCAAGTTGGAAATGATCTTGCCTCCCGCATTGATGCCGTTCCTCAAGACACTAGGACCGCCGGTAATCTCCAGTCCATTGGTGTCCAATCTGGAATCTCCTGTAGTGACGGACTGGATTCCGGAAATATCATCTGCCAATTTGAAGGAGATTTTGCCATCTCCCGCTTGCGTAACGATCTGATTGGCCGTACCGTTGAATGCAGTAGCTTCATCCATGGTGTTGGAGCCTGCCGTCCCGTTGTCACCGTTGTACGTAACGGTCAGATTGGCCGGGATCTTGCTGTAGTCCACTTTGATATCGTAGGTATGGGTATCGCTGTTGGGAACGCTGTCCAATACGGTGACACTGTTGTCAGAAGATTTTATCGTCGTGCGCCCTGCATTGACACCGGACTGGGATGCCAGACCGGTGATCTGGATGGTCTTTGGCGAACCGGTGGGATTTTTATCATCGACTACATTCAGCGTTACCGTACCATTGCTGTCAACGGCATATGCCTGGTCATGGGTCGTCCCTGCACCAACAAGATGGTAGTCGCTGAGGCTGTATTTCTCCAGGATCGGATTCAAGTTCAGATCCACCGTGCCGCCGCCCAGACGGGTCATAGTCACGTGGTTGTTTTCTGTGCCGACGGCCGCACTGGTGATGTAGTCGTCCTTCAGGCCGGAAAGGGTGGCTTTGGTACCATCATTCATGGTCAGGGTTGCACTGCCTGTTACAGTCGCCTTCCCTTGGGAATCCACATACGTTGCTGCGCCGGATTGAATCTTCGTATCTTTCAAGCCTCTGATGGAAGCCGTCAGCCCGTTGTTCCCTGTAAGGACAGCCGTGCCGTTGCCATTGGCATCATAGGTTACTGTGCCGCCAGTTACGTATTTGTCCTGGGCCGCTGTAATACCGCCCAGATCGGACAGACTTACGATCTGGCTGTCTCCGTCATTCCGGGCAAATGTCACCGTCTTTTTGTCAGCATCCTTCGTAACCGTAGTATAGGTGTCTTTTGCGCTGATGGTAAAAGTTTTCTTGGTGCCATCCGTGCTGGTAGTCGTATCAACGGTAATATTATCGTTTCCTTTCACCATATCGATGGCATCTTTGGCTTTCGTCTTGATGGCCGCATCGGACACATTGAAGGTAATGGCGCCATTATCGCCGACAGAAGCAGTGGTGTTCGTTCCATTGCCAAAGACGAGACCTTCGCTGAGTGCAACGCTCTTTTTCTGGCCATCGGCCACCTTGACCCCCAGGTTGCTGACATTGACTTTGTAGATGTGGTGCCCGTCAGCAGAAACCGTATCATCATCTACACTTTCCACATTGGTGCCCTTGATCACCGTCGTGGTTGCCTTTGCCGCAGCCGCAGTCAAGGCCCCCTTGGAAGCCCCATCCAGATCACTCAGTGACAAAGTCTGATTCGTCCCATCATTCCGGGCAAAGGTGACGGTGTGGCTGGTCCCGTCCTTGGTAACAGTGGTATAAGTATTCTTAAGGCCCGTGGACGTAACTGTGTGGCCGTCTGCATCCGTCAAGGTCAAGGTCACATCATCCTTCCTCCCTGTAGGAGCTGCAGATGCCGTACTGAGCTTGTTGTGGGTGGCACTGATGGTCACGGTGCCGTCCGTCCCCACGGCAGCTGTAGTATTGGTGCCATTGACGAAGTTGATGCCCTTGGCCAATTCCACTGTGGTATTCCCTGTACCATTGGCTTTCACCGCCAGATTATCCACGTTCACCACATACGTATGGTGTCCGTTTGCTTCCGTATCATCCAATTTGGTGTTGGTGCCCTGTGTCAGCAGGGTCCGGGCGGACTTCACCTGTCCATAATTGGCTGCATCGGTATCTGCTTCGCCGGCTTTCACGCCGATAATCTTCTGGCTGGCTGCATCGATGCCGCTGCTGGTGAATTTCGGGCCACCCGCAATCGTGAGGCCGCTGTTATCGAGAGTTGCCTTTCCCGTCACCACACTGCCGTCAGTCCCGAGCTTCACATCCTTGCTGAGTTTGACCGTCAGTGTATCTTTGCCATCCGAAACAACACCGATATTGTTATCTGTAAGCGTACTGGCAGCAGCCCCGCCGACAATCGACAGGGTTTCATTGGACCCCCGGGCCACTACGTTCTTGTCATCGACAGTAGTAGTGCCAAAGCTGGAATCGTCCCCGCCGAACCGGAGCTGCCGGGTGAGGGCATAGAGCTGGGACCCGTTCACCGCGTCGGTGCTGGCAGCGCTCACCAGACCGGCGGCCACATTCTGGATCCGGCGTTCTTTGCCATCAGAACCTACGGTGACCACTCCAGTAGGATTGCTGCCGGCATAGGTATAGCTGGTCCCATCGTCGTAAGTAGTATCCGTGCTGAGAGACTGTAGGCCTGCCGTAGTACCGCTCTTTTTCATGGCTGCCAGATTGGTGGCATACCGTGCCGCCGCTTTGGCCTTGGCCTGGTCCGCTGCTTTTTCTGTATCCGTCATGCCTGTGGTATCCAACGCATCCACTGCGGCCTGTTCCGCATCCGTTAATGTAGTGGCATCAGCCACATTGGCATTCTTCGCTGCAGCGCCGGTACCCAGATAAACGGAATTGCCCAAAGTTGCGGTCACATCATTGCCCAGGATCTGGGTATCCGCCAGGGAAGTGGTGGCCGTTGCCTGATTGACTGTATTTTTATAGCCGATGACCATCGTCCGTGTCAGCTGGTTCCAGGTCTTGCCCATATCATCAGAACCTGTCCCATCACGACCGGTTACCGCATTGCTGCCGCCAATCACAGTGATGTTGGCCGTGGTCCCTGCATTGGCTTCATCACTGCTGGCACCGGTGACACTGTTGCTGTTTCCCAGAATAGAGATATTCTGTACTGTATCGGAATAAGACCCCTGATTGATGGTGTTGCTGTTGCCGGTGATGGAAAGGCTGTCCATACCGTGTTTCGTATTGCCGGACGTATCGGCTACAGGATTCACCGTATTCTTGCTGCCATAAAGCCCGCTGTAGGTAACGGCACCCCAGCTGCCATTGACCTTGTTTTCACTGCCAACAGCATAAGTATTGCTGCCATTGATGGTATTGCTCTTCCCCACGATGCCGGAAGATGCCCCATAGGCTGTACTCGTGCCGATGACCACGGAATCAGCTCCCTGGGCATAAGCATTGTGACCAATGGCGGTGGAGCCATTGCTGTATGCCTTGGCGCCGCTGCCGATGGAGGTGGCGGCGCTGTTTCGGGTTTCTGCTTCGTAACCGATGGCGATGGACTGCTGCCCCACTTTGACTGTGGTGTTGGTTGCAGGATCTGTCACGTTGGAAGTATAAACAGAGGCACGGGTGCCCAAGGCCACAGAATTGTCCGTCTGGGCAATGGCAGAGGTACCGACAGCAACACTGTTGGCCCCTTCAGCGGAAGTCACATGGGGATTGGCACTGGTATTGTTCCCGGCATCCACTGTCCCTGTAGTGGCCGGGTTATCTGCCGTACCCATAGCGATGCTTCCCTTGCCGCTGGCAGAGACATTGTTGCCGATGGCTACGGCTTTGGCACTGGTAGCGGTGGCATTGGGACCGATGGCCATGGCGTCTGCGGCACCGCTGGTACTGGTCCCGTCATTATTGACATTGGCCGTCAGGGTATCGCCGGATGGGTTGATGGAAAAATACTTGGTCTGAGAAGCCGTGATCTTGCTTTCCACCGCAGAAATCTTGGAATTGATGGCTTCCTGCGTATACGTATCACTAATTTTGGTATCGGTAGTCTTGATTGTTCCTGCCAGATCCGTATAAGCGGCTTTCAACTGGGCTACCGTAGCCGCATCCTGATCGGCCGTCCCATCGGCCACATTGGAAATCCGGCGCAGGACCGTGGTCCCCGCAGCACTGACAGACCCGCCGACAGAAATATAACCATTGACGGAAGAACTGTCGGTCAGATATCCTTTGGCATACGATGTGACAGCTGGGGCTTGGGAACCGCTGCCAATGGCAATATTGCCGCCTCCGGCACTGGCTTTGTCGCCCAAGGCGATACTGTCCGCATCAGACGCTGCAGCACTGTAACCCAGAGCCAGGGATTTATCTCCCGATGCCGTGGCCTTATAGCCCAGCGCTGCTGCATTGGAAACCGCATTGGCACTGTGTCCGATGGCAATGGATTCCGTAATATTTTTGGCATTGGCATCGGCGCTCTGGTAGTTGGCTTCATACCCGATGGAAATGTTAAACCCATTTTGAGGATTGGAATCGGCAGCCGCTGCATAGTTGATACCGGACCCGGCATTGGATCCGATGGCTACGTTGTAGCTGCTCTTGACGTTGCTGCCGGCCCCGCTGCCCAGGGCCACGTTCTGCATGCCTTTCACATTGCCCCCGGCATTGGTGCCGATGGCAATGAGGGAGCCATAACCGCTGGTACGGCCTTCATTCGTTCCCTTTCCTGCCTGGTGGCCGATGGAAATGGAATCATTGGCATAAGCCTGGGCCCCGTTGCCGATGGCCACCGCATCAGTATTGTCAGACCCCGTCGTTACTCCATCGGTGGAGTAGCCAATGGCAATGGACCTGCCGGATACGCTGGTACCGCTGCCGATGCTGATACCGCCTTCTGTGGTGGTGGATGTATTTTCCCCGATGGCCACCGCTCCTGCGCCGGTGGCGCTGGCATTGTATCCGATGGCAGTGGTATTAGAGGTATTGGCCTTGGCCGCATTGCCCAATGCTATGGCATTATCTGCCCCGCTGGCAACGGACGCACTGGTGCCGAAGGCCATGGCATCTTTGGCCGTCGCTACAGAAGCGCTCTTGCCGATGGCCAGGGAAGCATCAGCATTGGTTCCCGTACCTTCGACTTTTGCCCCGCTCCCGAAAGCCACAGCATCGTTGGCGCCGGTAACGACAACCCCACTGCCGATGGCTGTACTGCCGGAATCCACCGTCTTGGTCACGGTGGTGCCGGACTGGGTGGTATAGTTGTTGACCTGGGCTTCATTGCCCAGAGCCAGAGCCGTGTTGCCGCTGGCCTTGGCCTCAGTGCCCAGCGCCACGCTGTTTTCACCGCCCACAGCAGCCACATTGGCGGTGGTATCCCCCACAGTGACCGTTCCTTTGTTTTCGCCGATCACGGCTTCTTTGCCAAAGGCGATACCCCCTGCAGCCGTTTCATTGACCTGGGCACCGGTCCCGATAGCCATGGCATCACCGGCTCCATTTACTTTGGCTCCGCTGCCGATGGCCGTGCTGCCGGCAATGGCTGCGGTAGTCTTGCCATCCTGATCCGTGGTATTCAGCACCTGGGAATGATACCCCATGGCCACCGACTGATTGCCGTTTGCCTGGGCACTGTCACCGATGGCCGTACTGCTGGTGCCGCCGGTAACTATGGCTGTAGATGTCCCGGCACTGGCGGGGCTTTCCCCGGCTTGGGCGCTGGGTCCGACAGCCACGGAATTGGTGCCGTTGGCAGCTGCATCGGGAGCATACGTCTTGGTTTTGCCGTCCGTTGAAGGGGTCACTTCCGGATTGACTTTGAAATACTTGCTCAGTTTGGACCTATAGGCAGAACTGTCCGTCATATCGATGTCCAGTGCGGACAGGGCCTTGTTCAGGGTGGTGTCCAGACTGATCAGGTTCTGGGCTGTGGTATTGGCAGTGCTGATGTAATGATAGGTCCCATCAGCAGAGGGCCGCAGTTCCGTATACAGTGTACCGCCAGACACCAGGTTGGTATCGCCGATGGAGATTACCCCATCATTATTAGCAGTAACAGTATAAGTAAGCGTCCCATTCCCAGTTTCCGAACCGTCGGGGGTTACCGTGACCCGGTCTCCTGCAGCCACCTTCACCGCCTGTTTGGCCTGTTCTTTGATGACAGTTTTCCCGGCATCCGTAATATTGGAAAGATCCTTCAGTTCCTTAATATCCGAAGCGTTGGCGGCAATGCTGGTTTTATTGGAAGTTATGGAAGTTGTGTTGCTTGCAATATCCGAGGTATTCTTGCTTATTGCTGTCTTGTTGGCAGCAATGGATGTTTTGTTAGCTTCTATTTCGGCTTTATTTATGGCAATATCGGTTTTATTGGTATCCGTCGTGGTTCTGCTGGCAGCGATTTCCTGGGCATTCTGGGCCACCTGCTTGTCCAGGGCTTGGATATTCTCCTTGTCCGTCCTCGTATCAGTGATATAGGTCGTATTCCCACTGTCTGTGTTTCCTTCCGTGGAATCCGCCGCATAGCCGGGGGATGCGATCATCAGGGTGGCCAGGAATGTCAGTAGGACCCGGGACAATCCTCGGCTTTCCCCTTTTCGAGAAGAAGACACCTCTTTTCCCCTGTTCCGGGCATATTCCGGAACCACCTGGACCAGGTGCCGATTCCGGTTAAAAATCACCTTGAAGATCCTGTTCATACGAACAGCCCCTTTACTGCTGTACTTTTCCAGTCAGCATATGTAATGACTCAATAATTAAAATTATATTCTCTTTTATTGTAAACTCAACATATCATCTAAATCCTTTCAATTAAGATAAAAAGACAGCTTCTGTACAGAATTCGCTGTAAGAAGCTGTCTTTTTATACATTTTATATCTATTTGTTTATTTTTTCTACTGCAATGACATATATTTTTGCTTCATTCACCTGGAACTTCACATTCCACACTCCAAAAGCCATCCCATATATCCGCTCAGGATCTTTCTGGTAATGGGGCCGGGGATCCTGGGCCAGGATTCCCAGCAGAGCTTCCTGCTGGGAATCCGGCAGTTTTGCCAAAAGCTCCGGCGGGCACTGGACCTCCAGGGTGCTGTCCGCTCCCTGGGCAAAGCCGCTCCGGGCTTCCGGCCGGACATCGGCGTAGGGAACATAAGGCTTGATATCATAGATGGGCGTCCCATCCATCAGATCCGCTCCCTTGACCCACAGTTCCGGACCCTGAGGTCCATCCCAGATCACCCTGTCCAGTTCCACCAGGGAAAGTCCCAGAGGATTGGGCCGGAAAGGAGAACGGGTGGCAAAGACTCCCAGCCGGGCATTGCCCCCCAGCCGGGGTGGCCGTACCGTGGGCGACCATGTGTGGTTTTGGGAAAAGCCCCAGATCAGCCACACATGGGAAAAGCCTTCCAGGCCCCGGAGGGTTTCCCGCTGCCGGAAACCTTCCGCCATTTCCACCCGTCCGGCCAATTCCGGTACTAAGCCGCTCTGCCTGGGCAGGCCGAATTTTTCCGGCAGCAGGCCCCGGTACCAGGCCACAGGACGCAGGGTCAGCAGGCCGGCAGGTTCCTTTTGCGCCATCAGTCGACCACCGTATCCACGTTCAGATCTTTATCCACATAGAACCGGGTACCCTTTACGGTCAGATCCGCAGCCAGGCCCTTGGTGGTCACCTGGTACATCCACATACCTGGAGCCACTTGGAAGGATCCTTCCAGGGCGTCCCCGTTGACCCCATCGCCGGCAGCAGCCACCGCTTCGCCCCCAAAGGTCCAGCCTTTGGTGATGAAAGAATTGAAAGCGTCTTCATTGCCGAACACAAAGATGATATTGGACTGCCGGACCCCCAGGCCCAGTCCCACCTTCATCTCACCCATCTTCATGAACACTTCCCGGCCGCTGTGCTGGTTGATGGCACGGCCCCGGCCGTGGCCGCCCCCCAAAAGTCCCACGCTGTAGCTGGTGTCCACGAACACCGCATAGCCGAAGGCGTTCTGGATGGCCTTCCGGGATTTGGGTTTCTTGTGGTACAAGTCCAGCAGGGCCTTATAGGTCTTAGTCCGCAGTTCCGCCCGTTCCCGGTCCTCTTTGGTCAAAGGGGCCGTCTGGGCCGTTTTTTCACTGGCCGGTTGGGCCGCCCCCGCAGCAAAGCAGGGAGCTGTCAAAGCCAAAGCGGCCAGCAAAGACGCCGTGATTTTTTTCGTGTTTTTCATGATCTGACCCTCTTCACTTTTTACTCTGCATTCTTCGCTCTACACTCTGTACTCTTACTTCTCCGGTTTCAGATAGCCGCCTCCCTGGAGTTCGTAAGTCTTGCCTCCCAGCCATGTGTTGGCCGTATTGCTGCTGTTGTAATAGATGGTATGGCCGTTGCCTTTCAGGTTGGTCATAGCCGGATTCCCGTCCGTAAAGGCATCCAGATGACAGTCAGCCGTAATGGACCAGCTGGAAGAAGCATCCAGGTTCACATCTGCCTTTTTCGCCGTCTTATCCGTATTGATGGCGCCGGACCAGTGGCTTCCATTCTGGAGATCCAGCAAGATGGTGCTGCTGGCATCCACGGACACATTTCCGTAGAGTCCTTGGTTGTTGGCCATGAAGGTCAAATCCCCGCCATTGGTCCCTTCATCTCCGAACTGATTGGCTTCCACCCGGATCAGGGTGCCGCCCAGATACTGCATGGTGGTCATTTCCGAATAGATCCGGGCTGCAGTATTGGTCACATAGAACAGGGGCCCTTCCTTCAGGCTGCGGAGGGCAGAACCCTTGGCGGAGAACCGGCCCAATGCCTTGCCGTCGGTGCCGTTGTCACGGGTCTTGTTCTGGTAGAGCATCACCCCGTGGGTTCCGTTGCCGGACAGGTCCACATATTCCAGATGGATGGAATTATTCCCTTCCACCACGGCGATTTCACTGGCCCCAGCCGTGCCTTTGGCCTCGCTGAGTTTGATGGCTCCCTTGGAATACAGCAGAGGAGACCCTTCCCCAGAAGTATTGATGGTGCTCTTGCTTACGGTGACACTGGCTCCGGAAGGTTCCGTGGCCAGGGCTGCAGACCGGAGGCCGGCAGTACCGATATTGATGTTGTCCGCAGTGATCTTACCGCCTTCCGTGGCATCCAGGCCCCGGGAAGAAGCCCCGGTGGTCCGGATGTTGGAATCATGGAGCCTTACGCTTCCCTTAGCTCCAGTGGCGAACACTGCATTGGCTCCGTCCGCTTCCGTACGGATGGTACAGCCATCCATGGAAAGCGCCCCATCTGCAGCCAGGACAGCAGCATTGAGCCCATGGAACTTACTGTCCAACACGCCTGTAGTAGCTCCGCTCTTGGTGATGGCTCCATGGGACAGTGTCACATCGGCTCCATTTTTTACCAGCAGAGCACTTTCATCCGGCTTCAAGGAAGCATAGCTGTCTGCCAGAGCTGCCTTTTCTCCCGTGACGATCTTAGCGGCTCCATAGGCATCAGCCGGCAGCGGCTCTGCAGCCGTTTCTTCTGCACCAGCTGGAGCTTCTTTCCCTGCTGCCATTTCCGCTTTGGCAGGGGCCGCTTTTTCCGTCTGGACGGCTGCAGGCTTTTCAGCCGCCGGTTCTGTTTTCTTATGGGCTGCCCAGGCACAGGGAGAAGTCAGCAAAGAGGCCAGGACGGCCAAAGTTAAGATTTTAGAACTTTTCATGGGAATCCCTACTTTCCTGTATAAACTTCTACCTATATAGTATATCGCAAAAGAGTGTCACCGTAAACGATGGCACTCTTTTGTCACGAAAAGGGTATTTAAGTTCTGGCTTTCATATATCGCTCTGTATATTTTTTTCTTTAGGCAGCCTACGCAGCCACTTCTCTTTTTACTTTTCTTCCTGCTGGATCCGGGATCCATAGACATCTCGATAGTCCTTTTTCTCTTTCTTATCTTGGCTGTTGACCCGGACCCGTTCCACTTTGTGCCGGTCATTGTCCTTCCCGGAAATCCGGTCCACCCGGAACCGTTCGGCTTCTTGGACTTGGGTCAGTTCCGGCTTGAATTCTTCCACGGATCTGGCCATGCCTGCATCCACCGGAGCTCCGTTCTGCAGTGCCCGATAGATGATGGCCGCATATTCGTACCGGGTCATGGTCCGGTCTCCTTTGAATTCTCCATCTGGGTACCCTTGCAGATAGCCCCGTTCCCGGAGGCCTTCCACATGCTGGTACGCCCAGTGGGTTTCCGGCACATCGCTGAAGTTCCCCTCCAACGGCTTGACAGCCGGTGTCCCCTGGAGTTTCAGGGTCTGGAGGATCTGGGCATTCTGGTTCTTCAGCATTTCCACAGTGGCCCGCAGATCGATGATTTCTTTGGCCATGGCCACTTTGGATCGGGTCACATGGTTGTGCTGGCCCAGTTTGAAGGTGACCCCGGCATTGACCATGTTTTCCCCTCCGCCAAAGCTGCCGCCCACACTGATCAAAGTGTCTTCGGAAGGCCGATAGAAGGCACCGATGGCAGCTGCATGAGCGTCCTTATAATTGCCATATCCGGCAGCAAAATCCCATTTATCATCGGGATCGAAATCCTGAGGGTGGAGGGCCGCCAGGGCAGCTGCGCCTGCGCCTACCCGATTCAGCCGGCTGCCCAGCTTATTCACGGAGCTTCCCAGGTTCCGGATATCCCCGGTATTCTTTTCCACGGCCTGATTGGTCCGATACAGCTGTCCTCCATTGACGGCTTCCTTGGAACCTTCTGCCACGGACCCGTCTCCCACATTTTTGATGACGGTACTGCTGCCACCCTGGTTCAGGGTGATGGAGCTGTGGGAAGCGTCATCGTAAGAAACCACATTGGCCGTCACGGCTTTCAGCTGGTCCTCCGTCGCCGCCTGACCGGAAACGATTTGGTCCGGATCCCAGGTGGTATTCTGGAGTCCGCCGATGGTCCCGCTGTTTCCCTGATTCAGCTGGATGCCTCCTACGGAAGCGGTCTGGGCCGTCACCGAATCCACCGTGATGTCCTTTTTCAGGGAAACCTGATAGTTGGCCGCTTCCCCGGCTCCGGCCGTATTCTGGACGGAAATGTTGTCTCCGGCAGAGACGACAGACGGTTTACCGACTTCTGCCGCAGCCTGGAAAGCCTTTTTCAGCTGAGCCACGTTCACTGCGTCCGTATCCTGAGTCCCAGCAGCCACACTGGTGATCTGCCGGGTCAGTTCCATTCCCTTGCCCACTGACACAGCCGCTCCCGTTGCCACCCAAGCGGAAGAGGTATCTGTGGAAGCCTGCCGGGTGGAAGGATCATACCCAGCAGCTCCAGCTTCCACCGCAGCCAGGGACCCGCTGCCCAGGGCCACACCCCCGGCCACTGTGGCATTGGCATTGTGTCCCAGGACCACCACATTCTGCTGATCCGTGGTGGTCACGTTGTCTGCGGAGCCAATCACCAGGCTGTTGGTAGCTCCGGAAAGGGTCCGGTTGTCCCCCAGCAGCAGGGCCGTATCCGTATCCTTGACGGTGTTGCCGGATCCGATGACGGACACATGCTGCACATTGGAAGCCGTATTCTTGTACCCGTTCATCATATTGTAACGGCTGATAGAACCACTGGTGCCGGTCACTGTGTTATTAACCCCGATGATGGCTGTTTTCTGGGTATAATCGGCTTTGTTGCCACCCCCGATGGCCAGAGTGGCCCCGCCGCTTTCCGAATTTTTCACAGTCTCCATCAGAGTTTTCTGCAGGGCCTGGGCAGAATCTCCACTGCTTGTCGGTGCTGAAATATTGGTAATGGAATTGGTGACTTCATTCCCGGCTCCAAAAATCAATGCACCATTGGAATTAAATTCCCGGTTGGCCGTACCTACGATGCTATTGGCTATGCCAGCATAGGAAGAAGACGCCGTCGCTGATTCAATACTGTTCAGGGCACCGGTTATGGTAGCACCGAAATTTTTCCCTGCGGATCCCATATTCGTATTGTAATCAGAAGAGACAATTGAATATGCCCCGGTAACAGAAGAAAAAAGTCCATTGGAAAAACTGTTGGCCCCCAATGTGGTCGAAAATAAGCTCATATTATAGGATTTGGTACTAGCTGTATCGACCGGGATATCACCCAACTTCCCTTTATAATTATGGTTTCCCAGCATCACGCTGCCAGAACGGGCATAGGTGTTCTGCCCAATGGCCAAACCGGTGACCATTTTCGTAGGAT
>SFHH01000034.1 GCA_004555735.1 Acidaminococcus fermentans
TGAAAAATCAAGGGGTAGGCAAAACTTGCACCGATCTTCCGTTTATTGTATGATATCCATAAACAATATTTGTCTGTATTTTATCTAATGTTCGGTAAAAGCTGTATTCCTGAAGGAGGGACCCTTGTATGCCTGCATCTTTGAACGCCACCCCATCCGGGGAGCGTACCCATATCGGCCTGTTCGGCTGCCGGAACGCCGGAAAATCATCTCTGATCAATGCCATCACTGGCCAAGATCTGGCCATCGTCTCTGATTTTAAAGGAACCACCACGGATCCAGTCTCCAAAGCCATGGAAATCCTGCCCCTGGGACCGGTCCTGCTCACGGATACCCCGGGCATGGACGATGACAGCGACCTGGGCCAATCCCGGATCGATAAAGCCCGTCTGGTACTCCGGAGCACCGATATTGCGCTCCTGGTGGTGGATGCTGCCAGCGGGCTGAATGATTTCGATCGAAAACTGCTCCAGGAAATCCAGGCCCGCAAAATTCCCTATCTTGTGGTATTCAACAAATGCGACCTGGTTCCCTCTTTCACCCTGCCGGAAGAGCTGAAGGACCACAGCATGCTGGTAAGTGCCAGCGCCGGCACCCGGATCTGGGAACTGAAGGAACGGATTTCCCAGGCCCTGGGCAAAGAAGAAAAGAAGACACCCCTGCTCCTGGACCTGTTGGAACCCCATGCCCTGGTGGTGCTGGTGGTCCCCTGCGACGAAAGCGCCCCCAAAGGGCGGCTGATCCTGCCCCAGCAGCAAACCATCCGGGAGCTCTTGGACGGCAACTGCAAGGCCGTAGTGGTCCAGCCCCAGGAACTGCCTTCGATGATCGACCTCCTGGGCAGCAAGATCAGCCTGGTGGTCACTGACAGCCAGGCCTTCCATATGGTCAACCAGATGGTGCCGCCGGAAATCCGGCTCACCAGTTTCTCCATCCTGTTCGCCCGGTACAAAGGACAGCTGGCCTCCTTCATCGAAGGAGCCCTCCAGCTGAAAGGGCTGAAAGATGGGGATCCAGTGCTGATTTCCGAAGGCTGTACCCATCATCGTCAGTGCAACGACATCGGGACCGTGAAACTGCCCAACTGGATCCGGAAATTCTCCGGCGTAGAACCGGAGTTCCACTACAGCAGCGGCAAAGGGTTCCCGGATGATCTGACTTCCTTTAAATTGATCGTCCACTGCGGGGCCTGCATGCTCAACGCCCAGGAAGTGGCTTACCGGCAAAGTGCCGCTCAGAAACAAAAGATCCCTATGACCAATTATGGCATCGCCATCGCCTATATGAACGGGATCCTGCCAAGGGTCCTGGCTCCGTTCCCGGACCTATTGGAGAAGGTGAAAGGGTGAGAAAAGGGGGGGTGTTGCACGTTTTATGCAACACCCCCCCCCTTTTTTCATTGCAGATATCTCGCCGCCAGGTCCAGGATCTTTCCGATGGTTCGGAGCTGGTCCTGGTACTTGCCCATTTCCTGCTGGATGGCGGCGCCTCCCTGACCGTTCTGGGCGGCTTGGGCCAGTTGTTCCAGTTTGGCCAGGATCTCGTCCTGGTGATCCACCAGCTTCTCCACCAAATTTCCCACAATAGGGCTGTCCAGAGCCTTCTGGAGGGCCTGGCGCTGCTGCTGCAGGGTCTCGGGGCTGGTGGTGCTGCCGGGCACTGCCAGTGCCGGAGGCAGGGAACGGCCTGCCCCTGACGATTTCTTCCGGGTACCGGGAGCCGGTGTATCCGCCTCCCCACTGTCTGTGGCTTCCTGGACCTTGTCCCGGACCACCTCATAAAGGGGAGCCAGTGGCGTCTCTTCCAACCCTTGGGCGGCCTGGAGCACCGCTCCGGCCACTCCTACTGCCTGTCTGGCCTGTTTTTTCTTCGTCCCCTTCTGGAGGATTTTCCCGTAATACCCTTTCAGGTTGGTGATCTCCACGAGCTGCCAGTTCCCCTTGTCATTTTTGTGCATATGGAGCACCAGGGTAGCGGCGCCCACCGTAGGGTTGTCCATCTGGACGTTCACCAGGGCATCCTGGGGGTACCTGGCCCCGGGCTGGATGTCCTTCACCTTCAGGGCGGTCCATTCCACCGGCAGCACCTTGTCCGGGTTGGTTTTCCGGTAGGAATCGGTCCAGTCCCCGGTGAGCACCCCGTTGTGGATCAGTTCCTCCAGGTGACGGGAGATTTCGTCCTTTTCCCCTTCCGTGTAGCCATCTTCCACATCGTTCTCTCCCTGGGCGGTGAGGATGGCGTCATAGCCCTTTTCCACCACCCGGGTCAGATCCGTGTGGTCCTGGAAGGTGACGATGTCGTGCTTGTTCACCGATTCCCGGATCAGCTTCACCGCATACTGGGGGGTGCGGGTATAGTACAGGAAATACCATCCGGAAACAGCCCCCACAAGGACTGCCAGGGCCGCTCCCAGGGCGATCTTTTTCCGTTTTTTCTTTTTCAGCTGTGCCTGCTCCTGAGCACTCGGTTCCGGCGCCTGCGGCCGGGTCTGCTGTTCCGGCATGATCTCAGTCCTGCTTCCCCGGTGCCCAGTCCGTCAGATACAGTTCCCGGAACAGATTCTTTCCAATCTCCGTTTTGTACAGACGCTGATACAGGGCTTCGTTCTGAGGCCGGCCGGTGCCGTCCTCATAGGGATTCACCAGCATGTCCGCTTCGGCCAGGATCTGAGCGTCAGGTCCATCGATGCTGGCGTAGGTATGATGGTGGCCGATGAGCCAGAGGATCCGTTCTGCATCCTCTCCCATAACGCCGGCTTTGTCTAACATGGGGCGGGCTACATCCGGCCCCAGTTCTTCCTGGATCTTTCCGTCATTCCGGCCGAACCGGCGCTCCCCTTCATGGATGCCGATATCGTGGAGATAGGCGGCGGCTTCCAGCCGGAACTGAGTCCGGGTATCCAACCCCTCCCCCAGCCCGATGAGCCGAGCAAAAGCGTGGACTTTCAATAAATGGTGGATCCGTTTCGGGTCCCCCGCATCATAGGCAATGGCTGCCTGGGCAATTTTTTTCAAAGGTTCCATAGTAGAATCACGACCTTTCTGATAGGGATATTATAGGGGATGGAGGGGGAAAAGGAAAGGGGCTGTTGCTCGTGCAACAGCCCCCTTTTTCTTAATTATTTATGTTCCCAGATATCCACCCGACGGTTGTCGGCTTTGCCGGCTTCGGTGGCATTGGAGGACACAGGGTTGTTTTCACCCTTGTAGTTCAGCTGCATCCGGGAAGCAGCCACGCCGTTGTCGTTGGCGTACTTGGCCACGTTCAGCACACGGCGTTTGGACAGGTCTTCATTGTAGGCGTTGGAAGCATCAGAGTCGGTGTTCCCTACCAGTTTGAAGGTGGAATCCGGATGGGCCTTGGCCACAGCTACGAAGTTAGCCAGTTTAGCCGCTTCGGAAGCTTTCGGGGTATCCACGTCGGAATCGAAGTGGATGCTGTCCAGATAGTAGTCGTTGTATACATGAGCCGGAGCCACAGGTTCAGCTACCGTCGGTGCCACCGGTTCTTCCACAATAGGAGCCGCTTTCTTGTGACCGCCGAACCGATAGGACAGACCTACCAGGAAGCCCCGGTATTTGATGTTGTTGTCATCATCCAGTTTGGTATCCACATACCGATAGCCAGCGTTCAGATCCCAGTTGTCAGCAAAGGTGTAAGCCAGGCCGGCATCCCACTGGCTGGTCTTCTTGGTGCCCAGGGCGCCTTCTGCATAGAAAGCCAGGTTCTTAGCCAGGTCGTATTTGGTCCGTACCCCGAACTGAGCCACATTGTTGATCACGCTGTCAGCGGTCCCGGTGTGAGTTCCATGGTAGCTGCCATCAAAATCGTTGTTGATCCGGTTCCAGCCGCCGAACAAAGCTCAGTTCTTGTTCAGGCTGTAGACCAGGTTCACTTCGTTCTGGTCCCCGTCGGTCTTAAAATCCCCGGCTTTGGTCTTCAGGCCCCGATAGTTGTATTCCAGAGCCCATTTGTCGGACAGGCCATAACCCACGCCACCGTCAAAGTTCCATTTGGTGCTGGATTCCTTGCCTTCGAATTTGGCTTTGGGAGCCCAGGCTCCGGCATTCAGCTGCCATTCCCCCTGTTCCCAGCTGGTCTGGGGAGCCGCAAAACCCATGGAGGCCACAGATGCCAGTACAGCCAGCGTCACTGCAAACATTTTCTTCTGCATTGGAGATTCCTTCTTCCCGTATCAATTTTTTACCAAAAGAAAAGAGACCGGACTGGCCAGTCACTTCTTACTTTTTATTTTACACCTTTCAAAATGAACGGTTCATGAAGGATTTGTGACGGAAATGTAAAAAATGAACTGTCACATCTGTGGCAGTCCATTTTTAGGTCACTGGTCCTATATATCTTTTCCCGGCTTCAATCTGCTGCCGTCGTTGTCCTGGAGCAGGCTGAAGCTTTCTACCGACTGTTTGAAGGCTTTCAGTTTCAGATCGTAGTTGATGGTATCATCAGTCTGGTAACGGATCTGGTAGCCGTTCCCCTGGGGATTCATCAAATAAGTGTTTACGATGAATACCTTCTTCAGGTCCCCGCTGTCCGTACATTCCGCCATACTGCCGTTCAGGGTGCCCACAGAAATGGGTTCATGGTGCAGGATCGTGATATTGGGGGTGTACCGGGTCACTTTCTGGATGAAGGCTTCTTCCGCCTCTTTCAGCCCTTCCGGAGTAGAATTCCCCAATTCCGCAAAGGTATCATCAGAAAACTCCCGGATCATGAGCCCGTCTGTATGGACGCTGCTGAGAGACCGGCCAAACAGCACATTGTCCGCTCGGAGGGTATACATCCGCCAGCCACTAGGGATTTCCATCTCATAGCCCATCCCCGGCACCGTCAAAAGGTTCACGTCCGTATACTTCACCCGGCTGAGGGTCAGATCGGAACACAAGGACTGGAGCGCAGAACGGGCTGCGGCTTCCAGGTTTTCCGGAGCGCTCACGTTCACGACCAACAGCACGTTCTTTTCCGGCTGGTAAGCCCGGCCGATGAGGAAAGGCCGGTGGGTCCGCAGTTTCTCTTCCGGTACCGCCACATAGGTATAACTGTCCTTTCCCTTTTTGCTTTCCTTTTCCTTAGGTTCCAGTTCTCCGGCAGTGGCCCGGTATTTCCGGAGCTTTTCTCCCAGGATTCCTTCCAGTGACGGATGGCTGCCGAAATTCCGGGAGCTGCCCTCATCCTGGATGGTGTCGTTTTCCTGGTCCTGGATCTTTCCCAGGAACTTCTTGAATTCTTTTTTTTGCTCTTGGGAATACTGTTTCATAGGGACGGAGACAAAACTGGGCAAGGTATACAGATCCGCGCTGACCAGGAAGTCTTTCCCCACTGTGAAACGGATCCCAGTAGAGGTATGATAGATTTCTTTGCTGCCAGGGGGCACCGTCAGGGTATAGCCCCCGCTGGCAGGTTTGTAGGTGTTTTTGGGCGCAGCAGCTGCCTCTCCCCGTGCCTGAAACATCCCCAGGCATAGGAGCACCGCTGCCAGGCCCCAGCATTTCAGTTTGTTCATTCCTGTGTTACTTCCCTAGTTTTTCTTTCAAGTAGGCGTCGATTTCCAGAGCTGCCTTCTTGCCGGCTCCCATGGCGGAAATCACTGTCGCCGCCCCGGTGACGATATCGCCTCCGGCAAAGACCCCAGGAATGGAGGTTTCTTCTTTTTCGTCCACAGTGATCAGCCCTTTCCGGTTGGTCACCAGGTCCGGAGTGGTATGCTTCAGCAGGGGATTGGGACCCTGGCCGATAGCCATGACCACCATGTCCACATCGAACACATGGTTGGACCCAGGGATCTCCACTGGGCTCCGGCGGCCAGAGGCATCCGGTTCACCCAATTCGGTCCGGACACATTCGATACCGGTGACCCAGCCGTCTTCGTTCCCCAGGATCTGTACCGGATTGTTCAGCATATGGAGCTCGATGCCTTCTGCCTTGGCATGTTCGATTTCTTCCTTCCGGGCAGGCATTTCCGCTTCGCTCCGACGATACACCACATAGACATTCTCTGCCCCCAGCCGTTTGGCGGTCCGGGCCGCGTCCATAGCCACGTTGCCGGCCCCTACTACGGCTACGTTCTTCCCTACATAGACCGGGGTGGCCATCTTCGGGAATTTCCAGGCCCCCATCAGGTTCACCCGAGTGAGGAATTCATTGGCCGCATAAACCCCATTGAGAGCTTCCCCAGGGATCCGCATAAAGTGGGGCAGTCCAGCCCCGGTGCCCACATACACAGCTTGGAAACCTTCTTCTCCCAGGAGTTCATGGAGGGTAAAGGTACGGCCGATCACCACATCGGTCATGATCTTCACACCCAGCTCCTTCAGCTGCTGGATTTCGTGCTGGACGATGGCCTTGGGCAGACGGAATTCAGGGATGCCGTACATGAGCACCCCACCCACCTTGTGGAGGGCTTCGAACAAGGTCACATCATAGCCCATCTTGGCCAGATCTCCGGCAGCCGTCAGGCAGGAAGGGCCCCCTCCCACTACAGCCACTTTGATGCCATTCTTGGGAGCCAAGCCTTCTTTCACTATATCGGTGCCCTCTTCCCGGGCCCGGTCCGCCACGAACCGTTCCAGACGGCCGATGGCTACGGGTTCTCCTTTGATGCCCAGGATACAGTGTTTTTCGCACTGGTTTTCCTGGGGACACACCCGGCCGCACACGGCGGGCAGGGAATTCTTGTTTTTAAGGATGTGGATAGCACCGTCAAAATCCCGTTCCGTCACCGCATGGATGAACTGGGGGATGTCCACGTTCACCGGACATCCTTTGACGCACTGGGGATTCTTGCAGTTCAGGCAGCGCTGGGCTTCATCCACCGCTGTATCTTCCGGATAACCCAAAGCAACTTCTTCAAAATTATGGTTCCGTACATCCGCCGGCTGTTCCGGCATAGGATTTCTCATTCCTCCACGCATCTGCAATGCCCCCCGCAACTGTATTCTACTGCTTCCTGGTCCTTATACATCTTGGAACGCTGCATCAGGTTCTTGAAATCCACCTGATGAGCGTCGAATTCCGGCCCATCGCAGCAGGTGAATTTGCTTTCGCTGCCCACCTGCACCCGGCAGCCGCCGCACATGCCCGTGCCGTCCACCATGAGGCAGCTGAGGCTGGCAGTGGTCTTCACGTTGAAAGGCTTGGTGACCCTGGCCACGTTCATCATCATGATGATGGGGCCGATGGCTACTACCAGATCCGGATGGTTCCCCTCTTCCAGCATCTTCTGGAGAGGATCGGTGACAAAGCCCTTGATGCCATCGGAACCGTCGTCCGTGGTGATGATCACTTCATCGCTGATTTTTTCCATCCGGTCCCGCCACAGGATCAAGTCCTTGCTGCGGCCTCCGATGATGGTGATCACTTTATTGCCCAATTCGTGATAAGCCCGGGCGATGGGATGGACCGGCGCCACACCGATGCCCCCGCAGACCATGACCACCGTGCCGAATTTGCCCATTTCAGAAGGTTGGCCCAGAGGTCCCAGGATGTGCTGGATATCATCTCCCTGGGCAAAATCTTCGCAGAGATGGCGGGTAGTATTCCCAACGGCCTGGACCATCAGGGTGATGGAACCTTTCTCCCGGTCGAAATCACCGATGGTCAAAGGGATCCGTTCGCTGGTCTCATCGGCCAGTACCATGACGAACTGTCCCGGTTTGCATTTGTGCGCAATCAGAGGCGCATCCACTTCGAATTCCCAGACTGCAGGAGCCAGCTGCAGTTTCTTCAAGATCTTTGCCACACCAAACACTCCTTTATTGTCGTTGATTGTTGCGGGGCTGCTGCAGGAGCACCAGCCCTTTTTAGGGGTCTCGAGACACGAGACCAGTCCTTATTTCCCCATCATGTCCTTCAGGCACTGCCCCACTTCCGCCGTGACTTTTTCCAGGTCGATGGTGGTCAGTTCCCCTTTGCGCAGCAGGATGTTTCCGTCCACCAGCACCGTATCTACATCAGCTGAAGAAGCGGCATATACCAAAAGAGATGTCCGGTCATGCCGAGGATACCAGGCAGGAGAATCCATGTTGTACAAGACGATATCCGCCTTCTGGCCTACTTCCAGTTTCCCCACGCCGGAAAGCCCAACGGCCTTGGCCCCCATCCAGGTTCCCATAGCCAGGGCTTGGGACGCTGGCACCGCTTTGGGGTCCCCTGATTGGACCTTGGCCAGCATAGCCGCCAGCCGTACTTCTTCCAGCATATCCAGGTTGTTGTTGCTGCTGGCTCCATCGGTGCCCAAACCTACGGTGATGCCCTTCTGGAGCATCCGGGCCACGGGAGCGATGCCGCTGGCAAGTTTCAGGTTGCTCTGGGGATTGTGGGCCACCCGGACCCCATACCGGGCCAGGATGTCCATATCTTCCTCATCTACATGGACACAGTGGGCTGCCAGGGTCCCCCCGTCGAACATCCCCAGGCTTTCCATCAGGGCGATGGGGCTCTTGCCGTATTTTTCCCGACAGTCTGTCACTTCTCCGGCGGTTTCCGAAAGATGCATATGGATCTCCGCCCCCAGTTCCCGGGCCCGGGCGATAACAGATTCCAAATAGTCCAGACTGCAGGTATAAGGAGCATGGGGTCCCAACATCACGGTGATCCGGCCGTCCTGGGCGCCATGCCAGTTCTTGTACAGCTCAGTATTCTCCTCCAGACGGGCTGCTCCGTCCTCCGCGCTGCTGCCGGTAAGCCCCCGGGAAAGCACCGCCCGGATGCCGCTGTCCGCTGCCGCCTTGGCCGTTTCTTCCATAAAGAAGTACATATCCGCAAAACAGGTAGTACCCGTACGGATCATCTCGGCAATGCCCAACAGGCTTCCCCAGTATACCGCCCGGCCGTCCAGCTTGGCTTCCAGGGGCCAGATCCGGTTCTGGAGCCAATCCATCAGCGCCATATCGTCGGCATAACTGCGGAACAGGGTCATGGCCACATGGGTATGGGCGTTCACCCATCCAGGGACTGCCAGATGGTCCCGGCCCTCCAATACAGTCCGCCCTTCCACCGGGTCTGTGCCCACATAAGCGATGGTGCTGCCGTTGATCCCGATCTGGAACCGCTTCCCGTCGCCGGGTTCCGTCAGCTCCACATCTTTCAGTACAATGTCATAGATCATAGTGCCCTGTCATTCCTCCTTTTTGTCCCCGCCGAACGCCTCCAGCCGGAAACCTCCATATTCCTTCAGGGCTTCGCGGCAATGGCAGGTCTGGTTCAGGGGACCGTCATCCTGCACATAGGCTTCGATGATGGACAGGATCTGTTTTTCCCTCTTTTCCATAGCTTCCGTCACTTCTTCGTGAGACAAGGCCCGGACCGACAGTCCCGACCCCATATTGGTCACCACGGAACAGTTGGCGTAGCAGATTTCCGCTTCCCTGGCCAGGACGGCTTCCGGCATATTGGTCATGCCAGCCACATCTCCCCCTAGACAGGCATACATCTTCACTTCCGCCGCCGTTTCGTAGCGGGGGCCTTCTGTCACTACATAGGTCCCCTGCTTGCTGTGACGGAGCCGCAGTTTCAAGAGACAGCGGATCAGCCGTTCCCGGAGTGCCGGACAATAAGGCTGGGCAAAATCCACATGGGCTACCTGGCCGTTCTCTCCATTGAAAAACGTATTCACCCGGCTCTTGGTAAAGTCCAACAGCTGGCTGGTCACTACAAAGGTGCCAGGAGGCAGCCCCTGGTTCAGGGACCCCACTGCTGTAAAGGAGAGGATCTCCGTGACACCCAGCTTCTTCAAGGCAAAGATATTGGCCCGGTAATTGATCTTGTGGGGCGGGACGCTGTGGTCCAGGCCATGCCGAGCCAAGAAATAGATTTCATGGCCAGCAGCGGTTCCCTTCAGGCAGTGGGCCGGGCCGAAGGGCGTCTCCACCGTAAGCGGGGCCAGCTTCCCGAAAGCAGAAGCGTCCTCCACCCCAGTGCCGCCGATGATCCCGATGGTACGCAATGCAATCACCTCTCTGGTTTTGATGGTTCTACGAAAGAAAGCAGGTCTTTCAAGGTCCCGATGGTGTAGTCAGGCTGGATGAACCGGTCAAAGAACTCTTTCCGGAAAGAGGTCCATCCCACCTTCACAGTCCGGCAGCCAACCTTTTTCCCGCTGACCAGGTCATAAGGACTATCCCCTACGCAAAGACATTCTTCACCCCGGAGCCTTAAAAGCGCCAGTCCTTTTTCCATGGGTTCCGGATCCGGTTTATGGGCGGTGCATTCCTGGCACCCGATGATGCCATCGATGGAATCCTCCAGTCCCAGGCACCGGAGTCCCCTCTGGCAGCTGGCTTTGAACTTGCTGGTGACAATGGCCATGGGCACCCCGGCTTTGCGAAGAGCCGCAAGACCTTCCTTCACCCCGGGAAAGGGCCGGATCATCGCATCATGCCAGGCGGTATTATACTGACGGTAATAGGCCGTCATCCGGTCCAGCTCTGCCGGGTCGGTACAGCCGGTGAGCCCAGCCAGTCCCTCCCGCAGAGGAAGGCCGAAAGTGCTGATGATGGCATCATCTTCCACCTGCCGTTCCGGAACGAAATGGTCCAAAGTCTGGTGGAAAGTCGCCAGGATCAAGGGCGTGGTATCGGCCAGCGTCCCGTCAAAGTCAAATAAGATTCCCCGTACTGCCACAGAAAGCCTCCTTCGAACATACTACATCGGTCATTTTATCATGAATGGACAGAAAATTAAAGGATTTTAAAGGGGGCCGCCGCAGACGCGGCGGCCCTGTCAACGGTCAACGTCCAAAGGATGGATTTGCCAGCAAATATCTTGAATTTCATTCCGTGCAGAAGTACCGGTAGGGGCACCACTGGCATCCCTCTTTCCTGGCGGGGAACTGGTCTTCTTTGTCCCAAGTGAGGAGATTTTCCAGCAGGGCTTCCAGTTTCTCTTCTTCCTTCTTCCTGTCCTTCAGTTCCCAGCTGGAACAGTCCTGGAGGAAATGGAGCCTGGCCCAGGCCACTTTTTTCCCGGGATACAGTTTTTCCGCTGCCAACGCATAGATGGCCAGCTGCCGGGTATAGCCCTGTTTCTCTTCTCCATCCGCCGGAGGATGGCCGGTCTTATAATCCACGATCCCTAGCCGCCCGTCTCCCAGGGTCACCAATCTGTCCATACTCCCCTGGAACATTACCTGGCCTTCTTCTATCTGGAATAGGGGCAGTTCAAACTCCCTTTCCGCCTGGGCAGGCAGATCTTTCAGTGCCTGGTACAAGGGACTGGCACAGTACCGATCCACCAGCTTTTGGCCTTCCCGGCGGAACACCTGCTTTTCGGCGTCCGGATGGTCCAGCACCTCCAGGGCTTCATCCAAAGCCGTTTCTTCCGGCACTTCCTGGAGCCGTTCCAGCACTTTATGCACATAAGTCCCCAGTTCGATGGCCGAGATCCGGTGGTTCCCGGTGCCATAGGTTTCCTGTTCTATGCCGGGCATATGCTGGAAATAATGGTAGTAGAAGCTCCGAGGACAGGTATCGTATTCCAAAAGGGCGCTGGCAGACAGTTCCAGGTACCGGGGTACGGTCACCGGCTGGATCCTTTCATAGATTGCTGGATCCAAGGTAAAGACCTCCTTTTCCGCTTCCTGTCTTTCTTCCGGTGCTGCCAGGATCTCCGCCACATCCAGTTCTTCCCAGTCCATCTGGTCCCCGTTGGTTCCTTCCGGGGCGAACACCCGCTGGAGAGCCTGGCCCCACTTTTCTTTTTCCGGATCGCTGTCTTTTTTCTTTCCTTCTTTGGTTTCGTCCACGTTCACTAGGTACAGGAATCGTTCCGCCCGGGTCATAGCCACATACAGCTGCCGGTGTTTTTCCGCCTTTTCCAGACGGCTCCCTTCTTCCTTCAGCCGGGCATAAACCGAAGTTTCCCAATCGTTCCCTTCCTCATCCAGCACCTTTACTCCGAAACCTTCTCCTGGCAGGAACTGGATTCCCACAGTGTCGGGAGGATCTTTTCTGGAGAGATCCGGTAGGAATACCGCCGGGAATTCCAGCCCTTTGGACTTGTGGATGGTCATGATTTTCACCGCATCCGGATCCGCTTCCTGATTGGCCGCACTTTCCCGGGCAGAAAGCTGGCGCATGAGATTCAGCCGGTCTAGGAAATCCCGGGCAGTGCTGCCCTCCTCCATGGCCGCCTTGACTCCCAGGGCCCGCAGCTTCCGGAAGTTAGCCAGTTTCTCCCTACCTCCCCTCTGGGCCAATAGAGTAGGTTCCACGGCGAAACTTTCCTGGAAGCGATCCATCAGTTCCGGCAGAGACTGGAACTGGGCGGTCAGGCGCAGTTTCTCCAGTTTCTGTGCCAAGATGCTGTAAGGCTCTTCCAGGCTCTGCTGGAGGCTTTCCCACAGGCTCAGTTCCGGCCAGGGCTTCAGGAGGTCTGTCAGCTGCTGGTCGCTGAGCCCTGCCAAAGGAGAGCGGAGGAAGCCGGCCAGGGCCCAGTCCTTCCGGGGATTCAGGAGAAAAGTCAGCAGGTTGATCCAGTCCACCACTTCCTGCCGGTCGTAGAAGCCTTTACCGTCGCTGACCTGGCTCTTGATACCCAGGGCGGACAGGGCTTCTTCATACTGTCGGGAAAGATGGATGGCCGGCAGCAAAATGGCCATCTGACCGAAAGGCAGATGTTCCTCTTCCCCCAGCTGCCGGATGGCCTGGGCCACATACCGGCCTTCCGCCTGCTGGCATTCTTTCGAGCTGCAGTCTCCTTTCTTCAGGACGGCGAACACCGGCTTCCGGGAAGGGGGCTGATGGGCATGGAGGGGCTGGGCCGTCACATCGGAATCCTGATCCGTGCCCAGAAGATCGTCGAAAAGAGTATTACAGGCGCGGATGATTTCTGGAGCGGAACGGAAGTTGTCATCCATGACGATGTTCCGTCCCCCGGTGGAATCGATGGCATCCCGTACCTGCTTGAACACGCTCACATCCGCACCCCGGAACCGGTAGATGGACTGCTTGGCATCTCCCACCACGAACAGGTTCCGGCCCTGGAGGCTCCGACTGCTGCCTCCGCTGAGGAGATAGACCAATTTCTTCTGTTCTTCATTGGTATCCTGGAATTCGTCTACCATGAGGAATTTGAACCGATTTTTATACCGGAAGAGCACATTGGGCCGCTTTTCCAGCAGATCCACTGCCTTGGCAGAAAGATAGCCGAAGCTGTAGATTTCCCGGTTTTCCGCCGCATCCAGCAGAGCCTTGCGGAAACGGACGAGGACCTGTTCCCAGTGCCGTACCTGGTCCGCTCCCTGGGCATCCAAGGCAAGGGCTGCCAGCTGTTCCAGGGCGGCTTTAGCTTCCTTCACCAGATCTTTCACCTTCCCGGCAGCGGAAATAGGCTTTAACGCTGCGGCGGCCTTATCATAGCATCCGTCGGCGATCCACTGGTGGATTTGTTCCCGCTGGTCTACCAGGATTCTCAGTTTTTCCCGACTTTTGGCACCTGCCTGATCCCAGGCCCCCAGAAGAACATCCAGGGCCACTTCCGCGGCAATCTTTCCTTCCTCTTCTCCTGCCAGGCTGGCTTCATAGGGGGCGGCCAGCCCTCCCGGCAGGTCCAGGATCTCCGGCAGCTGGTCGATGAGAGCCACCAGGATCCTGGCCAGGCAGTCCGCCGGATACTGTTCCAACAGAGCCGTGAGATCCGGATCCTGCTGCCGGATTCCTTGCTGGAGAAAAGCACTGGCCGTCTCTTCCCGGAAAGCCCGGATCTGGTATTCTTCCTGGACGGTGAAATTGGGGTCCAGCCCCGCTTCCACCGGATTTTCCCGGAGTACCTGGGAGCAGAAGCTGTCGATGGTGGTGATGGGAGCCTGATCCGCTAGCCGGAGCTGTTCCTGCCAGTAGGTTTTGTCAGCCGGTTCTTCCGTAGCTCCCAGCCGGTCCAGGATCCCTTTCTGGACCCGTTCCCGCATTTCCCGGGCTGCTTTCCGGGTAAAGGTGATGGCCAGGATTTCCTGGGCGGTGGCCTTCCGGTCTCCCAGGATCTTCAGGAACCGTTCCACCAGGACCCGGGTCTTGCCGGAACCGGCACCGGCAGATACCGAAACGTTCCGGTCCAGGGTCGAAATGGCTTCCTGCTGTTGATTGGTAAAACTGGCCATGGCTTCACTCCTCTCCTTTCTCTTTGTCGGCAGTCCCGTAGGGATTTTCCCGGATCCGGCACAGATCCCGAGCCGGACACCAGTCAGGACAATTCCCTTCCGGCCGGGCGGGGAAATGGCCGCTTCGGATTTCCCGGACCGCCTCTTCCACCGCCTGGGCAGCTGCCTGGAGTGCCTTTTCCTTTTCCGGAGGCTTTGCTCTCTGCATCCAGGGGAAGGCCTTCTTCACGTCCTCGTTCCAGGTCCCCCCCATCCGTTCCCCGCTGCGAATCTGTACATAGCCGGCCCCCAGGATCTGCTCCTGGGAAATCGTCCCCAAAGTTTCCAGTGCTTCCAAGTAAAGGGGCAGCTGCACCGCTTTGCCCTGGAGGATTTTCTTGCCGGAAGGGGGCTGTCCTGTTTTATAATCCAGGAGGGCCCATTTCTGTCCGTTGGTGTCGATCCGGTCGATCTGACCGGAAAAGTACACTTTTTCCCCATCTATGGTTTTCGCCAGCTCCGGCCAGGAGCTGAGCTCCCGTCCAAAGCTCCATTCCACCCGGTCCGGCTTCAGTCCCAGCTGGTCGCTCTCTTCATAGGCGATTTCCTTGCGTAGCCAGTTTTGCAGCCACTTTCCATACCGTTCCCGGAGATGGCCCACAAGGGGGCTGGCAGCGATTTTCCTTTCCTGATACATCTGGTCAAAGACGGTTCCATAAGTCTTTGCCAATTCTTTTTCCAGATCCGCCGGGGAAAGGCCCGTCAGCCCTTCCTGCAGATGGTTCCCCAGAAAAGCCGCCAGGGTCTGGTGGATCAGGTCCCCTACGATATCCGGGGTGGGAAAAGCGGTCCGTTCCTGCCAGGGA
>SFHH01000035.1 GCA_004555735.1 Acidaminococcus fermentans
CATGACGATATCGATCAAAACGCCGGGGACGCTGCCCAGGACTTTAGGGACGGTGATCAGGCCTGCTCCCTGCTGTCCCAGGGCCAGCATCACCAGGCCACCCACCAGGGAAGCAGGCAGGAACAGTTTCTGCAGGGGTTTCACGAATTCTCGGACGAAGAAGCCTAGGAGGATGAACATGCTCACGGCCGTCATCATATTCATCAATGCACGGATTGTCATAAGGCACCTCTCTCTAATACGAAGAAATTACAACTGTTATCATACTTTTCCAATTATTTAATTCTGCCTTTTGCTCCTTGTTCGATCCCCCTCTTTTCCAATACAGTCCATTTTTTTTCATGTCCTGTCATTTTCTCTGAAACCAGTTTTCGCAGCAACTGGTTCCCTTTTTTTTTAAAATTATGATATCATGGAGAAAATCAATTGAAAAACAGTATTTAATTCTATTTTTAACAATGTTTTTACTGTGATGAAGAAAGGAAGAGCAGAATGAGCCTATTAGGGTTTGAATATTTTATAACCGTAGCTAAAGAAGGGAATATCTCCCGGGCTGCAGAAAAGCTTTATGTCAGCCAGCAGTCCCTGAGCGCTCATATCAAGCGCTTGGAAACCCAGTATGGAGTGACCTTGTTTGAACGGAAACCCGTACTGCGGCTGACTCCCGCCGGAAAGGCCATGCTATTCTATGCCCAGCAGATCCTCCAGGCAGAAAACCAAATGACGGCCCGGTTCACGGATCTGGTCAAAGATTACCATGGGGAGCTGCGGTTTGGGATTTCTCGGCAGCGGGGGGAAGCTTTTTTTACTCATATCTGGGAGAGGTATCATGAAAAATATCCTCATATTGAAATCTTATTGAAGGAAAAGAACAGCGAAGAACTGCTGAATCGGCTCCGCACCCACCAGCTGGACCTCTGTGTCTGCGTCAATGTGCCCGAAGATCGGGATCTCCAAATCGAACCTTTGGTAGAAGAGCATCTGTGCTGTTCCCTCAGTCAGTCCCTCCTGATGCATTACCGGCCGAAGACAGGACGGGACGATTTCCAACGATATGTGCGGGATGGGGTGGACTTATTGGATCTGCAGGATTTGCCTTTATTCCATCGGCCCCAGGAAAACCAGATCAGGGTTGCGGTAGACCGACTTTACGCCAGCCACAATCTGTATCCTCACTGCATCCTGGAAACCAACAATCAGCGCCTGATGCTCTCCTTGGCTCAGTATGGTGTGGGCATCATTACTCCGATTTATCTCTATATCTGTTATGAAGCCCAATCTCTGGCTTTAGGGATGCCGCAGATCGTCAAATTGACCAATGACATCATTTCCACCAAAATCAGTATTGTCACGTTAAAGGACCAGCCTCTCCCGGCTTATGCGGAAGTCTTGAAAGAACTGATCCGAGACGAATTCCAGCGCTATAGGAAAGTCATGGATCGACTCTTTGACTTTGCACTGGTATCCTGACAGAAAAAGAGCTGTGCAAGCATAGCCGATTCGATTTGAAGCATCGGTATGTTTCACAGCTCTTTTTTTATAGGGATGTAAATATCCCAACCATCAATACAGTTTTTCTTTGACAACCAGGGCATCTAATTGATCCAATCGTTTTTCAACAGAAGGGTCATTGGCTGATGTTAAGGCCAAGATAATCAATTCGATGATGCAGAAAGGTGCGATATAAGAATTGGTAAAACCCATCCCTTCCACTTTGGCCGTAAGCAAAATATCAGCAAAACGGGCAAAAGGAGCCGTCTCGTAATCTGTCAATAAAATGACGGAAGTCCCATTTTGCTTTGCGATTCGGATGATTTTTTCAGCCATTTCAGAGTAGCGGGAAAAACTGATCAAAAAAAGACAATCTTGTTTCCCCATATCAAACGCCGTTTCCAAAGCAGAAGAATCTGCATGGGTGATGGGCTGCACATGGGGCAATAGCAAATTCAGTTTGCTGCACAGGTACATCACACAGCTGACCGTCCCCCGAAAACCTGCCACATAAATGTGCTGGCTCTGGAGCAGGGTTTTTGTGATCTGATGCAGGAGATCCGGCGTGATTTTTAACAAGCTGCCCTCGATATTGTTCAGGACCCAGCTACTGACTTTTTCCATGAAATCACTCTGCTGGAGCCGTTCTTTAGTCAGCTGGTACTTAGCACTAGGCGTCTGGGCATTTTGTTTGGCTTCATACCGTTTCGTCAGCTGTTCATTCATTTGGTTACGGAAATCACCGTATTTTTCAAAGCCCAGCCTCCGAATGAAACGGATGACAGAGGTATCGCTGACTCCAATAGCCCGTGCTAAAGAAGAGGAGGTCATCATTCCCACGGTATCGATTTGCTGCAGGATGTAGTTGGCAATCTGAACTTCTACTTTGGAAAGTTCCATGTTTTTGATTTTCTCTATCAGGGACTCCATATTGCTCTCCTTGTTACTCTTCAAATGTCCCTTTCATCAGGACCTTTCCCTCCCAGACGGCCTTTTTACCTTTGGCCAGGACACCTGTGATGGCCAAATCATCATCGTAGACTATGAAATCCGCATCATAGCCTGGGGCAATCCTGCCTTTGGTCTGCTGCAGGCCCATGTTCTGGGCGGGATTGGTGGTCAGGAGACGGAGCGCGGTTTCCAGCGGGACCTGGCGTTCTTCCACCAGGATCCGGATGACTTCATGGAGGGACTGGGGGGTGGCATAGGTGAGGCCGATGCACTCCATCTTTTCATTGAACCGGGGCTGGCTCCCATAGGCGTCGCTGGAAAGAGAAAGCTGCTGTAGCTGGGGATCTTCTTCCAGATACCGACAGATCTTATCGGCGACTTTTTCGTTGGCTTCTTTTGAGGAACCGGCAGTGATGTCGATCCGGCCTCCCATCTTGGCATAAGTAAGGGCCTGGGAGAACAGATCATCATTCCGGCCTATATGGGTGGGCAGGAAGGTGGAGGGGGGCAGGTCACTTTTTTCCAGGGCATAGAAGATGGGGCCCAGGCCTGCTTTGCCGCTTCCGGTATGGATGGTGACCAAACCGGCGCAGCCCGCCAGCATGCCGCCCCGCCGGGCCAGGGTGCCCAGGCGGATCAGTTCTTCCCCGGTGATATGGGAGCTGCGGTGATCCGACATGGCCACTTTCACTCCGATCACTTCGTGGATCAGCATGATGTCCCGTTCCACATCCCCGGTGAGCGTGGGACTAGGATAGGCATAGGACCCGGTCAGCATATAGCAGGACAGGCCTTCTTCATTCAGCGCCTGGCATTTTGCCTGGAGATTTTCCAGGCTCCGGGTGATCCCATCCGTTCCTAAAAGCCCCAGGACCGTTGTGACCCCGCATCGGAAGATCGTGCTCAGCTGGGCTTCCGGCACCCGTGTCCGGGGACCCTGTTCCCCGCCTCCGCCGGTAATGTGCTCATGGCAGTCGATATACCCGGGGGCCAGCCGGCGGCCATCCAGCTGCAATTTTTCCACTTCTCCAATCCCATCATATTCATTGATGGAAGGAGAGATCCGGACGATTTTACCGCCTTCCACCAGGATATCCTGGATGCCTTTCGGCTCAGGAGCATACAATCGGGCCTGTTTGATGACCAGCATAGTACCACCTCACTGTTTCTAAGGGATTTGTATTCGAATACTGTTTTCAGTATACCTATCGGGATGGAAGATTACAATACCCATGGATTGATCTCCGGTAAGATATCCGGGAAAAAAGCCGTTGTATCCAGGACTCTGTGAAGGATTGGATACACAATAAATACGAACTATTATATAAATTTAAACATAAATATTCATAAAATAAAACATGAAAAATAAAGACGTAGAGAGAAAAATAAGGGAATATCTATGTGAAATCCATGGAAAATCAAGGGAAGAAAGACTCGTGTAACAAATCGTACATTCATAAATAAAGAAAAAAGAACAGATAAAATGGGGATTGACGGGAAAATCTTTTCTTGATATCCTATTATTGTGAGAAAGAAAGTAATATATTACATATCACATCTTTAAAAGGAGCTGAAAAGGAAAGTGAAAACGTCGATTGTTCAGATGGATATGAAATTTGCAGATCCCAAAGCCAATTTCCTCCATGCAGAAGAACTCATCCGCAAAGCGACTGAAGAACAGCCGGATGTCATTGTGCTGCCGGAGACCTGGAATACAGGCTTTTTCCCTGTGGAAAATCTGGCGGAGCTCTGTGATCAAGAAGGAAAGGAAACGAAGGAACGGATCGGGAATCTGGCCAAAGAACTCCATACGAATATTGTTGCCGGTTCTGTATCGAATGTAAAAGACGGAAAAGTGTATAATTCTGCCTTCATCTTTGATAGGACCGGTTCTTGCGTGGGGGAATATGATAAGATCCATGTTTTTACGCCTATGCAGGAAGATGCCTACTATCAAAAGGGGGACCATCTCTGTACCTTTGAATTAGATGGACACAAATGCGGGATCATCATCTGCTATGATATCCGTTTCCCGGAACTGGCACGGGCACTGGCTCTGAAAGATATCGAGATCCTCTTCATCTGTGCCCAATGGCCAGCTGTGCGCAGCTTCCACTGGCAGCTCCTGACGGCTGCTCGGGCAGTGGAGAATCAGCTGTTCGTGGCGGCCTGCAATTCCTGCGGAACAGCTGGAAAAACGGTCTACGGCGGCCGCTCTGTCATCCTTGATCCTTGGGGCGAAACCATCAAGCAGGGGGGGACCCAGGAAGAAATCTTTACGGGAGAGATCGACTTCAGCAAACTGCAGGAAATCCGTTCATCCATCAATGTATTCCGGGACCGGAGACCGGATCTGTATAAAAAATTTTAAGGAGGCCAAAATATATGTCTACGGTACGTTTTCAACTGGTGAAAAATGGGGAACTGAAGGATCTGGACATCGTTTATGATGAACTGTTCGCTATCGGATATTCCGGCCGGAATACGGCCAAGACCATGGAGCATATCCAGGAACTGAAAGAAAGATTCGGGGTCCCTGCACCGAAAATGATCCCGACTATCTTCCAAATGTCCAATATGCTGCTGACCAAAGATCTGGACATCCACTTTGTGGGCCATGATACCTGCGGGGAAGTGGAATATGTCATTGTGACCCAGGGGGATAAGATCTATATCGGATTGGGCAGCGATCACACGGACCGGAAGCTGGAAGGGGAAAGCGTACCGAAAGCAAAACAGGTCTGCCCCAAACCCATCTGCGGGCTGGTCTGGGATTATGAAGACGTGAAAGACCATTGGGACCAGATTCTGCTGCATTCCTATCAGGTGGTGGATGGCAAAGAAGAAATGTACCAGGATGGGGGACTGAAAGATATCCTGCCGGTAGATACCATCCTGGGAGAACTCCATAAACGGGTGGGGGCCGTAGAACGGAGCGTAATCTTCTCCGGGACGGTTCCTGTGAAAAACGGATTTGTCTTTGGGACACAATTCAGAGGGGAGATGGTGGATCCGGTTTTAAACAGAACGCTTTCATTCCAGTATTCTGTCCATGAGATTGGAGAGGAGGAACGGTGATGTTGGGGAAAAAATTAAAGATGGCGGGAGCGCTCCTCCTGTCCCTGGGGCTTCTTTTGACCGCTGGCTGCAGCGGTGCCAAGAAGGGTCCCGATAAGAACGGGGTCTACAAGATCAAATTTGGGTCTACGGGCAACAATGAACATCAGTACACGGTCTATGGAAAGTATTTCAAACAGAAAGTGGAAGAACTGACCAACGGCAAGGTCCAAGTGGAAATCTACCCCAACAATGCCCTGGGCAATGAACGGGAAATGGCCGAATCGACCTTGATGGGAACCATCGAAATGTGCTGTGTCACGTCGGATGGTACGCTGCCGTCCTGGGTACCAGAAACCCAGATCCTTTCCATCCCTTATCTGTTCGCTAACAAGAAAGAAGCGTATTACGTCCTGGATCATACCCTCCAGGATTATCTGGAACCCAAATTCGAAGCCAAAGGGGCTAAGCATCTGGCCTTTGCAGAACTGGGCTTCCGCCATTTCACCAACAATACCCGGCCCATCAAGAAAGCGTCCGATATGAAAGGCATGAAGATCCGGGTCCAGGAAGCTCCTGTCTGGTTTGCTCTGATGAATGACTTGCAGGCAACGGCTACGCCAGTTCCTTTTGCTGAGTTGTATACGGCGCTGCAGCAGGGTATGGTGGACGGGGAAGAAAACCCCATCGCTTCCGTTGCCAGTTCCAAGTTCTATGAAGTACAGAAATATATGAGCCTGGACGGCCATACCTATGCAGCCGGCAGTGCGCTGATCAATAAACAGTTTTATGACAGCCTGCCGCCGGAATACCAGAAGGCCGTCGACGAGGCGGCCATCTATGCCCGGGATGCCCAGCGGGCCGATATCAACGGGAAAGAAGCCAAGATGCTGGAGGATATGAAAGCCAAAGGCATGGAGGTCGATGAAGTGGATATCGATTCCTTTAAAGAGGCGACAAAAGATCTGTATCGGGAGCCTGCCGTTGCGAAACTGGTGAAACCGGAACTGGTGGAACTGGTCAAAAAAGCCATTGCAGATATGCCGAAATCCTGAGGAGGGTTGTAAAATGACGGTAATCAAAAGCATCGATCGAGGCATCACCAGCCTGATCCGGCTGATCTTAGGCCTGACTTCCGGTGTGATCTTTGGAGTCACTTTTTTGGCGGTCATCTTCCGATATCTGTTGAAGTCGCCTCTTCCCTGGTCCCAGGATGTGATCCGCCTGGCCTTTACGTATATGATTTATTTTGGGGCCGCCTATTGTGTAAGGGATAATTCCCACCTGAATGTGGATGTACTGCTAAGTGCCCTGCAGCCCAAAACCCGCAAAATCTGCGAAATCATCATCAACATTGTCCTGCTGGGATTCTTCTGTTTCTTGGTGACATTCGGCTTTACCTTTGCTCAGCTGGGATCCATCCAGACCACTTCCTATCTGATGCTGCCCATGACCTACTATTACTTGGGAATCCCGCTGGCAGCAGTCTGCATGGCATTTTATGTGGTTGAAAATATCCTGCAGCAGATCAAGGATCTGCAGACCTTATAGGAAGGGGGACAAAACATGCAAATCATTCTGTGTCTATTTCTGCTGTTCTTATTGGGAGTCCCCATTTCGTTTGCTTTGGGGCTGGTTTCCCTGGGGGCCCTGTCCTACCAGGATTTCAACCTGCTGATCGTGATCCAGCGGATGTTCGGCGGGGTCGACAGCATTGCCCTCATCGCTATCCCCTTGTTCATGCTTTCCGGAGAACTGATGTTCCGGGGCGGGATGTCTAAGCGCCTGGTGGATTTCGCAGATACTCTACTGGGCCATTTCCCCAGTGGCTTGGCTATGGTCAGTATCCTGGCCTGTATGTTCTTTGCTGCCATTACCGGTTCTGCCATTGCAGCAACAGCTGCCATCGGGGGCATCATGATCCCTCTGATGAAGGAAAAGGGATATGATTATACCTTCAGTGCACCGCTCTTGGCTTGCGGCGGTTCCATCGGGCCTATCATCCCGCCTTCGATTCCTCTGCTGGTCTATGGGACTCTGGCCAATGTGAGTGTGGGGGCCCTGTTCATCGGCGGGATCATTCCTGGCATCCTGATGGGCATCGGTCTGATGATCTACTGCTACATCATTGGGAAGAAGAGACATTATGTAGGACGGGAGAAGGCCGCTTCTTTCCATGAAATCCTTTCCACCGGGAAAGATACGGTATTGGCTCTCTTCATGCCGATTATCATCATCGGCGGGATCATGAGCGGAATCTTTACCCCTACGGAATCCGGGGCAGTGGCCGTATTCTATTCCCTGGTAGTCAGCGCATTCATCTATCATGAAATGGATTGGAAGACCTTTTGGGAAGCTTTGGTCAACAGTGCCAAGAGCAGTGGACAGGTCCTGGTCGTGGTCGCCTGTGCCTCCCTGTTCACTTGGGTCATCACAGTGAACCAGGTGCCTCAGAGTGTGACGGCCTTCCTGCAGCAAGCCGTCCACAACAAATACGTACTGCTCTTGATCATCAATGTGATCCTGCTGATTGCCGGGACCTTCATCGATACCACCAGCGCCATCGTTATTTTCGCTCCTCTGTTCATCCCTCTGGTAAAAGCCATGGGGATCGACCTGATCCATTTTGGGATGATCATTGCAGTGAACCTGACCATTGGGATGTGCACGACGCCTCTAGGTGTCTGCCTGTTCGTTTCTGGGTCTATTGCAAAGATTTCCCTGAAGGATCAGATGCATGATCTGATCCCCATGCTGGGAGTCCTGCTGGTGGTGCTTTTAATGGTCACCTATATCCCGGAATTGACCCTGTTCCTGCCTCGTATTTTCGGGTGATTCCATCCAGCTTATAAAACTTGTGGGGCTATTGCTAAGGCAATGGTCCCACTTTGTGTATCAAAATCTTATCACGACTTTTTTGCTTGGAAGAAAGAACGGATTTGGTATACAATGAAAGGCAGAAGATGGTGTGAAAATCCAGAAGTAGAGAGGACGTCAAAATTGCGACTGTTGAACCACGGGCCGTTACAGACGGTTACCTTGAAAGATCAGGCGTATCGTTTGATCAAAGATGCAATTTTATATAGAAGGCTGCAGATCAATACGGTTTATTCCCAGGAAACTTTGTGCAGTGAACTCCATATCAGCCGCACGCCGGTCCGGGAAGCCCTGATCGAACTGCAGAATGAAGGCTATATCCGGTTCGTGCGGGGGCGGGGGTTCCAGGTGCTGGAACTGACTCGGCAGGAAGCGTTGGACATCGCAGAAATGCGCCGAGAAATCGAAATGTTCGGGGCCGAGCTGGCTGCCGAGCGGATCACTGACGAACAGCTCCAGGAATTGGAGAAAATCCAGCAGGAGATGATGGATGAAGAAAAACATCGTGATTCCCGGGAAATGTACAGACTGGATTATGCCTTCCATCAGTTGATCTTCCAGGCAACTGGAAACAGCTGGCTGATGCAGATGAATGTGAAACTGCGGGAGAATTTTTTGCGCATAGAGACCCAGGGGGCTTTCAAGACATCGCAAGTAGCCAAGCAAGTATTCCATGAGCACGGAAGGATCCTGGCGGCTCTGCAGAAAAGAAGCCCTGCCTTGGCCCGCAGTGCCATGAAACGGCACATCCACCAGAGTTATAAACGGAATTTGGAAAATGTCTTGGCAACCGGGGAACGCACAGAGAATCGTACTGAGTAAAACCCAAAGAGGCTGTCCAGGCTGCGATCCGCAATGATCGGCAGCTTGGACAGCCTCTTTTCTGTAACCAGGACCAGCCTGGATATCTTTTATGACCAGGAACTATGGGGAAATGATTTTTTTACTCCCCGCTCAGCCGTTCCGTGATGAAATCTGCCAGGAACCGGGCGGCTGGCTCGATGGCTGCGGGGTCTGCTTTGAAATGGCTGTTGTGGAGGGGGGCACCCAAGCCGGTGCCTACTTTCACGTAGAGAGCCAGGGGCTTTCCCGCTGGCTGGAGGTCGGGATCCGTGGCCTGGCATTGCAGGGCATATTCTTTATACCGGGAAAAATCGTCTCCGGTCATGGCCATTTCCAGGGCTTTGACCTGGAGGCCTTCTTTTTGGGCCAGTTCTGCGGCAGGGCGGACCAGTTCTTCATCGTTCAGGACGGCAGGGGCTCCGTCATGCCAGTAAATGTCTGCCTGGACCTGGTGTGCCTCTGCATAGGATCCTACCAGCCGGTACAGGGCCTTGCGCAAGGTTTCCCGGTCTTCCGGATATTCACAGCGGATGGTGCCTTCCAGCATGGCGGTATCCGGGATGACATTCCAGGCTTCCCCGGCTTCTACATGGGTGATGCTGAGCACATAATTGTGCACCGGGCTGACTTTTTGGCCGGCAAAGAGCATCAGTTCCCGGCCCAGGCCAAAGAGGACGGGGATGGGATTGTTGCCCAGATGGGGGGCGGCCGCATGGGTCCCGGTTCCCGTCAGGGTGATCCGGAAAGTATCCGTGGATGCCATGACGCAGCCGGCGGTGATGCCCAGGGTCCCCACTGGCAGCAGGGGTTCCGAATGGAGCCCGACGAATTCCGTACAGCCCTTGGTCACACCCTGGTCCAGCAGTTCTACCGCCCCGCCGGCTACTTCTTCCGCCGGCTGGAATGCCAGGAAAACGGTCCCATGGAGCTGGTCTTTCCGTTCTGTTAGGATCCGGGCCGCCGTGAGGACTGTGGTCATGTGGATGTCATGGCCGCAGGCGTGCATTTTTCCCGGGTTCAGGGAAGGATAATCCACATCTGCTTTTTCCGTTACCGGCAGGGCATCGATATCGGACCGGAGCAGGAGGGTCTTTCCTGGATGGCTGCCTTTGATCAGGGCAAAAGTCCCGGTAGGAAGACTGCCCAGAGGCTGGGGGTCCAGCCCCATCTCTTCCAAAGTTTCCTTGATTTTTTGGGTAGTGGCGAATTCTGTGTGGCCCACTTCTGGATGCTGGTGGAACCAGGTGAATAAGGGCAGGATGGATGCATTTTCCGTGCTCATGGCAAAGCCTCTTTCCTTTTACAGATTCTGTCCATGGGTGATCCGGCGCAGGAACTGTTTCGTCCGCTCTTCCCGGGCGTGGTAGAATACTTCCTCCGGAGTCCCCTGTTCTACGATGGACCCGTGTTCCATGAAGATGACCTTATTGGCTACATCATGGGCGAAACTCATTTCGTGGGTGACCACCACCATGGTGGTCCCTTCCCGGGCCAGCTGTTTCATCACGGCCAGCACTTCGTCGATCAGTTCCGGGTCAAGGGCGGACGTGGGTTCATCGAAGAAGATCACTTCCGGGTTGGCAGCGATGGCTCGGGCAATGCCCACCCGCTGCTGCTGGCCTCCGGAAAGCTGCTTGGGATAATAGTCGTAACGGCCGGAAAGTCCTACTTTATCCAGGGTTTCCCGGCCGATTTTTTCCGCTTCGTCCTTGGCTATGCCCCGGGCGATGATCAGTCCTTCCGTTACATTTTCCAGGGCTGTCTTATTCCGGAACAGAT
Source organism: Acidaminococcus fermentans (assembly GCA_004555735.1). Lineage (GTDB taxonomy): Bacteria > Bacillota > Negativicutes > Acidaminococcales > Acidaminococcaceae > Acidaminococcus > Acidaminococcus fermentans_A. Next base: position 10,999 of record SFHH01000035.1, read on the forward strand.
TGTAATTCTGGAAAACGAAGCCAGTGTGGAAGCGGACCTCCCGGATTTCCTGCTTGGTCACCTTATGGAGGTCCAGGGTCTTGTCGTTGAACTGCATGGTTCCCTGGTCAGCGGATTCCAGGAAATTGATGCACCGAAGCAGGGTTGTCTTTCCGCTGCCTGAAGGACCGATGATGCAGACCACGTCCCCCTTATCAACTTCCAGGCTGACGCCCTTCAGCACCTGGTTGTCCCCGAATGCCTTATGGATATGATCGATTTTCAGCATGATATGATTTCCTCCGTTTACTGCATATGTTCCAGTTTCCGTTCGCCGATATCCTGGATCTTGGACAGTACTGTGCAGAAGAGCAGGTAGATCACACCCACTTCGCAGTACAGGGCAAAAGGTTCATAGGTGCGGGCGGCGATCTGCTGGGCGGCCATGAACATCTCCAGCACCGTCACATTGGCCGCCAGGGACGTATCCTTGGTCAGGCCGATGAAGGAATTAAAAAGAGGAGGAAAGGCCGTTTTAAATGCTTGGGGAATGATGATCCGTCGCATGGTCTGGGAAAAGGTCATTCCTACGCAGTAACCGGCTTCCAGCTGGCCCTGGGGGACGGAAAGGATCGCGGCCCGGAGGGTTTCCGAGGTGTAGGCCCCTACGCTGAGGGTGAAGGCGATGATGGCCGAAGGGATGGCATCGATCTTGATGTTGAGGCTGGGAAGCCCGTAGAAGATGATGTACAGCTGGACCAACAGCGGCGTACCCCGGATGATCCAGACGTAAAAGCGGGCAATCTGCCGTAAAACAGGGACCCTGGCAATTTGTACCAGGGCGGTAAAAAGTGCCAGGATCAGTCCCAGTCCGAAAGAGACCAGGGTCAATGGAATTGTGACCGTCAGACCGGGGATCAATAGTCCCGGTATGGATTGGATCAATAGTTCAGCAAGAGAATCTGATATCATAGTTCATCATCCTGTTTCGTTTCGATTATTTGTCCACAGTTACATCTTTTCCGAAATATTTCATGGATATCTTGGTGAGGGTGCCATCTTTCCGCAGTTCATCCAGGGCCTGGTCGATGGCTTTCATCAGGTCTTCATTGCCCTTTTTCACCGGAATCCCGCAGGTCACGGCTTTTTCTACTTTGTCCACCGTCTTCAGCGGCGTATCCGGTTTCTGTTTCAGATAGTCAGCCAGTACCACATCCGTATTCACGGTGCCTACCGCCCGGCCGGCCAGGACCAGATCAACGGATTGGGGGAATCCATCCACGCCTACCAGGGTGCCGCCGTACTGTTCCGCTTTCTTCCCCAGATTGCTGCCCAGGACCTGGGCCACCTTCTGGCCTTTCAGATCTTTGAAGGATTTCAGGGTATCATTGTCCTTCCGGGTGATCAGGACTTCGTGGATGTAGATATAGGGCTTGCTGAAGTCGAACTTCTTTTTCCGTTCTTCCGTAATCGCCATCTGGTTGGTCACCGTATCGAAACGGCCCGCATCCAGTCCGGCTACGACGGAATCCCATTTCGTTTCCACGAAGACGGGCTTCACGCCCAGCTTCTTGGCTACGGCTTCCCCGATTTCGATGTCGAACCCGGTGAGTTTCCCATCTTTATCATGGTAGGTGAAAGGCGCATAGGTCCCTTCCGTGGCGATCTTGATCTCTCCGGCCGCTTTGATCCGGGCCAGGGCTCCCTGTTTGGTTCCTTTGGTGGCGCTGTTGCTGCTGCCGCATCCGCTGGTGAGACCTGCTGCCAGGATCACGGATAATGCGGTGACGATGGATTTTTTGAGATTCATGATGTGCTCCCCCTGTCTCGTTTGCCATACTTCAAAAGTATATAAAAACGATGTGAAATATTTTTAAATTTATTATACAAAGTATGGCGAACAAGTCAATGGTTGATTGAATCATCTTTCATAAATTTAATGAATGAACCGTAAAATGAGCCAGATGAAACAATTTTTATTTCCCTTTCAGCAGCCGCCACAGGGTCGTCCGGCTGATGCCCAGCCGTCGGGCCGCTTTCGTCTGGTTGTTGTTTTCCTCCTGGAGGACCTTTCCCACCACCTGCTGGATGATCTGATGGAGGGGCTGGTCCAGATCCAGCTGGGGGCGGGGAAACTGCAGCAGGGAGCGCTGTTCTTCCTGGAGGGCCAGGCGGATGGTCCGGGCTGTGATCCAGGGCGCGTCGGTGGCGAGCACCGCCTTCTGCAGTACCCTCTGGAGCTGTTTCAGGTTCAGCGGCCAGTCATATTGGCACAGGAGAGTGATGGCTTCCGGTTCCATGCCGGCGATATGGGTATCTTTCATATGATTGTGGGACTGGATATACAGCAGAGCATAATTCAGGATCTGGTCTCCTTTATTCCGCAGAGAGGGGAGCAGGACCGTATGGAGCTGGAACCGTTCCAGCAGCTCTTGATGGCGCGGTTCCAGGCTATCTTCTCCAGGGTTCCCTTCCAGGGAAAAATACAACTGGGCTGTGCTTTCGTAGGAGGCGATGCTGAGCTCGTCTAGCAGATATTGGAAACGGCCGTCATCCAGCTGGGCCAGATTCCTGAAAAAAAGGGAAGCATGGGGGAGGAACAGCGGAGAGTGGGAATCGGTGCAGAATTTCCGGATATCATTTTCTTTCAGCAGCAGGACATTGATGGAGTACAAAGGCGCTGTGGCGGGAGCGCTTTTTTCGTGGAGGGTGCGGACCAGGCTGTTGCTGTCCGTCCCGGTTTCTCCGATGAAGCAGCAGTTGAAACCATTGGAAACCAGCTGCAGGGTCCGTTTCCAGGCGCTGGGAGAAAGGAGCTGGAGGATATTGGGCAGCTGCTGGGGCAGGGAGCGGGGGGATGAAGGTTCCAAGAAGGAAAGATAAGGAGGAGCCTGTCGGCCGGCTGTCAGAGAGGACAGGCGTTTCATGCTGAAAAAATAATAGGGAAGCTGGCGGACCTGGAATCGGTTCCCCTGGATTTCCCAAAGTTCATTCTGCCACTGTTTCTGGGTGACGAGCCGTTCTTCTTTTTTCAATGAGGGGATCAGGTGGGTGCAGAACCCTTCTATAGGAGGAGCCGTATGGCTGTCCTTATACAGGAGTTTGCCTCGATGATCGAAATACAGGATGCCTTCCTGCCGGCCCTGACAGTACTGGTGCAGCAGATGGGCATCCACCTGGAAAGCTTCGATATAAGAACAGACTTTGCAGATGTGGCTGAAGGCTTCCCGTACACTGTCGGCACTGGATGTGAGCAGGATGCTCTGGATCCCCAGCTTTTCCGCTTGGATCACGGAAACTGCATCCCCGATGATCAGGGTGTAGCCCTGCTCTTTCAGCTGCAGCACCTTTTCTTTGGCATTATGCCAGGCATTGATGATGAAGATATTGTAGGGGAAATGGAGCAGATCGCACAGGACCCGGGCGGCATTGGCAATGCTCTCATAGGTCAGGATGGCAATCTTCCCTTGGTAGTGTTCCACCAGTTTGATGATGTTCAGCAGGTCGAAATAAGAAATGGGGATCTCGAAGACCGGCAGGTTGGTGTGTTTTTCGATCTCCATTTTGGTCCCGCCCCGGGAAAGGACTGCATCGAACTGGCTCAGGTCATATTTCTGGAGCTTTTTCAGTCCTTCGTAGATGGGGCCAACTTCTACGGTCACATCCAGTTGGGGATATTCTTTGGCTGTCTGGAGCAGGACTTCCTTCAGGCTTTCATAAGGAGCCACCGCTAAAATCTTGAATTTCCGATTCATACCATCACACTCCTGTTCAATATTGTAACAATTTATATAAAAAATTACAATAAAATAATAAAATATAAAAA
>SFHH01000036.1 GCA_004555735.1 Acidaminococcus fermentans
TGAAATTAAAATAAAAACAGACGTGAGCAAAAATCGCTCACGTCCGTGTGTGGTAGATGAATTGGAGCTTACCCCAACATTTGACAAAGAACCAAAAAACATACACAAGGGAAGTCCCTTTGTCACTGGTCACATGTCATTGGTCACTGGACGAAGGAAGGCAGCCGGGCTGCGGCTGCCTTCCTTTGTATGATGCTGGCTCGGACGCGCCTTTAGCTTGTCCTTGCTTCTCCAGAAATTATCCAGACAAACAACTGTTTAAAAGAAACGCATAGTCCTGTCTTTGCTTCAAAAGAACCCGTCAGCCACGGGTTCTTTTCATCGGCCTGTGACCAGTGCCCGGGGGTGTGAATTTTTTCACACCCCCTTCCACCGGAGTATGACCGCTTTTTACGCCTTGATCACCCGTTCAAAGAGCCCTTTGTTCTCTTCGATTTTCCCTTCGCCGCCTACCACGCACAGGTAACCATCGGAGAGCACGTCCCTGACCAGGGGCGCCAGGGCCCGGATGTCTTCTGGGGTACAGTCGATGATCTGATCCCGTTTCTTCTGGGCCAGGTCTTCCGGGGTCCCCTTCATCTGGGCGGTAATGGCCTTTTCCAGGTGCATGGCCGGGGTCAGGGGGGTGTCCACCAGGCTGATGGTACCGATAACGTACTTGGTCATTTCCCGGTCGGAAGCCTGGAATTTTTCCAGGTACTCCGGCAGATCCCGGTAGGCCTGGAGGCTTTCCGCCAGTTTGGGATCCCGGTAGCTGGACAGGTAGAAGGTGCCGGTGGCGTCGAACCGGGTGCCGGCCCCGTAGGCTCCGCCCTGGACCCGGATTTTGGTCCACAGGTAGCCGTAGCGGAGGATGGTTTCCAGCACTTTCATGGCCCCGGTATAGTGGTAGCCGTGGTCATGGAAGTTCCCCCCGGCCAGCACGTACTGGACCTTCCCGGAGGTGGTGATCCCTTCGTTCTTCCCGGGGGCTGCCAGTTCCGGCGCCAGTTTCCCTGCATAGGGAGAATGGGGCAGCTGGGAGATGAAGGCTTCCATCTTTGCCAGGGCCTCCTCTTCCATATCCCGGTCGCAGGACAGGGACTGGAGCTGTTCATCCTGATGGAAGAAGGCGGGCAGCAGGGCTTTCAGATTGGCGGCCACTTCTTCGGCCCGCTCATCGAAATGGGCCCACAGATCCTGGAGGAACTGGTAATAGGTCAGCTGGTCATGTTCCAGGCTCCGGGCAGACTTGGAGAAGTAGCTCATGAGCCGCAGGGTGGCCACGGTCATCCCCCGGGCAAAGAAGTTGTTGTCCCAGTCGGTCTTCACTTCGCTGACGATTTCCTTCAGCCGCTTTCTGTCGTCCACATGGCTCCGGAGGGCGATGCTGCTGAGGATGGCGAACAGCTTGTCCTCGTTCTTTTCCAGCACCTTGGCGGATACCTTGAACACGTTCCGGTAGGTATTGGTATCGTTATACCAGGTATAGGGCTTCACTTCGAAATTCAATCCGCCCAGATACAGATCCGCCAGGGTGGTCAGTTCCTCATAGGAATAGTCGTCGGTGTCCACCTTGCCCAACACATCCGTCAGCAGGTAGGCATAGCACAGCTTGTCTTCCGGCAGGCCGGTAAGGTCGAAGCACCAGTCGAAATAGGCGATTTTGTTGGTGAACTGATGGAGCACCAGCCGGGTATGCTTCCCTTCTTCCGTCACCTGGGGATGTTCGAAATCGTTCTTCCGGGCAATATCGGACCGCTGGAGCAGGGGGATGGAGGCCAGGGCTTCCGAGGTATCGGGAGCCGCCTGCCGGGCATGTAGCTCATCGGCGATGGCCGCCACTTCTTCCAGCTGTTTCTGATCCATATGGCTCTTCTTTTCCGCCATGATTTCCGCAAACCGGGCAGCATCCCGGGCTTCCTTCCCGGGTTCCGGGGTCAGGGTCACCAGGCATTTGTGGGTGTTGTCCAGCAGCACGCTTTCGATGAGCTGTTCATAGTACTTCTTATCGATGGCGCTGCGGAGGAAATCCAGGCAGTCGGTAAACCGGAGGCAGGTGGTGGGGTCTCCCCCGTACAGCCAGGTTTCCATCACGTTCAGTCCGTAGATCAGGCCTTTGGGATAGATGTTGAAATCCGCTTCCCGCATCTTGAATTCTTCGGAATTCAGTTCTGCTTCCAGGAGCCGCCGGGGAATCCCGTTCCGGGACAGGTCCTGGAGGGTCCGGTAGAGCACCTTCACGAACTGGTCTTCCTTATCCGGGTCGGAGCCGCTGACTTCCACGGAGAACACGGGCTGGAGCTGGGAGCCGTTCAGGCTGCCGGATACGTCGCTGCCGATGCCTGCCCGAAGGAGCGCCAGCCGCAGGGGCGCATTGTTCCCGTCCAGGAGCACATGGGTCAAGAGCTTCAGGGCCATGATCCGCTTCTGGTCCAGGGCGGACCCCACCACGATGTTCATGGAAAGGTAGGTCTTGTGGGCGGTGTCATCCCCTTCGGGCACCGGGTAGGAGGCTTTCACTTCCCGGGTCTGGTCGAAGGGAGCCTGGAGGGGGATCTCCACCTTCAGGGTGCCGGTCTTGGGGAACCGGCTCAGGTATTCCCGGTCCATATAGTCCAGCCAGTCGTCGATGTCCACATCCCCGTACAGGTAGATATAGGCGTTTTCCGGGCTGTAGTATTTTTGGTGGAAGGCCACGAATCCTTCCTGGGTCAGCTGGGGAATGGCAGAAGGCAGGCCGCCGGATTCGAACCGGTAAGGGGAATCCGGGAACAGGGCCTTCATCACCTCATGTTCCTCGATGGCGTCCGGGGAGGAATAGACCCCCTTCATTTCGTTGTACACCACCCCGTTATACACCAGAGGTTTATCCTCTCCCTGGCCCAGTTCGTAATGCCAGCCTTCCTGGCGCAGGGTAAAGGGGTTTTCCCCGATCAGGGGATAGAATACCGCGTCCAAGTACACATCCGCCAGGTTCCGGAAGTCCTTGGCGTTCCGGCTGGCCACCGGGTACACGGTCTTATCCGTGTAGGTCATGGCATTCAGGAAAGTGTTCAGGGACCCTTTCACCAGTTCCACGAAGGGTTCCTTCAGCCGATATTTCCGGCTGCCGCAGAGGACGGAATGTTCGGTGATGTGGGCCACCCCGGTATCGTCCTGGCTGGGGGTACGGAACCCGATGGTGAACACTTTGTTGTCATCCTGGCTAGCCAGGTAGAACAGCCGGGCGCCGCTGACCTCATGGATCATTTCATAGGCCGTGGCTTCGATATCCGGCAGAGGGGTGATTTTTTGTACGGCAAAACCATGGAGTTTTGCCCCAACAGAAAGTTCCATGCAGAATCTTCTCCTTTAATGAATGATGCTTTCTTAATTCAAAAGCAATTAGCAAAAATTGCTTTCCAAAAGCGTATGACATATGACGTATGACCAAAGTCACACACAAAAGGGGTTGCCGCACATGCAGCAACCCCTTCCCTGTTCGATTACTTGAAGTACTGCACGCCGCCCAGGAACAGAGGCTGCAGTTTGTTCCCCGGGATGTTCTTCATGAGACCCTCGGTGAACCGTTCGGTGTGGCCCATCTTGCCCAGCACACGCCCGTCGGGGCTGGTGATGCTTTCGATGGCATACAGGGAGCCGTTGGGGTTGTAGGGGCTTTCCATGGTGGGATCCCCTGCCTGGTTCACATACTGGGTGGCCACCTGGCCGTTGGCGAAGAGTTTCTTGATCTCTTCTTCCGTGGCCACGAACCGGCCTTCCCCGTGGGATACGGCTACCGTGTGGATGTCACCGGGTTCGGTGAGTGCCAGCCACGGAGATTTGTTGGAAACCACTTTCGTTTCCACCATCCGGGAAATGTGCCGGCCGATGGTATTGAAGGTCAGGGTGGGAGAGGTTTCCGTGAGCGGACGGATGTCTCCATAGGGCACCAGACCCAGTTTAATCAAGGCCTGGAAGCCGTTGCAGATCCCCAGGGCCAGACCATCCCGGTTGTACAAGAGATCCAGCACCGCTTCCTTCAGGGCCGGATTCCGGAACATGGTGGCGATGAACTTGCCGGAGCCTTCCGGTTCGTCACTAGCGGAGAACCCGCCGGGGACGGCCAGGATCTGGGCTTCTTTGATCCGTCTGGCCATTTCTTCCACGCTTTCCTTGATGGCTTCCGGAGTCAGGTTCCGGATCACGCAGATATCGGCTCTGGCACCGGCTGCCTCAAAGGCGGCAGCGGTATCGTATTCGCAGTTCAGGCCCGGGAATACGGGAATGAACACCCGGGGCTGGGCCACGTTGTAAGGCGCAGTCAGCGGCAGGTCATTCCGGTAATAGGGCATCCGGCAGATTTCCTTGCCGGAATCCTTCACCACGGAGGGGAATACCCCTTCCAGGGTGCGGGTATAGGCTGCTTTGATTTCGTCCAGGGTGATGGCGGTGTCGTTGACGGTGACTTTGCCGTCATCGGTCAAGGAGCCCAGCACCAGGAAATCGTTGCCGGCGAAGACTTTGTCCGGATCGGTCCCCGGTGCCATTTCCACCAGGAACCCGCCGGGCTGCAGGGTGAACAGGCATTCCTCATGGAGGAAGGGTTTCACGAACCCGAAGCCCAGACCGTTGCCCAGGCACATGGAGGAGATGGCGGCTGCCACGCCCCCTTCTTTCACCACGCCGGCGGTGAGGATCCGTTTGCCCAGGATGGCTTTGTGGACGCTGTCCAGCAGGGTCCGCAGGGCGGGGTAATCCACCACTTCGTGTTCATCGCAGGGTACGGGGATGAACACCACGGTGTTGCCGGCCTGTTTGAATTCGTTGGAGATGGTATCCCGGCCGTCCATGACCCCTACGGCGAAGCAGATCAGGGAAGGCGGAACTTCCAGGTCCATGAAGGTGCCACTCATGGAGTCCTTGCCGCCGATGGCCGGCAGTTCCAGTTCGCAGCAGGCTTTATAGGCACCTAGGAGAGCGGCGAAAGGCCGGCCCCAGGTATGTTCCGTATGGAGTTTGGGGAAGTATTCCTGCATGGAAAGACGCAGTTTCTTCGGGTCGGCCCCCATGGCCGCAGCCCGACACACGGCTTCCACCACGGCGTACATGGCCCCGTGGTACGGGCTCCAGCAGCACACGTTGGGATCATAGCCGCTGGCCATAATAGAGGTGGCATTGGTCTTGCCGTGGAGTACCGGCAGACGGGCCGCCATGCCTTCGGTGCGGGTCAGCTGGTTCCGGCCGCCGTAGGGCATGAGTACGCTGCCCCGGCCGATGGAGCCGTCGAACCGTTCGCCCAGTCCCTCTTCACTGCACACATTGAGCCGGTCCAGGTTGGCCAGCCAGGCTTCTTTGATGTCCTTTTTGCCTTCCACTTCTTCCGGGGTGCTGTTGAAGGGAGAGGTTTCTTCCACTCCGTCCACCACCACATCGGATTTCTGGGGAATTCCGTTGGTATCCAGGAAAGCCCGGGACAGATCCACAATCTTTTCCCCTCTCCAGTACATCACCAGACGGGGATCTTCCGCCACTTCCGCCACCACCGTGGCTTCCAGGTTTTCCTTGGCGGCAGCGGCCATGAATTTCTCCAGGTCGCTGGCAGCGATGCACACTGCCATCCGCTCCTGGGATTCACTGATGGCCAGTTCCGTGCCGTCCAGGCCTTCGTATTTCTTGGGCACCTTGTCCAGGTTGATCACCAGGCCCGGTGCCAGTTCGCCGATGGCCACGGATACCCCGCCGGCCCCGAAGTCGTTGCACCGTTTGATCAACCGGGTCACTTTCGGATCCCGGAACAGCCGCTGGATCTTCCGTTCGTTAGGGGCATTCCCCTTCTGGACTTCCGCACCGCATTCGCTGAGGGATTGGGTGGTGTGTTCCTTGGAAGCACCGGTGGCGCCACCCATGCCGTCACGGCCGGTACGGCCGCCCAACAGCACGATCAGATCGCCCGCAGCCGGACGTTCCCGGACCACGGCGTCCCGGGGAGCAGCCCCGATGACGGCCCCCACTTCCATTCTTTTGGCCACAAATTTGGGATGGTAGTATTCTTCCACGGAACCGGTGGCCAAACCGATCTGGTTGCCGTAGGAGCTGTAGCCGGCTGCAGCGCCCAGGGTAATCTTCCGCTGGGGCAGCTTGCCTTTCAGGGTCTGTTCATAGGGGGTACGAGGATCGCCGGACCCGGTGACCCGCATGGCCTGGTACACATAGCTCCGGCCGCTGAGGGGATCCCGGATGGCCCCGCCCAGGCAGGTGGCGGCACCGCCGAAAGGTTCGATTTCGGTGGGATGGTTATGGGTCTCGTTCTTGAACATCACCAGCCAGTCTTCTTTTTTGCCGTCCACTTCAATGGGGGCTACGATGCTGCAGGCGTTGATTTCTTCCGAAGCATCCAGGTCGGGGATCTTCCCTTCCTTCTTCAATTTTTTAGTAGCCAGGCAGGCCATGTCCATCAGGGTGATGGGACGCTGGGTATCGGCACCGTAGACGAAATCCCGGTCTTTCTTGTACAGAGCATAGGCTTCCGCCACCGGCTGGGTGTACACGCCGTCGGTGATGGAAACGTTTTCCAGTTTGGTTTCAAAGGTGGTGTGCCGGCAGTGGTCGGACCAGTAGGTATCCAGCACCTTGATTTCGGTGATGGAGGGATCCCTGTCTTCCTTCTGGAAGTATTCCTGGATAAAGACCAGGTCTTCCAGGCTCATGGCCAGTTCCTGCTGGTTCAGGAAGTCTTCCAGGCCTTTCTTGTCCAGGCTCCGGAAACCGTCCAGCACGGCTACGGGTTTGGGCACATCCCAAGTCATATCCAAGGATTCGGGCTTTGCAATGGCCGCTTCCTGAGCTTCCACTGGGTTGATGCAGTATTTCTTGATTTTTTCAAAGTCGGCGTCGGACAGTTCCCCTTCCAGCAGGAACACCTTGGCGGCTGCCACAATGGGCCGCTGGCCCTGGGTGATGGCCTGGATGCACTGGGCGGCAAAATCTTCTCTCTGGTCGTACTGGCCGGGGAGCAGTTCCACAGCAAAGCTCCGGATGCCGGCAGGGATCTCTACTTCTTCATCCCGAACCACATCCACAGGTGCCTCACTGAGCACCAGACTCCTGGCCTGTTGATATTCTTCATCACTGAGTCCTTCCAGGTCGTACCGATTCAGGATCCGGACGCTTTTCAGGTTCTTCAGCCCCAGGGTCTGCTGCAGATCAGAACACAGACCTGCTGCTTCCACAGCATATGCTTTCTTCTTCTCCACAAATACTCTTCTAATCTTGTCGCTCATGACAGCCTCCCTTAAAAATACTCATTGATAAAATTATTCTCCCGGGGGAACAATTTGTCAAGGATTTCCAGCGCATTTTTACTGTCCACATAAATCATACCGGCCTGCTGGAGCTGGCAGGCACCATAAAGACCGAAGAACAGCTGGGTAAAGGTCCCCACATCCAGCAGGGCCTCAGGATCATCTAAGGTATTGAGCAGCTGGATGCCTTCTTCCTTGAACTGCAGCTTTACCAGCATGGTATTCAGGGCGATCTGTTCATCTTTCAGCCCCAGGACCAGGGTCTTCCCCAGCAATTCCTGAGGCACAGGAAGAGCTTTCAGACAGGCCGCCCCGTTGATCACCCGGCCCATCATGAAAGGAGCTTCCTTCGGGGCCAAGGCCTGATCCGGCAGTTGGAGGAAAGTCAGGTCATCCTCCGGTGCCAGCCAGTCCAGGTTCTTGTGGATTCCCGCCAGTCCCTTGAAGTACTGGAGCAGCCGGATCTTCGCCGGAGGATCCACCGCTGCCAGTTCCTGGACGGTCACTTTGTCACCCTCTCTATTATACAACGCGTAGGCTTTCGGCGCACCGTCATTCCGGAGAATCACCGTCTCAAAATTTTCCCGAGCAGCAGTAGTGAGGATATTGTCCCACACCCGCTGATCCCGGACCGCATATCCGTGGTACCGTTCCATGGCTTTGGCGTAAACCGGAGCCACCAGATCCCGGGCTTTTGCCGTATCCACCCGTTCCGGCTCATAACCATCCAGGGTACGGCCTGCCAGGTCCAGTCCGGCCAGGGGCAGGGTGTAATGCTTCCGGAGATGGGTCCAGGCAAAACCGTAGGGCTGGTAGATGCCTGCATAGATGGGCATGAGGATTACAAAAGGCACCTGCATGGCCCGCAGCATAGTAAAAGCTGTTTCCATCAGCTGCCCCATCACATGGTGTCCCCGGGCCACTGGATCCGTCGCTACCCCTACGATATACGGGACCTTCCAGGCTTTCCCCCTTACCTGGAGTCCATAGGGATTCAGGTGGAGCATGGTCTGGAGCTTCCCGTCCTGGAACCCGCCCAGGATCCGATTCTGTTTCAGGGCATACTCCCTGAAATACCATTCATAGAAAGGTGTCCCCTTCTTTTCGAAACAATAATCCCACAAGGACGCCGCCTGAGGCAGGGTATCCTCTTGGAGCAGCCGAAAATCCATGTTTTTCTCCCCTTTACCCGATGACTGTGTTGTACTTCTTCACCATGAAAGCCGGTTTATACGATTCCTTAGCTTCCCGGAGTCCCTCCTTGCCCATGTCTTCTTCCCGGTTGATGTAGGTCACATCGGGCCATTCGTGGGCGATATATTCCTTATTGATGGCAGTGTACAGGCCCCGGATGTCCGGATCCGCCTTTTCCACATGGATCACCGCCGAATTCCTGCCAGCCCGTTCCCCGAAGGTGAAGGCCTTTACCTGGCCGTCCAGGCGGATCAGCCCGCCCCGGATCTGGAGTTTGTCCAGATTGTTCAGTCCCTCCCGGATTGCGTCGTATTCAGCCACAATGGAAGGATCGGTCAGTTCCCGTTTTTCCACCCATTCTTTGCCATACGCAATGCATTCATCCTTGTTTTCCATGGTGATGGGTTCGTATACAAAATCTGGATGATCCTTGATGAATTGATTGTAATGGTTCTTTTTGCCATGGAGTTTCCGGCCACTGAGGCTGGCCAGACTGGCACGTTGATATACGTAGTCCCAATTGTCCCGGTCCGGGATGAATGTATTCACCTGAGGCAGATATTTCTGGAACCGCTCGATGGTATGCTCATAGATGCCGTGCATTTCAAAAGGCTCCCCTTTGAAATATTGTTTCAGGGCACAGAGCACCTTGGGCAAGTCTTCATTGACGCCCCCAAAAGGAGGCAGGACAAAGGTGGTCCCGTTCACCGTGACCTTGATGATCAGACAGCCATGGCTGATGCCCCAGTAACTGTCATATTGCTTCCGCCAGATGAAAATAGAGCCGAAGCAACATTCTGAGGCGTGGTAATCTTCTTCTGTAAAATAATCATCAAAGATCGGCTTGTCGTCGATACTGATGTGCTTGAATTCTAAAATAAAAATCGCTCCCTCATTTGAAAGATATATATGTATCTATTATTATAACAGATGAGTCAAGAGGTAGAAACTGCCTGCGGCAGTTTGTCAGCTGTAAGGGCTGTCGCCAGGGAACAGCCCTTACAGCATCCCCATATCGTTCAGCTTATCCACCCGGAACCCGTAGTCCGGGGTCTGGACTACCTGTACGAAAGCCGTATTGGCCAGGCTCATCCGCCACATATTATCGATGGAGAAACCCAGGAGCCGGCACACCAAGAGACGGATCAGCCCGCCATGGCTGACACACAGGATGGTCCCATCAGGTTCCATCTGCTCCACCAGTCCTGTAAAGGTCTTCCATCCCCGTTCCTGAGAGGCCGCCAGATCTTCCTCTGCTGCCAGATCCACCTGTCCCGGTTTCAGGAAAATGTCCCGGAGAGTATCCGGATCCTGTTCCTGGATCTCCCGGAGATAATGGCCATCCCATTTGCCGAAAGAGATTTCCCGGAGTCCCGGCAGCACGGCCGGTTCCAGGCCACGGTCTGCCGCCAGAGGGGCCGCGGTTTCCTGGGTGCGGAGCAGATCGGACGTATACAGTGCGTCCAGCTTCACCCGGCCAGCCCGGGTCACTAGGGCCGCCGCCTGCTTCCGGCCGGTATCATCCAAAGGGTTGTTGGTCCACCCCTGGAGGATACCCTGCCGATTGGCCAGAGTCTCTCCATGACGGACCAGATAAATTGTCTTCATAAAATATTCCTTTTCTCCGTTTGCCAAATCCTGTGAGGAAGAGAAAGATACAAAACGGGGCTGTCCTGCGACAGCCCCCATTTTCTACTTCTTATGCTCTTGCAATGTAATCGCCGGTACGGGTATCGATTTGCAGGACATCCCCTTCGTTGATGAACAGAGGGACCTTGACCACGTAGCCGGTATCCATCTTGGCATTCTTGCTGCCGCCGGTGGCCGTATCCCCTTTGATCCCCGGTTCCGTTTCCACTACGGTCAGTTCCACCGTGTTGGGCAGTTCTACCCCCAGGATCCGATCTTTGAAAGTGATGACCTTGACATCCATGTTTTCTTTCAGGAAGTTCACGGCCTTGCCTAGCTGATCCTTGTTCAGTTCCAGCTGATCATAGGTTTCATTGTCCATGAATACGTAAGTGCCGTCGGCTTCATACAGATACTGCATGCCTTTTCTTTCCACAATGGCATTTTCCAGACGTTCAGCAGCGTTGAAAGTCCGTTCCACTACAGCGCCGGTGCACAGGTTGCGCATCTTGGCCCGTACGAAAGCTGCGCCCTTGCCAGGTTTTACATGCTGGAATTCAACGACCTGCCAAGCATCGCCGTCAATTTCAACCGTTACGCCAGTTTTAAAATCGTTCGTAGAAATCATGAAAACAACCTCCAAAATAGTAATTTCTAATTTATGAGAAGCAAAGTTCTACTAATTCTTTGGGGACGGAAGTGAGCCGTTCACAACCATCCTCGGTGACCAGTACCGTATCTTCGATCCGGACCCCGCCCCGGTCGGGCAGGTAGATGCCCGGTTCGATGGTCACCACGGCGCCAGCCGGCAGAGGCTGGTCATTGGCTTTGTTCAGCACCGGTTTCTCGTGGATATCCAGACCCACGCCGTGCCCCAGGCCATGGCCGAAATTCGGTCCATATCCTTTGGCTGTGATGTAATCACGCACGGCCCGATCCACCTGGATGCCGGTAAGCCCGGCCTTCAGGGTCTTTTCCCCCAACAGGTTGGCCGCAAGGACGATATCATAGATTTCCTTCTGCCAGGGCGCCGCTTTCCCCACCACCACCGTACGGGTTATATCGGAACAATATCCGTCATAGGTAGCACCGAAATCGAAGGTGATGAAATCCCCCTCTTCCACGACTTTTTCCGAGGCCACTCCATGGGGCAAAGCGCTCCGTTTGCCGGAAGCACAGATGGTTTCAAAAGAAGGCTTGGTGGACCCCAGTTTCCGCATGTTGTATTCCAGTTCTGCTGCCAGTTCGCTCTCCTTCCGGCCAGCCCGGATATGGGGCATCAGCTGGAGAAAGGCTTCATCAGAAATGGCCACCGCCTTGCGGATGCGCTGCATTTCTTCCGGAGTCTTCACGGCCCGGAGGCCCACCAGGTTCACATTTTTCCAATGGACAGCCGGCAGAGCTGCCGCCAGGGCACACTGTTCTGTATAGGAGAAATAATCTCCATCCAGGGCCAGGTTGTCTGACTGAGGCAATGTGGCCGCTTCCGGCCAGAAACCGTGCTGGTGTTCGACGAGTCCACATTCCGGGGCCTGCTGGCGCACCTGCAGTGTATACCGGGAATCGGTGATGATCACCGCCCGCTGGGTGTCTACATAGAGCAGGCTGTCCCCTCCTGTAAAGCCGGTGAAATACCGGATGGAGGAATCCCCCTTGATAAAGATGCCATCCACTTTTTCCTGTTCCAGGAAAGTCCGCAGCTTGTCCAACGCCTTCATCCTATCGTCTCCTCGTCCGTGGTCGAACAAAATCAATTCGACTAATCTATTTTACTCTTAAACCCCGTAAAAAAGCAAGGGTTTCTATATACTTTGTTACAAATTGTTTCGTGTCAGGCTTTCAGACGGCGCACCAAAGAGAACGCCTCCATCCGGGGGTCTCCCTTAGCGGTAAAGACCATCTGGGCATGGGGCGCTGCCTGGATGGGATTCCCATCTCCGTCCTCCATCTCTTCCAGGGTCCAGGAAAAGATTTCTCCCTTGGGGGTCAGCACTTCCAGCCGCTGGCCAGCTTTCACATGGTTCCGCTGTTCCAGGGTCACCCGTCCGGAAACGGGATCGAAGTCCCGGACAAGAGCTACGAAATCCGCTGTCTGTTCGTAAGAACTGGTGGTGTAGACCTGGTCTTCCGGTCCGGTCTTATGAACGGCGAACCCGGTAGTATAGGGCCGATGGGATACCTTCTCCAGTTCCTCCTTAAGGCTGCATGGCACTACGAAATGGTCCGGATCCTGCCAACAAAGATCGATGGCCTTCCGGTAGGCACTGACTACGGAAGCCACATAATGGACGCTTTTCATCCGGCCTTCGATTTTCAGGCTGCTGACTCCTGCAGCCATCAGCTGGGGCAGGAAATCCATCAGGCAGAGATCTTTGGAATTCATGATGTAGGTGCCTCGTTCATCTTCTGCTATAGGGAAGACTTCCCCAGGCCGGTTCTTCTCTGTCAAGCCGAATTCCCAGCGACAGATCTGGGCACAGGCCCCCCGGTTGCTGTCTCTTCCAGTGAAATAGTTGCTCAACAAGCACCGTCCCGAATAGGAGATGCACATGGCTCCATGGACGAACACTTCCAGATCCGCTGTGATTTTTTCCCTGATCTCCCGGATTTCCTGAAGAGACAGTTCCCGGGCCAGGACGATCCTTTCGGCCCCCAGGTCTTCCCACACTTTCGCCGTAGCCCAGTTGGTCACATTGGCCTGGGTGCTCACATGGAGTCCCATATTGGGGACCACCTTCCTAGCTGTCATCCAGACACCCAGATCGGACACCAGGAGTGCATCCACCCCCGCTTCTTCCAGGTTCCGCAGATAGTCTGGCAGAGGGGGCAGATCACTATTGTGGGGATAGATATTCACAGTCACATAGACCTTTTTCCCTCGTGCATGGGCAAAAGCCGCCATTTCCCGGATTTCCTCCAGGGAAAAATTGGCGGCAAAAGCCCGGAGACCAAAAGCCTTTCCGCCCAAATAAACGGCATCGGCTCCATACAGCAGAGCCATACGGCCCTTTTCCAGGCTCCCAGCAGGAGCCAGCAGTTCCGGTTTCTGTTTCTTCACTGTGCTTCTCCTATAATCTCTCCAGGGTTCAGTTTCTGGATCATGGCAACATGTTCGTCATACGTTTTGGTGAAATGATGGTAGCCTTCCTTATCCGCCACAAAGTACAGATAATCGGTCATCACCGGATGGATCACAGCCCGGAGGGCATCCATGCTGGGATTCCCCACCGGTCCCGGAGGCAGTCCTTTGTTCAGGTAGGTATTATAAGGAGATTCCAGCTTCAGGTCGTCATAGGTGACTTCTTTTTTTTGGGCCCCGAAAATATACTGGATCGTAGTATCGGACTGGATGGGCATCCCCATTTGCATCCGTTTTTCGAAGACGCCGGCAATAAGGGGCATTTCCTCTTTATGGGTTGCTTCCCGTTCCACCATAGAAGCCAGGTTCACGATATCCCGCAGTGGCAGATAGCTTTTCCGGATATCCGCCTGCAAGTCCGGGGTCAGCTTCTTATCGAACTCCTTCACCATCATGGCCACCATATCACTGGCCTTGGCGTTTTCAGGAAAATCATAGGTGGCCGGGCAGAGGAACCCTTCCGCCTTGTAGATTACATCCGGATTGCTAGTCGCCATATAAGGATAGGGAGCATAATTCCGGCAGGCATCTTTGAATTCCTGGGCAGTTGTCAGGTGTTCCCGTTCCAGCTTCAAGGCCACTTCGTTGACGGTGGATCCTTCCGGCACCGCAAACCGGTTAGAATGGACCTTGCCTTTGGACAGGATGTTGATGATTTCCCCATCGCTCATACCAGCCGTGATTTCGTAGGTCCCGGCCTGGAGATGGTTTTCCAGCCCTTTGAGACGGGCGGCCATCCGGAAGGATTCCGGGGTCTGGATCAGTTTCTTGTCATGGAGCAGGGTAGCGATATCCCCTGTGGTCATTCCCTGGGTCACCGTGAACCGGACCTTTTCGCCTGTAGCCAAGCTGGTATTGGTATTAAAGTAGTCCAGGTACCAGCAGCCGCCTGCGAGCAGTGCCAGTACCAGGATGATTCCAATGGGTACGAGTTTTTTCCGCATGATGGACCGTCCTGTTACCGGGCATCCATCTCGTCCATGATTTCCTCATAGGCTTTGCGGACAGCTTCGAACTCCTCATCAGTGGGATCCAGGTAGACGGGCTCCCCGTTCTCATCAAAATCCACCCGGGCAATGATCACATTGTCTTCCTCGTCATCCGGATCCGTATCATCTTCTCCCGGGATCTGTGTCAGGAGGGCAAAATTCTTTTGATCCATGGGGATCACCATTTCTTCCAGATAATAGGTTTCGTTCCCCTCTGCGTCGGTGATCACCACCACAGCTTCCTGATCTTCTGTTTCCAGCAGCTTTTCGTCTTTTTTCTCCATTTTCATTGCCTCCTCGGGCTGTCCAGATAATTTTGCAGGATGACCACTGCGGCCATCAGGACTTTTTCTGCTGCTACCGTAGAGAGCCGTTCATCCCACAGGACAACCGGGATGGACGGGAAGCGTTCCTCCAGGATGGTCTTGAATTCCTCACTGGCCCTGGCCCTGTCGCCGATGGACCCATTCATATTCTTAGGGTAGCCCAGGACGAACTGCCCCACTCCTTCTGCCGCCACCAATTCTTCCAGGCGCTTTAAATCGTTCTCCAGGCCTTTTCGGCGGATGGTCTCCACTCCTCGGGCCAGGAAGCCGGTTTCATCGCTGACGGACACCCCGATGGTCCGGGTGCCCAGATCCAAGCCCATGATCCTCATCAGCGTTCTGATTCCTCCAGATAGGCCTGGAGCAGGGCTTCGATCAATTCATATCTTTCGAAACGCCGGATCTTCAGCCGGGCATCCTTGTAGCTGGTCACGTAAGCCGGATCCCCGCTCAGGAGATAGCCCGCCAGCTGGTCGATAGGGTTATATCCCTTTTCCTTCAAGGCTTCTGCCACTTCCCGGATGGTATCCGACACACTTTTGCTCTCAGGGACCGGTTTGAACATGGTAGTTTCCTGTGTAGTACGAGACATGGTATCCCTCCTTTGGTAAAGAGGGGGCTGTTGCAGACGCAGCAGCCTCCCTCTTTCTCAATAAAAATACTGACTGATGACAAGGGGAATGGATTCCTGGAAGAGGACCAGCATCACCTCGATGGGGACTTCCATCCCTTCCTGGATCCAGCGCATGGTCATCTCTTCTCCCCCATAGATCACCATCTCCGTGGCGAACTGGATATGGGGATTCTGCAGATCGGCTCCCGCTTTTTTCAGCATCAGATGGTAAGCATCCCGGACGAACCGTCGGTTGGTATTCCGGATATCATCCACATCACAGCTGGTATACAGGTTCTGCAGGAATTTCAAGTTGGCCTCATACAGTTTGAATTTCTTGTACAGAGCTTCTGACCAGCACCGGCTCTTCAGGATTTCCCGTCCGTGCCGGGCCAGGATATGCAGATACACCCAGTGGGCCAGTTCCTTCTTATTTTTGCAGCACCGGTCAAAATCTTCTTGTTTCAGCCCTGCCGTATGGACGATTTCGTCCACCGTGATATCGTGGAGGTGTTTCTTCTCCAGCAGATGGTACAGGGCTTTTCCCAGTTTTTCCTTTGGATCCATTTCCACACCTTCTTGTCAAGCAATCCTATTCGTTTTACTGCATCTGGCCTTCCACCAGTTCCAGGGCTTTGGCCAGCCCTTCCTGGACCTTGGAGGCGTCCTTTCCCCCGGCCTGGGCCATATCCGGACGGCCGCCGCCGTTGCCGCCCATGGCCTGGGCCACAGCTTTGGCGATCTTCCCGGCATGGATGCCCTTCTTCACAGCTTCTTTAGAAGCCATCACCAGGATGTTCACTTTGTCCGCGCTCATGGGAGCTGCCAAGACCACTACCCCGCCTGTCTTGTCTCGGAGGGTGTCGCCCATCTTCCGCAGAGCATCCACATCCTGGACCTTCACTTCCTGAGCCAGGAAAGCCACGCCCTTCACATCTTTGGCGTCCGCCGTCACGCTGGCAGCCTGGGCAGCCACCAATTTCTTTTCCATTTCGTCCGCCCGGTGTTTTTCCGCCCGCAGGTCTTCCTGCAGCGCGCAGATCCGGGTCCCCAGGTTGTTGGGCCGGCTCTTCACCGCAGCGGCAGCTTCTCCAATCAGGTCTTCCAGTTCCCGGGTGTAGGCCAGTGCTCCCCGTCCGGTCACGGCTTCGATCCGCCGCACCCCGGCGCCCACACTGGATTCAGACAAGATCTTGAACAGCCCGATATGGCTGGTGTTGGACACATGGACACCGCCGCACAGTTCCATGCTGCAGCCGGGCACATTCACCACCCGGACGATCTTGCCGTATTTTTCCCCGAACAGGGCCATGGCACCCATTTCCTTGGCTTTTTCCAGTTCCTGCTGGGAGATTTCCACATCCACTGCATCCAGGATCTTTTCATTGACGATATCTTCCACCTGTGCCAGTTCTTCCTCCGTCAGAGGAGAGAAATGGGAGAAGTCGAACCGGAGACGGTCCGGCCCCACATAGCTGCCGGCCTGGTTCACATGGCTGCCCAGCACCTGTTTCAGGGCCGCATGGAGCAGATGGGTGGCCGTATGGTTCCGGGCAATATCCGCCCGCCGTTTCAGGTTCACTTCGAATTCCACTTCATCCCCAACGCTCAGGGTGCCCTGTTCCAGGGTCCCCAGCTGGATGGTGTAACCGTCCGGCAGCTTTTTGGTATCGGTCACATTGAAGATACCCTTGTCAGATACCAGCCGGCCGGTATCTCCCAGCTGGCCGCCCCCCTCTGCATGGAAGGCCGTATTGGTAAGGATCACCGCCAGTTCGTCCCCACTCTTGGCGTTCTGGATGGGCTGGGTGTCGTGGGCCGGGAAAATAGCCGCCACTTTCCCGTTCTTACTGGCTTCATCCACAGTCAGGGTCCCCAGCTTCAGATGGCGGGTTTCGTAGAGCACCGGTTTGCCTTCTTTGTCATTCCGGGCGGAACGGGCTCTTTCCCGCTGGGCTTCCATGGCCTTTTCAAAGCCTTCTTTATCCATGGTGAAACCCTGTTCTTCCAGGATCTCTTCCGTCAGTTCCCAGGGGAACCCGAAGGTGTCGTACAACTGGAAAGCGTCTTCCCCAGCCAGGACCGTACTGCCGGCTTTCCGCATGGCGTCGATCTTCTGGTTCAGCAGATCGGTGCCCTGTTCCAGGGTCTGGAGGAAGGAGTTTTCTTCCATGGCGATGACTTTTTCAATGTAGCTTTTCTTTTCCCGCAGGTCCGTATAGTGGTCCCCGTACATGTCGATGACCAGGTCAGCTGCTCCCACCAGGAATTCCTTCCGGATGCCCAGGAGGCGTCCGTGGCGGATGGCCCGGCGCAGCACCCGGCGCAGGATGTAGCCTCGGCCTTCATTGGAAGGCAGGATTCCATCCCCGATCATGAAGGTGACGGAGCGGGCATGGTCGGCGATGACCTTCAGGGACACGTCATCCTTGGGATCCGCGTTGTAGGTCTTCCCGGAAACCTTGCAGGCGTATTCGATGATGGGGAAGATCAGGTCCGTCTCGAAGTTGCTGGGTTTGTTCTGGAGCACGGAAGCCACCCGTTCCAGCCCCAGGCCGGTATCGATGTTCTTGTGCTGGAGCGGCGTGTAGCTGCCGTCCGGTTCTTTGTTGTACTGGGTGAACACCAGGTTCCACAGTTCCAGGAACCGTCCGCAGTCGCAGCCAGGCCCGCAGTCTGGGCTGCCGCAGCCCCGTTCTTCGCCCAGGTCGATGTGGATTTCGGAATCCGGACCGCAGGGACCGCCACTGGTGATTTCCCACCAGTTGTCTTCCAGTTTCACGATCCGTTCTGCCGGAACCCCGCACACATCGTGCCACAGGTCATAGGCTTCCTGATCCTTGGGATATACGGTGATCCACAGTTTATCTTTGGGGAGCTCCAGGACTTCCGTCAGGAATTCCCAAGCCCAGGGAATCACTTCTTTCTTGAAATAATCCCCAAAGGAGAAGTTCCCCAACATTTCGAAATACGTATGGTGCCGGGCCGTGCGCCCCACATTTTCAATATCCCCGGTACGGACACATTTCTGGCAGGTGGTGATCCGGGTCGCAGGCGGTTTCACCTTGCCGGTAAAGTACGGCTTGAACGGAGCCATGCCTGCGCCGATCAGAAGAAGCGTAGGGTCATCGTGGGGAATCAGGGAAGCACTGGGCAGTACCAAGTGTCCCCGTTCCTTAAAGAAATCAAGATACTTCTGTCGAATCTCGTTGCCACTTAAATATTTCATTACCAACTCTCCCAAATTTGCTCCAGCAAAAAGGAAAATCCCATCAGCCAGAAAAATATAATCTCTTTCGTATCCCATAAATTATATAAAAAGTATAGAGGGCTGTCAAATAAATACAGGGGGTGTTGCACAAAACATGCAACACCCCTATTCCCTGTACATCCCTACAATGGCTTCTTCCACGGTCCTGGCCTGGATCACGGTGACCCCTTTGGGCTCCTTGCCCTGGGGGAAGCTCCCTTTGGGGACGATGAACCGTTGGAACCCCAGCTGGGCAGCTTCTTTGATCCGCCGGTCCGTGAGGCCTACCCGGCGCAGTTCGCCGGTGAGCCCCACTTCCCCGACAGCCAGCACCCCCATGGGCACCGGCCGGTTCCGGTAGCTGGATACAAGCGCCCCCAAGATGGCCAGGTCCGCCGCCGGCTCCTTCACTTTCATGCCGCCAACGGCGCACACATAGGCATCCTGATCCCCGAAGTTCATGCCGCAGCGCTTTTCCAGCACTGCCAGCAGCATGTTCACCCGGTTGAAGTCCACCCCTACCACCGTCCGCCGGGGCAGACCGAAGGGAGTATGGGACACCAGGGCCTGGATTTCCGTCAAGATGGGCCGATTCCCTTCCATAGCCGCGGTGATCACCGAGCCGGAAACCGCCTCTTCTTTGGCTTCCAGGAACAAGCCGGAAGGATTGGCCACTTCCCGGAGTCCTTCCTCTTCCATAGAAAAGATCCCGCATTCACTGGTGGAGCCGAACCGGTTCTTCAATGCCCGGAGCACCCGATAAGTGTAGGACCGATCCCCTTCGAACTGGAGCACCACGTCCACCATATGTTCCAGCAGCCGGGGCCCGGCGATGTTCCCCTCTTTGGTCACATGGCCGATGATAATCACTGCAATCCCCGTCTCTTTGGCAAAGGTCAGCAGCTTGGCGGTACATTCCCGTACCTGGCCCACGCTGCCCGCCGCGCTTTCCAGTTCCTGATTGTACATGGTCTGGATGGAGTCGATGACCAGGAGTCGGGGTTTCACCTGACGGGCCTGGACCAGGATGGTCCCCAGTTCCGTCGCTGTCATGATTTGCAGGGCGTCCGTTGCCTGTCCCAGCCGCTCTGCCCGCATGGCCGTCTGGGCTTCACTTTCTTCTCCGGAAACGTAGAGCACCCGTTCTCCACTGGCTGCTGCCTTCATAGAAACATCCAGGGTGATGGTGGATTTTCCGATACCCGGAGCCCCGCCCAGAAGGATCAGGGAGCCAGGGACGATGCCTCCTCCCAAAACCCGGTCGAATTCATGGATCCCGGTGGTCATCCGCTGGACCTTTACCTTATCCACCTGCTTCAGGGTCTTGGGAGTCGGAGCCTCCGTTACCGAAAGATAAGACGGCCGCTGCCGGCTGGGAGCCGGAGCCGCCGTTTCTTCCACCAGCGTATCCCACTGACCGCATTCCGGGCATTTGCCCAGCCATTTGGGAGTGGAATACCCGCAGTTCTGACATACATAATGGGTCTGTGTCCTGGCCACTTACTCCTCCTCCTGGAGCAGCTGGAACGCCGTCCGCACGATTTGTTCCTTGTTCTCTTCGCTTACATGGTCCCCCAGTACATGGAGAAAATAATCCAGCAGCCGGGCCTCCCGGCTAGTAAGCAATTTATGGGACGCCAAAGCCTGGACCAGTTGATTGGAAGTCATGGTCCCCTTACCGACGGGCAGCTGAGGCTTGACTGCCGTCTGACGAGGCAGCCGGATGATCCGGATGAATCCCCCGTTCCCCCGTTTGGATTCCACTTCATAGCCCCGTTCCGGAGTGAAACGGGTCGTCAGGGTGTAGGTGATCTGGCTGGGAGCACAGGACAGCTTTTCTGCCAGCTGGCTCCGCTTCACATCCACCCGGTCCTGTTCGTTGGCGAACAGCTCACTGATGATGAATTGCTCTATGGCATCGGCTATATTGCGCATGATGATTACCTCCTATGGGAAAGACAGGTTCTCCCATGCTCTATTATATTTGACAATTTGACGTTTAGCAAGAGGGAAATGTGATGGGGTGCTGCACGTGTGTGGTTTTCACACGTGCAGCACCCCCTTCAAAAAATTCGCCCCCAGAAAGACCTGCAGCCCCAGGATCACCGGCACCCCGATGGTGAATTTCAGATGCTTCGTCTTGTGCCGGAACAGGAACATGGCCAACAGCGCTCCCCCACTGCCCCCCACCGCTGCCAAAAGAAGCAACCGGATTTCCGGCACCCGCCAGGCTCCCCGCCTGGCACAGGATTTGTCATAGCCGTAAACGGCAAACGTAATGAGATTGATCAATAAAAGCCCCCCAGTGAAAGGGGTAAAATGGATTGGCATGGATTCCTCCTTTGGGGTTCATCGTGAGTCGTTCATCGTTGGTCGTTTGGGATGCCAGATGCTGCGTGTTTGTCTCTGAACATATTGCCTTCCCGGCCCCCGTCTTTCCATATCCGCCCTTTTCAAGGGCGGGGGACCGTTGCGCTTGCGCAATGGTGGTGGGTTAGCATCCCCTGGGCTGCGTTTCCCTTCAACACCATCTGTCCCGGGCAAATGGTATCCATCGGCTAGAGACTAGTGACTAGGGACTGAACCGCAGAGCGGCCCGCTGATCCTTACCGGCGAGGCCCCGGTCTTTCCGTCCCTCTGTCTTTGGTCCACTCCGCAGCCAGCCAGGAAGACCTCAAAAAAAAGCAGGGCTGCCAAAGCCACGATTTTCCGTTGTTTTTTCATGGTCGGCCTCCTTTTTCTTTTTATTGTAACACAGGGAAGCGAAGACGGGGTCCTTCATCGACGGTGCCAAAAGATATCTTCCAAAAACATATAAATAAACAAAGCAGGCCCCAAAAAACCGACAGCATAAAGGATACAAATAAAAACGAGGAACATACCACCCCCCCTTTTTTTACTCCTTCACCCGTGCCACCACGCCCCGGTCAGTGATCAATTCCACTCTGGCATGGGCTTTCTTGCCGATTTTATCATAGATCCGCCCAGCGCTGCAGGTATCCCCCAGCACAGTGTGGGGGCTGTTGGCCACATAGCCCACTTTGCCGATGCCCGGCAGTTCCACCCGGATAGCTTCCTTATCATATTCGTTGTCCGGTTCCTTCCGCAGCACCAGTTCCATTTTCCGCCGGAAAACCCCATACCCTAGATAATGATTGCAGCCAGTAATCGTAATGAAAATCCTTT
>SFHH01000037.1 GCA_004555735.1 Acidaminococcus fermentans
AAAACCATGAAAGAAGCTATCCAGAAGCGGGATGAAATCCTTGCATCATATGGTGAAAAAGCTCCAAGAGCAATGGCCTGCTTGGAAGACGGATTCGAAGATGCCATGACGGTCATGGTTTTGCCAAAAGGAATGAGACGGTTTTTCCGGACATCCAACCACAATGAAACAGCACTGATGCGTCTAATGGAATCGACCTTGATAGAACTGAACGAAAAGAGACAGGCAGGCAAGGCCGTCTTTTCTCACCAAAGCTACGAAGAAATGATGAAAAGTGATACCTCTGCTGAACTGAAAAGAGCAGCAATTCGTCAAATTAACATGGCTGCAGCCTAATGATTTCAAAGCCTAAAGGAATTTATACATAAATTTGGACTTGACTAAATGGTAGAATAATAAAGTAGGGTTGTTGTACGTGTATGGAGTCCACACGTACAACAACCCTACTTTATTTATTTTACCGGGCACAGGGCTTTTTACTCTTGGCGGAAAGGATATCGGCGAACTTCCGGTCACCGTGCCAGAAGTTCCGGCGAGCGGTGATGTAGAATCCTAGCCAGATGATGAAGCTTCCGACCCAGATCTGCCAGGCTGGCAGTTTGGTGGACAGCAGAGGGCCCAGGACTACATAGGGGATGGCCAGGGGATACAGCAGAGAGACCGCGGATGCGACGGATTCCTGACCGGTGGTCTCGAATTTGGGGTCCACCACCCGCAGCAGCATCAGGCCAGTTGCCAAGACGCCGCTTTCCAGTCCATAGCTGGCTACGGCCCGTTCGAACCAGTCCACATCGAAGATCTTCCAGGGGAAGTAGAAGTTGGCAGCCAGGTTGACCAAAATCATTGCAGTGATGGTGACCAGAAGAGGCACCATGTACAGGGAGAATACCTTCAGGGATAGGGTGGCGATGGCGGCGCAGACCAGGTAATCCAGGGCTACTCCAGAAATCCGGTTGATGGTGGCACGGTCGATGTAATCCTGCCAGTCCAGTTTCCGCATCACATAATTCAGGAAAGCTCCCAATACCATGGCACAGGCGAAATGAGGGATCTCTTTTAAAAGAGGATGGAGCATCGTCAGGCCTTTGGACATGAGAGTGGCGCCGCCGAAGATCAGGCCGGTGATGGCCAGCTGGAGAGCCAAAGGATCCAGGGCGTCATTGTAGGTGACGCCTTTGCCGATGGCAGTCCGCTTTTCCAGGGGGACGATCCCTTCCCGGATGTCCTGGGGGATTTCCTGGGGCTTTAGGACTTTTTGGGCATAGCCCCGGCGGACTCCGATGTTGATGACGATCATCCCGATGACGATACCGGAAACTAGACCGGCGGTGGCCATGGTGTTGGCTACGGAGATCCCTTCTGCCCAGCCGTACTGGGCCAGTGCCACACCCACGGCGTTAGCGGTCCCGTGGCCGCCGTGGAATCCGTAGACCGGGGTCAGTCCGAAGCTGACGGGCAGATTGGGGAAAAAGGGAATCAGCAGGATGGTGAGGCCCAACCCCACCAGTACCTGGGTCTGATGGACCAGGCCGGAAACCGTTACGGCAGAAGCGGCGACTCGACCGAAATTCTTGCTGGGTTTGGTTCCTACAAAGCCCAGCCCCAGGACTACAGAAGTCAGCTGGCCGGGCCATTGGGTGATGGTTTTGCCGATGGGCAGGGAAACGCCAGTGAAGTGACCCAGGATCTGGGGCCCCAGCAGCAGGCCGATGAATCCAGCCAGCAGGGAAGCTGGCAGGTAGAGGTTCTGGAGAGGCCGGCAGTGTTTGCGCAGGGCCAGGCCGGCCATCAGCAGGAGGCTCAAAGTGAAGAAATCAGCGAAAGCAATTTTTAAGGGGTTCATTTGTTCTATCCTTTCGAGAAACAGGGCTCATTGCAGAGAAACCTGGCATCAGGCTTCTTCCTCTTCTTTGATGGCGGCGGCCAGCCGGGGCAGATCATCTTCCGTAAGGACGGTCCCTGTCCCTGGGGCAGAGAGCTGACAGATCTTTGCATAGAGGCGGGGGAGTTCTTCTTTTGACAGGGAAAGATGCTGCTTTCCGGCCAGGAGCTGAAGGACTTCTTCCGTGATGTTCTTGGAAAGGAAAGCAATGCGCCGCCCTCCGAAAGTCTCCGGACGGATCCCTTCTACGGCAAAGGGATCTTGGAGGGATAGGGCGATATGGGCTGCCAGGCTGTCGGAGAAAGCGTATTTTCCTACAAAAGGTGCATTGGACGGCACTGGGATGCCGGAAATCTCCGCTACGTAGCGGGACAGCTCCAGCAGCTTGGACAGCTGGACACCGGTGGGGATGCCATAGAGGCCTTCCAGAGCCACGATGATCTCGATGAGGGAGGCGTTGCCGCAGCGCTCGCCCAGGCCGTTGACGGAACCATCGATCAAGGTGGCACCGCCCCGGATGCCGGCCAAGGCATCTGCCAGCCCCAGACCGAAATCATTATGGGTATGGATCCCCAGGATCACCGGGTGGAATCCTGCTGCCTGACAGGCCAGCTGGCACATGTTCTGGATCCCTCCCGGGGAAGCGACGCCCACTGTATCGGCCAGGCGCACCCGGGCTGCTCCGGAGCGAGCAGCAGCTCCCATCATGCGCTGGAGGATCTGGGGATCGGAACGGGTGGAATCCAGCAGGCTGATATTGCATTCGATATTTTTGCCGGCAATATATTCTGCGGTTTCTTGGATCTTCCGTTCTCTTTCGCACAGTTCGTTTTCTCCGGCTGCCTTCAGAGAAAAAGAAGCATGGATCACATCTGGATGGGTCTCTGCTTGGAGGTCGATCATCTGTTTCAGGCGAGGCAGGTCCGATGTGTTGAAATTCAGGACTTCCGTTTTGATTTGTCTGCGGGGCAGGGCGCACAGGCCTGCATTGATTTCCAGGGCCTTTTCATCGGGCTGGTCCCCGTGCCAGGTGTTGTAGAGCTGAACTTGCTGGATCCCGGCTTTATCCAGCCTCTGCACCAGGCCCATCCGTTCTTCCTGGGAGAAGGAGACACCGGCTGTCTGTTCCCCTTCCCGCAGGGTGACATCGCACAGGACCAGAGGCCCGGAAGGGGCCAGATTTTCGTTGTAAGGGCTTACGCTGCGTTCCATTGACAAAATCCTCCGTTCTTTTTTATAGTATAAGGAATAGCAGTCAAGAGGTGAGTCAGATGTTTTCCAATCCCAATCCTCATTATTTCATTGTATTGAGCCAGTCCGACAGTATTTCTGCCGCTGCGGAGAAGCTCCATGTTTCTCACCAGAACCTCAGCAAGTACATCAAAAACCTGGAACAGGAATACCAGATCACGCTTTTTACCCGTGTGCCCCGGCTGAAGCTTACGGAAGCCGGAGAAATCATGCTGGAAACCATGCGGGAACTGGCTTTTTCTGAAGAAAATCTCCAAATCCGGTTGGAAGAAATCCGTCATGCCAAAATCGGGAAGCTGCGGATAGGGGCGCCGGAGGGCCGGTTCCGCATTGTCTTTCCGGAACTCCTGGTCCGCATGAAAGAACTGTATCCCCAGGTGCGGATCGAAGCAGTGGCTGCGCCTTCCCATGCTCTGCAGAAGCTGCTCAGGGAGAACGAACTGGATCTGGCGCTCATCGACCGGTATTTTGCCGATGTCATCCAATTCCGCCATCTGTATCATCTGGACGAAAGGCTCTTCCTGGTTATTTCCCACAATCTGCTGCAGACTGTTTTTTCAGAAAAATCAGCGGAACGTCTGACAGACTTCCAGCAGGGAATCTATTTGGAAGCGTTTGCTAAGGTCCCGTTCATCCTGAATTCGCCCAATTCGATTTCCCGGTATTATCTGGACCGGTGGCAGGCAGAACACCAGCTGCAGCTTCCTGCCATCATGGAACTGCCCCAGCTGGATATGCAGATCCTGCTCAGTGCCAGGGATTACGGGGCCAGTTTCTGCTGGTCCATGTACCTTCCCAGTATCCGGTAGCAGAACCGGCTGCATCCGGATAACCCTCTTTATGCCTTCCCGATTTTGGAATTTCCCGCCCGGAACCAGGTGGTCCTGGCTGCGCTGAAAAATAAGAAACTGTCTGCTTTTGCGGCGGCATTTGCTCGACTGCTGCGGGAACAGTGTGAAAAGCTCGCTTCTTTCTGAACGACTTTACCATATCATATCTATTTGCAACAAAAAAGAATTTTATACTTGAATGGATGCAACTGAATAGTTGCAAGTATTTCTATGGAAAAGGGAAGTGCTGCCTGAGAAATATCACCGTCACGGTCAAATGCCGGAAATACAGAATATAAATAAACAATGGGCTCTACCGGTTTTGGTCGGCAGAACCCATTGTTTTAAAGTCGTACAAGGTTCTTTTAAACGTTTACTGTTTTGAGTCCGCTCTCTTGGGGGGATAAGCAGCGGTTTTTCGTTTCCCGCTTCTAAGTTTTCCTGATTGGATTCACCAAATCTGCTTCTGGGGAAATAGTTCCGCCAGTTTGGCATCTACAGCATGTTTTGTGCCATGGAAGTACGTTGTCAGAAGGCGTTTGAATAAGGTTATCTCGTAGCGCCGCAGTTTCGCGGTATTGCTTTCTACCGCCAGAAAGACATCGTAGGTAGGGTTCGATCCGGCCAGGGCAGAAATGGCGCACTGTTCTCCATTGGCCAATTGTTCTTTTACAAAACAGATCGGTGCGAAGAACCAGTAGTCGTTTTTCATCAGTTTCCAGGCGAGTTGGTAGGAATCGACAGAGTAGGTAGGCGTGACTCCTATGGGAACGTAGCGCTGATACCATTTCCGGAAACTGTGGCCACAATTGATGTAGATCATTTTTTCCATATCCAGTTCCCGCGGTGTCAGCAGTTTCTTTTTGCGGATGGGGTTTGCACTGAGGATGAGCAGAGGTTCTGAATATAAGAGTTTGGTGCTGATGCCGGGTTCCAGTTTTTCCTCAAGGCAGAGTCCCAAGTCCATTTCATTCAGGCGGAGCTCTTCATAAATGGATGCTGTATGGGTGGTCCGGATGGTAATTTTCCACTTCTTTTCATTCCTTCCAAGGGATTCGAAAAAGGCGCGGAGCAGGTAGTTGTTGATGCTATTCGTGCTGCCGACTTTCAATTCCAGAGATTCTTTGTGCTGGGCGAAGTTTATTAGGGCGTTGTCCATATCCAGCCATGACTGGGCTAGAGGGAGAAAGCGCCTGCCATTTGTGGTCAGCAAAGTCTGGCGGGTCCCTTTGCTGCGCTGGATCAGAGGCGTGCCGAGTTTCTTTTCCAGCAATTTGAGCCGATAGCTGACTGTTGCCTGGGATACATAGAGCATCTTGGAGGCTTTGCTGATATTATTGACCTTGGCAATGATAAGGAATGTTTCAATCAGTTCTTTTTCCATGGTATGCAGGACCTCCACGAAAAATACAAAAAGAATTAATATATTACATAATATCATTGATAATTAAAAATCACAAGAACAAATGAAAAATTCTGAAATTTAGAGACGGAGCGATTCTACTGATTAAAAATAGTGCAGGGAGGATTTAATTATTGATTTTTTTGATATTGGTTTGAGTGTTATTTTATTTTTAATTGAGACATAAAGAGCGTAAAATTTGAAATGCAAAAATTATTAAATAATTCAATCAATATACAGGAGGCAATGGATATGAAAATCATGGATTGTACGCTTCGGGACGGTGCGAATGTGGTAGGCGCCGGCTTTTCCAAAGAACTGACTGAGCTCATGCTGGAAGGCCTGATTGAAAGCCATATTGATACCATTGAAATGGGACACTGCACCGGACTTGGCAGCATGAAGCACGGCGGTAAGAAAGCCCCTGTCACCGATGAAGAATACTTTGATGTCATGGCACCTTTCGCTGGAAAGGCCCATATCGGGATGTTCCAGGCT
The DNA here is from genome assembly GCA_004555735.1 of Acidaminococcus fermentans. Classification (GTDB taxonomy): domain Bacteria; phylum Bacillota; class Negativicutes; order Acidaminococcales; family Acidaminococcaceae; genus Acidaminococcus; species Acidaminococcus fermentans_A. The sequence continues at coordinate 5,864 of SFHH01000037.1, forward strand.
GCTGCCAATGCAGACGAGGAGCTGATTGCCCTGGCGAAAGCCAAAGGTCTTTCTTTCCTGCGGGTCGGCATCAATGCCAGTGATGGGGAAAAAGCGGAAAAAGCGGTCAAGATGGTCCGCAATGCTGGTCTGGAATGCAAATTCAGCCTGATGAAAGCCTACGTTTCCACGCCGGAAGAACTTGCCGAAGAAAGCAAAATGCTGGAATCTTTTGGTGTCCAGGCCATCACAATCATGGATTCGGCCGGATATATGTTCCCGGATCAGGCCGCTGCCTATACGGAAGCCCTTGTGAAGGCAGTATCCATTCCTGTCGGGTTCCATGGCCACAGCAATATGGGACTTGCCATTGCCAATGCTCTAGCTGCTGAAAAAGCCGGAGCCGCTTTCATTGACTGTGGACTGATGGGCATGGCCAGAAGTGCTGGCAATATCCAGACCGAAGTTGCCATTGCTGCTTTCCAGAGGGAAGGTAAGGCTGGGGAATATCCCCTCTACACACTTCTTGATTTTATCGACCAGCGTCTGATGCCGGCCATGGACAAAGAAGGGTACCATAATCCGGTGAAACCCCTTGACCTGATCCTGGGGATGTCCGGCTGTCATTCCAGTTTTGTCCCGGTTTTCAGAGAAGTGGCTGCTGATAAGGGTGTCAGCCTGTACGAGCTGATTGTAGAGACTTCTAAGATCAACCGCAAGAACCCAGACCGGGCTCTGATGGAAAAAGTGGCTGATTCCCTAAAAAAATGAGGAAAGAATCATGCTTGTTTATTTGACTGAATATCTTATGCCTTACATCGTATAAGGAGGTAATGGAATGAATATCGCAGCTGGCAAAGTATTTATGACAGCGACCAATGATCTGGCGCTGCTTATGGTCTTCATGGTCATTGGCGTAGTACTCCTGCAGGTGGTAAAACCCCTGCAGAAACTCTTCCTGCCGGCCGGACTCATCGGCGGCACCGTTGCACTGATCCTGGGGCCACAGGTCCTGGGGCTTATCCAGCTCCCCAAGACATGGGGAGGTCTGCCGACACCTATGATCAATGTGGTCCTTACCTGTGCTCTTTTTGGTGTAACCATCAATCGGACCAAGATGAAAAACTATCTGGGCGCTATCAACCTGATTGTGCTGACCTATTTTGCCCAGATGTTTGTAGGGACCCTTGTCGGGATCGGACTGGGAACGATCTGGAAAGACCTGCCGTATAGCTGGGGCCTTATGACGGTCTACACCTATTGGGGCGGGCACGGTGCGGCTACTACAGCTGGTACAGTCTATGAATCTCTGGGCATCCAGAACATGGTCAGCTTGGGCATCATCATGGCCACGTTCGGTCTCATCATCGCCATGGTTGCCGGGATCCCTCTCGTCAATTATGGGGTGCGCAAGGGATGGGCGACCAATATGTCAAAGGAAGAACTGAATGTAGGTGCTCCGACGATCCTGCTCCCTGAAGAGAAACGGAAACCGCTGGGATTTGCTTCCGTGACTTCTGAATCTATCAATGGCTTGGCTTTACAGCTTGGTTTTATCCTGCTCAGTATGTTCATCGGAGGAGCCCTCTTCAAATCACTGGCCAAGGTGCCAGTTCCGGCTTTTGCCTCCGTCATGAAGATGATACCCGCTCTGCTGCACGGAATCATCGGCGCCATCATCCTGTGGGCTTTCATGCGCAAAACTGGGACTGATAAATATGCGGATATGGCATCTGTCAACACCATTTCCGGTGTGGCACTGGATATCTGTGTCTGCTCAGCTACAGCTACACTGAACTTGAAGTTGTTTGCTTCGTTCCTGGCCCCTCTCTTGATCCATATGGTTTGCATCATTGCGCTCATGCTCTTTATCTGTGTGACTTTGCTGCGCCGCTGGATGAAGCATGACTGGTTTGAGCTCTGCCTGATGGCCTTTGGCCAGGGCCATGGCTCTACGCCTTCTGGTCTTGCTTTGGCCCGCTGTGTCGATGCAGACCACAAATCAACGAGCTGGGAAGGATTTGGCGTGGCTCTCGGCGTGTTCACCCCGATTACGTCTACACTGGCTGCATTGATGCCTTTCATAGCCGTCCAGAACCAGTGGATTCCCGTGGGAATCGGACTCGTTGTGACGATTGGCTGTCTGCTCTTTGGTGAACGCGTGATCATGCGTCAGGCTTGATTGGAATTAGAAAGTTAAAAATAAAGGAGAATGGTCAATATGGCAAAAGTATTATATACGGAGAATGTGGATCCTATTGGTCCGGAGATGCTGCAAAAAGCCGGTATCGAGGTCGTTATGGCTGACCGTAATGAAGAAATCATCAAAAAAGAAATGCTGACGGCTGATGCAGTAGTCGTCCGGATCTATGAATTGCCGATTCCTATGCTGGAAAAAGCTGCCAATCTGAAAGTCGTCAGCAAACATGGCGTGGGGTATGACAATATCCCTGTGGACTGGTGCAAGACCCACGGCATCGCTGTTACGGTAACCCCTGGTGCCAACAGCCAGTCCGTAGCGGAACATACGATTGCTTTGATGATGGCGCTTGCCAAAAATCTTGCCATCGTTACGAAAGCCTATAAAGAAAAAGGCTTTGCTGCAAAAAATACGGCTCCAGGGTTGGAAATCCTTGGCAAGACGCTGGGCATCATCGGTATCGGTCATATCGGAAGCCGGGTGGCTAAGATGGGGCTGGGCCTTGGCATGCGTGTGATAGCCTATGATCCGTATGTGGAATCTGTGCCGGAAGGTGTAGAACTCGTCAGCGATAAGGATGAAGTCATTAAAAATGCAGACGTCCTAACCCTGCACCCAGTGCTGAATGAGGAAACGAAAAACATCGTGGGGGCTCGGGAAATCGGAATGATGAAGCAGGGCGCTATCTTTATCAATTGCGGCCGCGGTCCTCTTGTGGACGAAGAAGCACTGATCAAGGCTCTCCAGGAGAAAAAGCTGGGCGGAGCAGGTCTTGATGTGACAGCTAAGGAACCGTGCGATCCCGATTCTCCACTTTTTGCAATGGACAATGTCCTGCTGACACCGCATTATGCGCCGACGACCAACGAAAGCGCCATCAATGTGTCTCGTATGGCGGCTCAGAATATCCTGGATATCCTGGCAAGCAAAAAGCCGGAAGGGTTGCTCTGAGATAGAACTTCATACAAAGTTGCAATTGCCCTAATCGAAAGGGAGTGTGGAAATAAGTATCCACACTCCCTTTTGCGTTCTTTTAAATCGTATACTTCTTTTCCAGTTCCTTGATGGTCCCGTCTTTCAGGCAAGCCTGGACAAAGTCTTCGGGCACTTTGGAAAAATCAGAGCCTTTTCTTATTACGATCCCATAATCCTGGGGAGCGAATTCTTCCTTAATGAAAACCCTGTTAGGAGTGAGAAATTATTGCTTTTCCAATAATGTTCGATTCATATCGAACTGTATAAAAAAAGCATCCTTACATAGAGAAAACAAAAATTATCAAAATTATAAAATAAATGTATTTTACCTCTGATAATCCCTAAAAATGGCTTAATTTGTTAATAATAATACGGAAAACAGGTGTGTATACAATATAATGTGAAAAATATGTGAAGTTATACTCAACGAATGAAAAAGACGATAATATAATAATCGTTCATAATAGTAGTTTCTTCAAGGGAGGGGTCAATGATGACAACATCAACAGGCACCAAGAAAAAGACAACTTGGGAAAGAATCAAAAATATGGGACCGGGAGCCATTGTGACAGCAGCGGTAGTCGGGCCTGGGACGGTCACCACCTGCGGCCTGTCTGGGTATAGTTTTGGATATTCCCTGGCCTGGGCGTTGATCTTCAGTGTGATCGCCATGGTGATCATGCAGTTCATGACATCCAAGATTGGGATTGTAGGGGAGATGGGATTAGCCGATGCGGTACATAAAGTATTTTCCAAAAGTCCCTTTCGGGGGCCATTGTTCCTTTTGCTCATCGTTGCCATCTTTTGCGGGAACTGTGCTTATCAGGCAGGTAATGTGGTGGGGGCTTCTGTTGGCCTCGGCATCGTCTTTGGCCCGTATCGGACTCTCTTCTGCATCATTATCTCTGGGTCTGCGCTGGCTCTGGTGCTGAGCGGCAACATCAAATATATTGCTAATGTGCTGACTGGGCTGGTTTTCCTGATGGCTGTTGTATTTTTGATTACGGCTATTATCGTTGGTGTGGATGTGAAGGCTCTGCTGCGTGGGATGTTCGTTCCCAGCATCCCTTCTGGATCCCTGCTCAACGCCATCGGGCTGATCGGGACCACTCTCGTTCCGTATTGTCTGTATCTCCACGCTTCCACCACGGCCAGTGAAAAGGCAGTGGATAAGGAAGAAGCTTTGATCGATGCCAAATATGATTCTGTGACCAATGCCGTCCTGACGGCTATCATTTCCGTCAGCATCATGGTGGTAGGCTTCAGCCTGTTCCAGCGGGGTGAAACGGTGAAGGGTGTGGCTGATTTGGCCATGGGTCTGGAACCTCTGGCCGGGACGGCTGCCAAAGCGATTTTCTCCATCGGGATCTTCGCTGCCGGGATCAGTTCCGCTACCACGGCTCCTCTGGCTGCTACCTATGTAATCACCGGGATATTAGGGTGGTCCACGGATCTGAAGGATAAGAGATTCCGTGCCATCACTACGGTGGTGTTCATCCTGGGCTGTGTGGTGGCCCATCATGGGCGGCACTCCTACCAACATCATCACCATTGCCCAGGCTATCAATGGGGTGGCACTGCCTCTCAGCGTCTGCCTGGTGGTATATGTGGCCAATGATGTGGGTGTACTGGGCAGCTACAAGAATACCGCCATCCTGAATGTGGAAGGTTTGGCTGTTGTAGTTATCACCCTCTTCATGGCATATCGTACTTTCATGGTCTATGCACCGAAGATGGCCCAGATGATCGGCTGAGAAATCTCACAAAAAAAGAAAAACTCCATCGGTTGTTCTATGATACACTGGATGGAGCTTTTCTTTTTCTCTCATGATTTTGTTTACTAATAGAGGAGGATGCAACGATGGAAAACAAATATGCTCATTATACACCCCAACAGGTCCGGGAACTGATCCGCAAGGGAGATATCACGTCCAGTACGTCCGGAATGGCTACCGGATATGTCCAGGCCAATCTAATCTGCCTGCCGGGGGATTATGCTGAGGAATTCTACGAATTTGCCAAACTGAACCCCCAACCCTGCCCGGTCTTGGAAGTCTTCGAGAAAGTTCCGGTCTCTACTTTCCTGGCTCCGGGAGAAAATGTCCTGAGCAGCATTCCCTGGTACAATATCTATCGGGACGGGAAACTGGAAAAGACCATCCTGGATGCCAATGCATACTGGACGGAGGATATGGTGGGGTTCCTGATCGGCTGCAGCTATTCTTTTGAAGAAGCCCTGCTGAAAAATGGCATCGAGATCCGCCATATGACACTGGGGACACCGGTCCCTATGTTTCGGACCACCATTGCCTGCAAGCCTTATGGCCGGTTCCATGGGAATTATGTGGTCAGCATGCGTCCCATGACGCCGGAAAATGCAGAAAAGGCAAAAGAAATCACGGAGCAGTTCCCCCGGGTCCACGGCGGCCCTGTCCAGATCGGAGCTCCGGCGGCCATCGGTATCAAAGATGTGGACCAGCCGGATTATGGCCAGCCTGTGCCCTTCTATGAAGGCGAGATCCCTGTATTCTGGGCTTGCGGGGTGACTCCCCAGTTCGTAGTGGAAAACGTCAAGCCCCCCATCGCCATTTCCCACCGGCCCGGGTACATGTTCATCAGCGATATCTTGAACACTGAAATCGAAGAAAAACTGGCGGCCAAGGAGAAATAAAAAAGTAGGGCTGTTGTACGCAGCGTGCAACAGCCCTACTTTTTTATTTATGCTTATGCTTCCTTATAGATTTTGGCGCAGGCTTCTGCCAGGCGTTTGCAGCCTTCTACGATATTTTCGTAGCTGTTGGCGAAGGAGAGCCGGACGTAATATTTTCCTTCCGGTCCGAAGACACTGCCAGGGACCAGGGCCACCTTGGCGTTTTCCAGCAGGTAGGGAGCAAATTCATCTCCCGTCATCCCCAGTTTCTTGATGTTGATGAAGATATAGAAGGCCCCTTTGGGGTTCTTGCAGCTGAGGCCGGGGATGGCGTTGATGGCTTTCACTGCGTAATCCCGGCGGCGGGCATATTCTTTTACCATGTCTTCTACTTCATCTTTTTCTTCCGTTAGGGCCACCACGCCGGCTTTCTGGACGAAGGCCGGGGCACAGGTGGTCACATGCTGATGGAGCTTGTTCATGGTCTTGATCAGCTCTTCATTGGCTGCAGCATAGCCCAGGCGCCAGCCAGTCATGGAATAGGCTTTGGAGAACCCGTTCAGAGTGATGGTGCGTTCCTTCATGCCGGGCAGGGAAGCGATGCTGAAGGTTTCCGCCCCGTCATAGCGCAGCCGTTCATAGACTTCATCGGAAATGACCATGATGTCATTTTTGATGGCAATGTCGGCCAGTTCTTCCAGTACTTGTTTGGACAGGATCCCGCCGGTAGGGTTGCTGGGAGTGATCAGCACCAGGGCTTTTGTCTTAGGTGTGATCTTGCTGCGGATTTCGTCCAGGTCCAGCTGGTAGTCATTTTCTTCTTTCAGGGTATAGAAAATAGGGACAGCCCCCAGCAGTTTGGGAACATTTTTATAGTTCAGCCAGCCCGGGTTGGGTACCAGGATTTCATCCCCTTCGTTCAGGATGGCTTCCATGGCGCAGAAGACGGCTTCGGATAGGCCGACGGTGACCAGGACTTCTTCTGGTTTATAGTCGATGCCGTTCTGGACCTTCAGCTTATTGGCGATGGCTTTCCGCAGTTCCATAGTGCCGAAATTGGAAGTGTAGAAAACATCCCCGCCCTGGATGTCCTTGATGCAGGCGTCTTTGATGTAAGCAGGGGTATCGAAATCCGGACGGCCCAATTCGAAATGGATCACCGTTTCCCCGGCCCGTTCCATGGCCAGTGCTTTTTCATTGACTTTGCGGATCCCGGACGGTTCTAATTCGTTCATTCTTTCAGCAATGAAATTTTTCATAAGCAGACTCCTTTACAACATGCAGACTAGGCTTTCGAGCCCTGAAGGCTTATCTTCTTTATGGGTTTAGTATACTCTTGCCTTCAGGAGGAAATCCAATACCAAAGCTTTTATAAAGGAATAAAAAATCCTTTATAGAGAAAATTGCGATATGAAATGTTCGATAAAATTCAAATAAAAAATGGAGTATAATATCTATAGTTCGGAAAATAAAAAATGAGTTTGAGGATAGAGGCCTCTTTTCTTTTATCCGAGCTGCAAAAAGTGTAAAATAGGGCAGAGAGAATGAGAAGGAGTCATTTATGAAAAACCACGACTATGAATATGTCCAGACCATTGTCCAGGAAGGGAACTTTTCCAAGGCTGCCCAGAAACTGTATATCTCACAGCCTGCCCTGAGCGCGGCCATCAAAAAAATAGAAAAAGATTTGAACGGGATTCCCCTGATCGACCGGAGTGTGAACCCGGTCAGGCTGACGGCGGAAGGGGAGTACTGGCTGGAAAAAGCAAGAGAGATCGACCGGATCGAGAAACAGATCCGGGACCATTTTGCCGCTGCTGCCGGAATCTGGAGCGGGACGATTTCTGTGGGGAGTTCGGCTTATTTCTGTGCCTATCTCCTGGCCAACTTGATCCGAGAGTATCACCGGCGCAATCCGTCTTGTGAGATCGATCTGACAGAATGTGATGCCACCTCCATGGACCGGGGATTGCGGAAAGGGACCCTGGATGTAGGGATCGATGTGGAACAGCTGGATCCGGATCTGTTTGACAGTTACAATCTGGGGAAAGAATACCTGCTCCTGGCCGTCCCAGCTTCGTTTTTCATCAACCGGAAGGTAGCGGAGTTCCAGATCCGGCGGGAACAGATCCTGGACCGGAGTTTCCTCCAGGACGAGGTGCCATCTGTGGATCTGGGCCTTTTCCAGAAGGAACCGTTCGTGCTGCTGAAAAAGAACCAGGACAGCTACCGGAGAGGCATGGCGCTCTGTGAGGAGGCCGGATTCGAACCGGATGTGACCTTGTATCTGGACCAGCTTCTGACAGCCTACAGTGTGGCCCGGAATGGGCAGACCGGCTGCGTATTCTTCCGGGATACCATCGTCCTATATGCGGAAGATACGGATAAACTCTGTTACTATAAACTGGGCAGTCCTTTGGCCGCCCGGGATATTCGGCTTTCTGTACGGAAGAATCCCAAACCAACGAAACTTGTCCGGAATTTCATCCGGTTCATCCAGGAAAAGATGCAGGGCCAGGCCCTTTCTGCAGCAGGGGCTGATCTTTGCTCTCAAGGGAAGGAGGCGCA
>SFHH01000038.1 GCA_004555735.1 Acidaminococcus fermentans
GAAGGGGGTGTTGCACGTTGCGTGCAACACCCCCTTTACCATTTTTGGTAAATATTGTACAATTCTGTTATGTTCGATACAAAAATAGAAGGAGGATCCCTATGAGTCAGGAATTGGAACAACGGATGCAGCTGGCTGGGCTTTGGAAAGACCAGCGGCAGCGGGTGGATCGGTCCCTCCGGCTGTGGGAAAGTGCGGTGCTCCTGCCTCTGCGCTGGACCAAACATGGCTGGGAAATCCTTTTTGAAGTCCGGGCGGCCACGATGAACTGGCAGCCTGGAGATATCTGTTTCCCGGGAGGACACCGAGAGGAAACGGATCCGTCTTTCTGTGCGACGGCCCTTCGGGAAACCCGGGAAGAACTGGGAATCCCAGAACAGGAGATCCAGGTCCTGGGCCCTTTGGATTATTTTTACGGATATTCCGGTCCACTGATTTATCCTTTTGCCGGGATCCTGCCGGCGCGGATGCCTCTGCAGCTGGACCGTCAGGAAGTGGGGGAAGTCTTTTCCGTCCCTCTGAAAGATTTGTTGGAAACTGCCCCGGTGGTGGGAAAGATTTCCCTGGGGACACGGCAAGAACCAGGATTTCCGGCTCAGTGGGCCTATGGATTCCAGGAAGGCTGGAATGTCCGGGGCGGCTATGAAGTCTTTTTCTATCCCTGGAAGAATCGGATCATCTGGGGAATCACGGCAAGGGTCCTCCATCAGTTCCTGGAACGGGTGCGGCAGGAGGGGCTGCTGCCCCAGGCAGGTATCCAGGATCACTGAGATAGGGGGTCAGGAACATACAGACTTCGGTCTTGTTCCGGCTTTTGCTGCGGAATTTGAAGAGTTCACCCAATAATGGCAGTTTGGACAGCAGGGGGATGGCCTCCAGACGGCTCTGCTCCTGCTCGCTGATCAGTCCTCCGATGACCAGTGTTTCCCGTTCCCTCAGCCGTACATGGGTATCGGCCGTGCGGCTGGTGATCCGGTAATTTTTCAGCTCGGTGATGAGGGTGGGCGTACTGACTTCCGTATGGACCCTGGCGGTGATCAGACCGTCCTGGCTCAGGTAGGGAGTATAAGAGAGACGGATACCGGCGTCTACATACTCCGTGGTGCTGGTGGTGGTGCTGTTGGTGACTTTTTCTGTGACGACGGGGATATGATCTCCGATGAAGATGCTGGCTTCCCGGCCGGGCAGGGTAATGATCCGGGGGGTGGCCAAGACTTTAGCCTTTCCTTCTTGACAGAGTGCATTGAGCTTGGCTTGGAAACCCGCCTGATGGCCATGGCCTAGATGGATGGTGCCGCCCCAGGTGCCGTGGGAATGGTCTTTCGGGTCCGGCAGAGAACTCCAGTCCCACTGGAGACCTAGTTCCTGGGAAGCGGATTCTCCCAGGGAAAGGATCCGGGCTTCCAGGGTAATCTGACGGGAAGGACGGTCCAAGGTCTTTAAGGTTTCCTGCAGTTTTTGGGCTTCCAGTGGATGACCGTGGAAGAGGATGGCATTGGCTCCCTGATCCCAGACCAGGGGAGAGGAAAACAGGGGCTTGAGGGTCTCGGACGTTTCTTTGGCGGGAATGTATTCCAGAGGATGGATGGTCAGCTGATTGCCAAACGGATCTTTTTTCTCTAATTTGCTGACCCACAGAGTTCCCCCTTCTTCCCGGCAGAAGAGCCCTTGGCTCCGGGTGACCATGGCCAGGGCCTGGGGAAAAGGGACCTGCTGGAATTCGAGAGAAAGAGTCCCTGGAACGGGGCCCTCCAGTACCAGATTCCGGCCGGACAGCTGGGCGATGCTCTGGAGGACGTCCTGGACAGGCGCATCTTTGACAGAGAGGGATACGGTATCTGCTGCCAAGACCCAGCGGACTGGCGTTAAGATACAGAAAATACAGAAATAAAGCAGCGCTTTCATGGCCACACCTCCCCTACGGAAAGAAGGAGGCTGCCACAACACAGTGCGCCTTCCTGGAGTTCTGTGATGATCCCTTTGCCAGGCAGCTCTTCGCCAGGAGCCAGGAGGCAGGTGCCGGTTGGCGTAGCTACCAGGGCTTTGCGGTTTCCATTGACGGAAAGGATGCCCAAAAGACGGAAAGAGGAAGAGGAGATGGCAGAGGCTGGCGGCTGAGCAAGGTCCGTAGGAATCGGAGATGGGGCCGTCTTCGGCAGCACAGGCTGGAGGGACGGTGGATGATCCAGGGGGCGGAAGGGATCTCTGCGGGGAGACCTGCTTTTCTTTAGGGTAGTTTTGACTGGCAGAGAAGATGGCATGGCTTCCTCTTCTGGGACAGGAGGAAAAGTGGGCAGGGTGGGAGCACGGAAATGGTACAGAACAGCTCCCGTGCAGGTGCCGAGGACCAAGAATAGGATCCGGAGTGGAAAAGAGAGTGCGAAATTTTTGGGCAATGAGACTGAGAACATGGATGGACCTCCTTACAGTTGATTTGTGTTCCTCGTCCCATTATAGGCAATTTCTCCTGGGTTTCCTACCCCCGCGCCATTAAGTGCAAAAAAAGAGATATAAACGGGAAAAATCGGAAGGGAGCAGAAAAGGCATGGTAGATTATAAGCAGCAGGAACTCCATACGCAGGACCATTTCCAGTGGAACAGTCCTTTCCAAGGGGGAAGCAGCACAGCGGCGCAGTCCCCTGCTATCCAGACGGCCCAACAAATCCTGGATCAGGCACTGGCCCGAGGCGCCAGTGATATCCATCTGGAACCAGAAAAACAGAGACTGCAGATCCGCTGCCGGGTGGATGGGGTGCTCCATCCTCTCTGCCAAGTGCCTAAAAATCTCCAGGATCCGCTGATTTCCCGGTTCAAGATCCTTTCCGGCATGGATATCGGAGAAAAACGGCTGCCCCAGGACGGAAGGTTCCAAGGGCTGTGGCAGGGACATCAAGTGGATGTGCGTGTATCATCGCTGCCTACCTTGTTTGGCGAAAACCTGGTGCTGCGGCTGCTGGATCAGGAAGCTGTCCAACTGGACCTGGAACAGTTGGGATTCACGGTGAAAAATCTGGAGAAGCTCCGACGCTGCCTGCGCCGTCCCCATGGTCTGTTCCTGGTGACCGGTCCTACCGGCAGCGGGAAGTCTACGACCTTGTATGGAATCCTTGCCTCCCTGGACCGGGAAAAACAGAACATCATCACTGTGGAGGATCCTGTGGAATATCAGCTTGCGGGAATCCGGCAGGTTTCCGTCCAGCCGAAAATCGGGCTGACTTTTGCCCGCTGTCTCCGGAGTATCCTGCGACAGGATCCTGACTGTATCATGGTGGGAGAAATCCGGGATGGGGAAACCGCTGCCATGAGCATCCAGGCGGCGCTGACAGGCCATCGGGTGTTCAGCACCCTCCATACCAATACAGCGGCAGGGGCTGTGACGAGGATCCTGGATATGGGGGTAGAACCTTATCTGGCAGCGGCGGCTCTGGAAGGGGTGGCGGGACAACAGTTGGTCAGGAGACTTTGCCCCAGCTGTAAAAAGGCGTATACTGTAACCAAAGAGGATTGGGAGTGGAAATACCTGCAGCTGACGGAGCCTCGGACTTTGTATCGGGCCCAGGGCTGTCCTCACTGCAGCCAGACCGGCTATGCAGGGCGGATCCCACTCCAGGAAATCCTTATTTTGACAGAACCTCTCCGGCGGGCCATCCTGCGGGAGGAACAGGATGGGGCACTGGAGAGGCTGGCTAGGCAGGAAGGATTCCAGCCACTGTGGGAAGCTGGGCGGGAGAAAGTCCTGGCTGGAGAGACCAGCGGGGAAGAACTGCTGCGTGTTTTGGGGTAGGGGGAAGTCTATGCTGCAATTATGGAATCTTTTTGAGATCGCAGGAACGGTGTCCTTTGCCATTTCAGGGGCTATCGTGGGTATGGCGAAGAACATGGACGTGTTCGGGATCACTGTATTGGCTGTTTTGACCGCAGTAGGAGGCGGTATGATACGGGATGTGCTGGCAGGCTATACGCCGCCTATGGCCTTGGAGAACCCCGGGAACCTGCTGCTGGCGGTGCTGACGGCCCTTTCCCTGTCTTGGCTGTTCGTTTCCTACCGGATTGCCGGCCGGAAACGGCGGATCCTGACTTTTTTCTATATCGCTGCTGATACTGTGGGGCTGGCTTCTTTTACGGTGACAGGAACCCTGACCGGACTGGCCCAGGGCAAGCCCCATACCTTTGTCTATCCCATTATGCTGGGACTCCTGACGGCAGTAGGGGGCGGTGTGCTCCGGGATCTGATGGCCCAGCGGGTGCCCAGCGTACTGAATACGGATGTCTATGCCACCTCTTCTTTGGCAGGGAGCTTCGTCATGTGTCTCTGTTGGCATTACGAAAGCCAGGATTTGGCACCCTGGCTGGGAGCTTTCATGGTCATCGCTCTCCGCTTTTTCGCTATCCGGTTCCGCTGGCAGCTGGTCCACCCTATGGAACGGAGAAAAAGGGGAGAAGGAATAAAGAATGGGAGGTGAAGATTTCACCCCCCTGGTCGCGGGTCGCGAGTCGTGAGTCGCGGGCCTATTGGTGCAGAACCAGCACACGATTTTTTATTTTAGACGTTTTTCTCTTATCATCCTATAGAAAAAAAGAACAAACGATTTAAACGTCCAGGCCCGCGACGCAGAGCCCGCGACCCATGACCCGAAAAGAGGTGCTGCCCGGCAGCACCTCTTTTCTTATCTCATATTGATGAACTGCATATCGATTCCGAAATCCTGTCCCCGTACCAGCTGGATCACAGCCTGGAGATCATCTTTTTTTGGGCCGGAGACCCGGATCTGATCGTCCTGCTGCTGGGTGGTCACCTTGATCTTGGCTGCTTTGATGGAAGCGATGACCTTTTTAGCGGTTTCCTTGTCGATGCCCTGTTTCAGCTTGACAATCTGCCGGACGGTCCCTTTGGCTGCCGGTTCCACTTTACCCGGTTCCAAGGCACGGAGGGACAGACCCCGTTTGGCCATCCGCTGCCGCAGGATATCCAGGATGGCACCTAGTTTGTATTCATCTTCCGCAGCCAGTTTCAGATCCCCATCGGAGAGTTCGATAGTGGCGTTGGAACCCCGGAAGTCGTACCGCTGTTCGATTTCCTTCCGGGTCTGGTTCAGTGCATTGTCTAGTTCCTGCATGTCAAGTTGAGAAACGATGTCGAAAGAGCTGTTCTTGGCCATAAAAATCCTCCTGTAAATACATAGTTAAAATTTGTTCAAGACCGGCGCAAGCCGGCTTCCCTTGGCTAGAGACCAGTGACCGGCCAGGCGTCAGCCTGGCCTCATTTTACCCTTACATCCACCTCGAACATCCGGTTCCAGGGAAATTCTACGGTATAGGAGGTGCCTTTCAGGGTGGGCTCCTCTTCCACATATTGATGGAGCAGCCGGCTGGTGCCACTGAGGATCCGGTTGTAGTATTTGCCCAGATCATATTTCAGCTTGAAATCATGCCGATCGATGCCCAGGCTGATCCGGTACCGGACATTGGCCTGGTAGATCCAATCGTCCAGGAGCCGGGTCTTCAGCAGCCTCTCCCGTTCTTCCGGTTTGAAGCGCTTGCCCAGGATCCCCTGGCTCAGGGCATAGCCGATGCTGTTATCCGCGGTGTTCCAGCCGGAATAGGCGGTGAGTCCCAACAGGGCTTTGGCGTCAGTCATGGCCAGCATGAAGCCGTTGTCCGCCCCGTTGGCATAGGAAATATCTGCCAGGGCCACTGGCTTTTGGGTTTCCAGTTCTGCCAGTTCGGCGGCAAAGGCCCGGTTGGTCCGGCTAGCGTACGGGGCGTTGTCATTAGCCGTGGAATCCAGGCAGACCCCGTCTTCCGGTGTATTCACCGCCAGGACCAGGTCCGCTTTTTTCAGATGGCCGGTCTCCACTCCGCCGCTGGCCAGGATCTGGTTCCGGACGGAATCTTCCGCTCGTTCATCTGAATACAGCGGAACCGTATCCCCGCCGGCGCCAGGAGCGAATAAGGGATAGACTTTAGGCTTTTCCCCACGGATTTCGTTGATGGCCCGGGTCACCAGCAAAAGCCCCACTTGGTCCACCCCAGGCAGGATCTGGAAGCGGTTTTCGGTGATCCCATTTCCTACGTATTTCAGGTGCCGGGCTTCCATATGGGTCTGGGACAGGGGAGCGTCATCATCTTTGCCCAGGGCGAAGTAATGGAAGATGCCATTCTGGCATAGCCGGATCAGCCGTTTATTGGTCTGGAAGTTCATCAGCCGGCGGGTCCGCCAGTCCTGCATTACGGAATTGGGAATCTGGGCCAGCAGTGTCTGCCGTTCCTGGATCTCCGGATAAGTCAGGGAGCCGTCCTGGTCTTCTTTGTCCTGGAGCTGGGAAAGCCGGAAAATCTTGGGGCCGTATTCCTGGTAATAGCCCGGCTCTACCTTTCCGATGCTCTGTTGGGGCGTCCGCATGATGGTGCTGAAGGCATAGATCTTCAGCCCTGGATTGTCTTTTTTCAGTTTTTCCATCCGCTGGATCTTGCCTTTCAGGTATTTTTCCAGATGATGATGTTTCCGGGATGCCACCAAGCCGCCGTAGTTCAGGCTGTCCGTAGCGATAACCGCAGCCTCTGCATGAGGGGCTTCTTTTTCCAGCCAGGTCCACAGGGCTTCGTTGTTTCCCTGGTCCCGGTGGTTGGAAAGATCTTTTTCTGGGGGGACGGTCAGGGGATAGCCGGCAGCTTTGGCCGTATCTACCGTATATTCTAGACAGACGGGCCGGTTGTCCAGAGGGACATACAGGATCTTGGGAGAAGCTTCCGTATTTCCCATAAGGGAAAACAGCAGCAGTCCGCCTGCCAGGACCGATTTCAACGAAATTTTCCGTATGATATAATGAAAGAGATTCTGAAAGAAGAAGGAGAAACCATTATGCCTTTTGAAATCCATGCTCCTTTTGCTCCGGCGGGAGACCAGCCGGAAGCCATCGATGCCCTGGCCAGAGGGGTGGAGGAGGGACTCCACACCCAGGTGCTGCTGGGAGCTACGGGGACGGGGAAAACTTATACCATTGCCCAGGTGATCCAGAAGGTCCAGAAGCCCACCCTGGTCATTGCCCATAATAAGACTTTGGCAGCCCAGCTGTGCAGCGAATTCAAGGAATTCTTCCCCAACAATGCGGTGGAATACTTTGTTTCCTATTATGATTACTATCAGCCGGAAGCCTATATCCCGGCTACCGATACCTATATCGAAAAAGACTCCTCTATGAACGATGAAATCGACAAACTGCGGCACTCGGCCACCTCTGCCCTGATGGAACGGCAGGATGTGATCGTGGTGGCATCCGTATCCTGCATCTATGGCCTGGGCGGGCCCAAGGACTATTACGACAGTGTCCTGTCCCTGCGCATCGGCCAGACGGTGGAACGGGATGCCATCCTGGAAAAACTGGTGAAGATCCGCTACGAACGGAACGACCTATCCCTGGAGCGCGGCAAGTTCCGGGTCCGGGGAGATGTGATCGAAGTGGTTCCCGCCAGCTATGGGGAAAAAGCCATCCGCATCGAACTGTTCGGGGATGAGGTGGACAGCTTGGAGGAAATCGATGTGCTCACTGGCCAGGTGGTGGACAAACGGACCCATGTGGCCATTTTCCCCGCCAGCCATTATGTGACCAGTGACGAAAACCTGGAACGGGCCCGGAAAGATATCCGCCGGGAACTGAACGAACGGCTGAAGGTGCTGAAGGGGGAAAATAAGCTCCTGGAGGCCCAGCGGCTGGAACAGCGGACCAATTATGACCTGGAGATGATGCAGGAACTGGGTTACTGCAGCGGCATCGAGAACTATTCCCGCCATCTGACGGGACGGAAACCCGGGGAACCGCCTTTTACCCTGGTGAACTATTTCCCCAAGGATTTCCTCACGGTGATCGACGAAAGCCATGTGACACTGCCTCAGCTCCGGGCTATGTATGCCGGAGACCGGGCCCGGAAAGAACAGCTGGTGAAATATGGGTTCCGGCTGCCCTCAGCCATCGATAACCGGCCCTTGACCTTTGATGAATTCCAGGCCCAGAGGGGACAGATCATCTACGTATCCGCCACCCCCGGACCCTATGAAATGGAAACCACTGACCAGGTGGTGGAACAGATCATCCGGCCTACCGGACTCCTGGATCCCCAGATCGAAGTGCGGCCTATCAAGGGGCAGATCGATGACTTGCTGGGAGAGATCCACAAGGTCACCGGCCAGAAGGAACGGGTACTGGTGACCACTCTGACCAAGAAGATGGCAGAGGATCTGACGGAATACTTGACTACGGCTGGAATCCGGGTCCGCTATCTCCATTCAGATATCGCTACCATTGAACGGGCGGAAATCATCCATGACCTCCGGGCTGGGAAATTCGATGTGCTGGTGGGCATCAACCTGCTCCGGGAAGGGCTGGACATGCCGGAGGTGAGCCTGGTAGCCATCCTGGATGCGGATAAGGAAGGTTTCCTCCGCAGTGATACGGCTATGATCCAGACCATCGGCCGGGCAGCCCGGAATGCCCATGGCCGGGTGATCATGTATGCAGATACCATCACGGGATCCATGGAACGGGCCATCAGCGAAACCAATCGGCGCCGGAAAAAGCAGGAAGCCTTCAACCGGGCCCATGGCATTGTGCCCAAGACCATCCAAAAGAAAGTAGTGGAATTGATCAAACTGACCAAAGTAGAGGAAGAAGATACTTCTACCAAAGGGTATACGGCCAAAACCGTAAAAAAACTGAAGCCCAGGGACTTGGAGAAACAAATCCGAATCATGGAAAAGAAAATGAAAGAAGCGGCCAAACAGCTGGACTTCGAGCTGGCAGCGGAATACCGGGACCAGCTGATATTGCTGAAAGGAGAGCAGCGGAAAGCTCATGAATGAAGATGCCATTGTAATCCAGGGAGCGCGGCAGCACAACCTGAAAAATATATCCTTGAAGATCCCTCGGAACAAATTGGTGGTGATCACCGGTTTGTCCGGCAGTGGGAAATCCTCTCTGGCTTTCGATACGATCTATGCGGAAGGCCAGCGCCGATACGTGGAAAGCCTGTCCGCCTATGCCCGGCAGTTCCTGGGACAGATGGATAAGCCGGATGTGGACTATATCGGCGGTCTTTCTCCGGCCATTTCCATCGACCAGAAGACCACCAGCCGGAATCCTCGGTCCACGGTGGGGACCGTGACGGAAATCTATGACTATCTCCGTCTGCTCTTTGCCCGGATCGGGATCCCTCACTGTCCCAAATGCGGGAAGGTCATCGAGCGCCAGTCCCCCCAGCAGATTGCCGACAAGGTGATGGAACTGCCGGAAGGGACGAAATTCATGATCCTGGCGCCTGTGGTCTGGGGCCGGAAGGGAGAACACAAAAATATCCTGGAAAGCGTCCGCCGGGCTGGATATGTCCGGGTGAAGGTGGATGACCAGATCTTTACTCTGGATGAGGAAATCCAGCTGGATAAAAAGAAGAAACACAATATCTCCGTAGTGGTGGACCGCCTGGTGGCTCGTCCCAGCCTGGGGAGCCGGATGACGGATTCACTGGAGACCGCCCTGAAGCTGGGGGAAGGCACCGTAGCCATCGAAGAGATCGGTGGAGAGACCCATGTGTACAGCGAGAAGTTCGCCTGCGCGGAATGTGGCATCAGCCTGCCGGAAATCGAACCCCGGCTGTTTTCCTTCAACGCACCCTATGGGGCCTGTCCGGACTGCATGGGCCTGGGACAGCATATGGAATTCGATCCGGATCTGATTATCCCGGACAAGGCAAAGCCCTTTGACCAGGGAGCCATTGCGGCAGTCAGTTCCAATGTGAAATCCTATTTCCTCTGCCAGCTGGCGGCAGTGTTGAAGAGCCGAGGATTCTCCCTCCAGAACTGCTGGAAGGATCTGCCCAAGAAATTCCAACAGGAACTGCTGGAAGGGATCCCCGATGAGATCTTCACGTTCTCCTACCAGAATCTTATGGGGGAAATCAACGACCACAATACGCCTTTCGAAGGGATCATCCCTGTGCTGAAACGGCGTCTGAAAGAGGCCATGAGCGAAAGCCAGCGGCTGGATTACGAATCTTTCATGACGGCCATCGAGTGCTCCGCATGCCATGGAGCCCGTCTCCGACCGGAAGTCCTGGGAATCACGGTGGACGGAAAGAATATCCAGCAGGTCTGTCAGATGCCGGTACGGGAATGTCTGGCTTTCTTCAACGGACTGCAGCTGTCGGAACGGGATGCTTTCATCGCCAAACAGATCTTGAAGGAAATCCGGGCCCGGCTCAGTTTCCTGAACAATGTGGGACTGGACTACCTGACCCTGGATCGGGCGGCAGCCACCCTCTCTGGCGGAGAAGCCCAGCGGATCCGGCTGGCCACCCAGATCGGGTCCGGCCTGGTAGGGGTGCTGTATATCTTGGATGAACCTAGTATCGGGCTCCATCAGCGGGACAACGACAAGCTGCTGGAAACCCTGAAGAATCTCCGGGATATGGGGAATACCCTGATTGTGGTGGAACATGATGAAGATACCATGCGGGCCGCAGACCAGATCATCGACATCGGACCGGGGGCCGGGGAAAATGGCGGCTATGTGGTGGCTCAGGGTACGGCGGAAGAAATCAGCCAGGTGACGGGCTCCATTACCGGCCAATACCTCAGCGGTCGGAAAAAGATCCCGGTGCCCGCTGTCCGGCGGAAGGGAACAGGCAAGAAGCTTACTATCAAGGGAGCCCGGGCCAATAACCTGAAAAATATCGACGTATCCATCCCTCTGGGGACTCTGACAGTGATCACTGGGGTCAGCGGCAGCGGGAAGAGTACCCTGATCAACGACATCCTGTACAAAGCCTTGGCCAAGAAACTCATGGGGGCCCGGGAGCGGCCTTTGGCTCATGATCGGATCACGGGGATCCAGCATATCGATAAGGTCATCAACATCGATCAGAGCCCGATCGGACGGACCCCACGGTCCAACCCGGCCACTTATACGGGCACCTTTGATTTGATCCGGACTTTGTTCAGTACCACCAACGATGCCAAGCTCCGGGGCTATAAGCCGGGACGGTTCAGCTTCAATGTAAAGGGCGGCCGCTGCGAGGCCTGCCATGGGGACGGGATGCTGAAAATCGAGATGAACTTCCTGCCGGATGTGTACGTGCCCTGCGAAGTATGCAAAGGCACCCGCTACAACCGGGATACCCTGGAAGTCCGGTACAAGGGGAAGAACATCGCGGAGGTCCTGGATATGACCGTCAGCGAAGCCTGCCAATATTTCAGCAACCAGCAGCGGATCCTCCGGAAACTCCAAGTGTTGGAAGATGTGGGATTGGGCTACATCCGACTGGGCCAGGCGGCTACGACCCTGTCTGGGGGTGAAGCCCAGCGGGTGAAGCTGGCCACAGAACTGGCTAAGGTGAACACGGGCAAGACCCTCTACATCCTGGACGAACCCACCACTGGCCTCCACATGGCCGATGTACATAAACTGCTGGAAGTCCTCCAGCGCCTGGTGGATGCGGGCAGTACGGTGGTGGTCATCGAACACAACCTGGATGTGATCAAGAGCGCAGACTGGCTCATCGACCTAGGGCCGGAAGGAGGCGACCGGGGCGGCACGGTGATTGCCACCGGGACTCCAGAACAGGTGGCCCAGGTGGCGGAATCCTATACCGGACAGTATGTAAAGAAGGTCCTGGTATGAACGAGGCCATCAAAGAGACCTTAGCGGTGCTGCCCAATGCGCCGGGGGTCTATATCATGCATGATGCCGCCGGCAAAGTGATCTATGTGGGGAAGGCCGTGATCCTGAAGAACCGGGTGCGCAGTTATTTCCGCCCGGCTAGCCAGGTATCTCCCAAGGTCCGGGCCATCAATGCCCATGTGGCTTCCATCGAGACCATCGTCACCGCCAGTGAGATGGAAGCCCTGATCCTGGAATGCAATCTGATCAAGAAATACCGGCCCCGGTACAATATCGACCTGAAGGATGACAAGACTTATCCGTATCTGAAGATCACCGTAGGAGAAGCCTATCCTCGGATGGTGCTCACCCGGCGGGTGCTCAAGGACGGGGCCCGGTATTACGGACCTTTTGCTGATGCAGGGGCCCTCCGGGATACCATGAAGCTGATCCGGACCATGTTCCCTCTGCGCCACTGCCGGAACCTGAACGCCAAGAGACCTTGCCTTCAGTACCATCTCCACCGGTGCCTGGCCCCCTGTACAGGGAAGGTGCCCATCAGCGAATACCGGCAGATGGTTGATTCTGTTCTGCTGCTCCTGGACGGGAAAGTGGCCCAACTGGAAAAAGAACTGACCGCCAAGATGCAGCAGGCTTCTGATAATTTGGAATTCGAAGCAGCAGCCCGGTACCGGGACTCCCTCCTGAGCGTCCGAAAACTGGCGGAGAAGCAGAAAGCCACTACGGAAAGCGGTGACCGGGATGTAGTGGGGCTGGCCATGGACGACAGCGGAGTCTGCATCCAGGTGTTCTTCATCCGCAGCGGGAAGATCCTGGGCCGGGACAGCTTCTTCCTGGACCAGGAGATCGGGGAGCCGGGAGGAGAAGTGCTGGCCGATTTCCTGAAGCAGTACTACCATGAGAACCATCGGCCTCCCCGGGAAATCTTGGTCAGCGAAGGGCTGGCAGACAGTGATCGGACCCTGCTTTCCCAATGGCTCAGCACCCTGAATGAGAAAAACGTGGAGCTGCTGGTCCCTCAAAGAGGACTGAAGCATGATCTGGTGCTCATGGCCATGAACAATGCCAAAAAGAATCTGGAAGAGCGGCTGCGCCGGGGGCAGGCTTCTGGACAGACTGGGTTGGATGCGGCGGAACAGCTGCAGAAGGCGCTGGGCCTTACAAAGCCCTTGGAACGGATGGATTGTTTCGACATTTCCCATAACCAAGGACGGGAAACCGTGGCCTCCATGGTAGTATTCAGGGATGGAGGCCCCAGCAAGAAAGACTATCGACGGTACAAGCTCCGGTCTACCGAAGGCAAGCCCGATGACTTCAAATCCATGCAGGAAGTGGTCTACCGCCGGTATCGGGATCTGGAGGATCTCCCCAGCCTGATCATCATCGATGGGGGGAAAGGGCAGCTCAGTTCGGCCTGTGAAGTGATCCGGGGCCTGGGCATCAGCAGCAGCGAAGTGCCGGTGATCGGACTGGCCAAGCGGGAAGAGGAGATCTTCAAGGAAGGGGCTCATACCAGCATCCTGCTGGACAAGATGTCTCCGGCTCTCCATTTGATCCAGCATATCCGGGATGAGGCCCATCGATTTGCCATCACCTATCATCGGAAACGGCTGGCCCGGCGGAACCTGGTTTCCGTGCTGGACCATCTGGAAGGGATGGGCCCCAAACGCCGGGCAGCCCTGTGGAAACGGTTTGGTTCCTTGGACGCCATGCGGCAGGCCTCGGTGGAGGACCTGGCCGCCGTGGAGAGTATGAACCGGGTGGTGGCTGAACGGGTCCACGGGTTTTTGCAAGGCAATGTACTCCAGAAAACGGAAATGCTGGAGACTGGCACAGGAAATCCAGATAAGAAAAAATAAAATATTCTTATCCAATAATTTTTATTAAAAAATTCTTTGAAACCTATTGCTATCATAGGGAACCTTTGGTATAATCGAGGGCGAAATTACTAATAAACCGTAGGGGGATAAAACAATGAAAAAATATGTATGTGAAGTTTGCGGTTATGTGTATGATGAAGCTGCCGGTGATCCGGAACATAACATTGCTCCTGGCACCAAATTCGAAGATCTGCCGGAAGACTGGGTTTGCCCCATCTGTGGCGTAGGCAAGGATCAGTTCTCTGAAGAAGCCTAAAAAAAGAAGGGGCTGTCGCACGAAAGCGGCAGCCTTTTTTTGTTAGCAGGAAATAGGAGGAAACGTATGCCGTTGAAAATGATTGCCATGGACCTGGATGGCACCCTGCTGGACCAGGAAAAGAATATCGCACCGGAAGATGCAGCGGCTGTGCGGGAAGCAGCGGCGGCCGGGTATTATGTGACTTTGGCTACGGGACGGATGTACCGTTCCGCCCTGCCCTATGCCCAGGAACTGGGTTTGAACCATCCCCTTGTGGTCTACAACGGAGCTTTTGTGAAAGATCCTCTCAGCGGAGACGTCCTTGGGAATTGGCCCCTTCCGCTGGAAACAGCCCAGCCTTTGCTGGATGACTGTCTGGAACGGGGCATCTACATCCAGGCCTATGTGGAGGATCGGCTGTGGGCTCCTCGGGATTGTGAAGAGGTCCGTTTCTATGCTCATTTTGCCAGAGTCCCCTATGAAGTCCAGACGGAAGCGATCCATGCCCTGCCTCAGGCACCCCATAAGCTGCTGGCCATCACGGATCAGGTCGAGAGCCTCCGTGGTGAATTGGAACGGCGGTATGCCGGGAAAATCAAGATCGTCAGTTCCTCCAAAGGGTTCTTGGAAATCACAGCGCCTGCTACCAACAAATGGCATGCGCTCCAGGCTCTGGCAGCTCGGGAGGGGATCCGGGAAGAAGAAATCCTCTGTGTGGGAGATTCGGACAATGACCTGGACATGATCGCCCATGCCGGGATGGGGGTGGCCATGGGGAATGCCAACGAAGCCGTGTGCCGGGCTGCCAGGGTAGTCACCGCTCCCAATACCAGGAATGGTGTGGCCCGGATCATACGGACAATCATGACCCAGCAGATCGAAGTCCCAAAGTAAAGAAGCGGTACATGCCTTTACAGAGACTTTTTTCCCATTGTATAATACAACTGTTCTAAACTTTTAGGGGGTGGAAGGCCAATGGCGAGAACCTTACTCATCACAGGGATGTCCGGCGCGGGGAAGACGCAGGTAATGCGGACGCTGGAAGATCTGGGCTATTTTTGCGTGGACAATCTTCCCCCGACATTTATCCCGAAATTCATCGAACTGTGTCTCCAGAACAAAAATGGAGGAGCGCAGCTTGCCCTGGTGGTGGATATCCGGGGCGGCAAATTCTTCAAGGATCTGAATCAAGTATTGGATCAGCTGAACCAGGGCAGTATGCCCTATGAGCTGGTTTTCCTGGATGCGGATGACGGGACATTGATCCGGCGTTACAAAGAGACCCGGCGCCGCCATCCCCTGGCGGGGCATAATGGCCTCAGTGCAGATATCGCCCGGGAACGGGAAATCCTCAGCCAAATCAGGAAACGGGCCACCACCATCATCGATACCTCCAAAACGACGACCAAGGAACTGCGCCGGAAAATCATCCAGCTCTTTGGCAAGGGGGGAGAACTGCCTCCCATGAACATCGTAGTCCAGTCTTTCGGCTTTAAATATGGGCTTCCCCTGGACTGTGATATGGTCTTCGACGTGCGCTTCCTGCCCAATCCGTTCTATATCCCGGAGCTGAAGAATCTATGCGGCAATGACCAGCCGGTAAAGGATTATATCCAGAATAAGCCGGTGACTGGGGAATTTGAAGAGAAGCTGTTCACGCTGATCCAGTTCCTTCTGCCCCAGTACGTCCAGGAAGGCAAGAGTCAGCTGATGATCGGCGTAGGCTGTACTGGCGGACGGCACCGGAGCGTGTTCATCGCCAACCAGCTGGGCAGCTTCATTGAAAGATGCGGCTATGGGGTGCAGGTCATCCATCGCGACTTGATAAAGAAATAGGTGAATGCGTATGAAATGGATTAAGTGGTTGTACCCGGGGCTGAACTTGAAACGATGGCTGTTCCTTTTTGCTTTCGGTGCAGTTCTGGCTTGCGTGGGCGTCACTTTAATCTTCAACTATCAGTTTGTGGGTCTTTTGGAAGCCTTGGTACTGCAGTTCATCAATTCTGTGGGAGGGGAGTACTACCGGTCCACCATCACTGGGCTGGGAGCCTTCAGCGTGGTCCTGGGAATCCTCTGCATGCTCCTGGGGGCCACTCATGTGGTGAAGACCATCATCAATGCAGTGATGCCGGGAGAGAAGGAATCGCTCCGGGAACTGATCTTTACCCAGCAGAAACTGGATAAAGGCCCCAGCGTGGTGGTCATCGGCGGTGGGACGGGCCTTTCCGTCCTGCTCCGAGGAATCAAGCTGATCACCAACAACTGTACGGCTGTGGTGACTACGGCTGATGATGGAGGATCCTCCGGCCGACTGCGGAAGGAACTGGGCATCTTGCCACCGGGAGATATGCGGAACTGCCTGGTAGCCTTGTCCGATACAGAACCGCTGATGGAAAAAGTCATGCAGTACCGGTTCAAAAGCAGCGCTCTCAGCGGCCATAACCTGGGGAATCTTTTTATCGCCGCTATGAGCGATGTGGAGGGCGGGGATATGGAAAAGGGCATCGCTGCCACTTGCGAAATCTTGAAAGTGCGGGGCCATGTGTGGCCCAATACGACGGACAATATCCAGCTGAAGGCCCAAATGGATGATGGAAGTACGGTGGTGGGAGAAAGCTCCATCACTGCTTCGCCTCATAAGATCCTCCGGCTGATGACGGAACCGGAAAATCCCCGGGCGTCCCAGCGGGCGGTGGATGCCATCCTGAAAGCTGATGCCATCATCCTGGGGCCGGGCAGCCTGTATACCAGTGTCCTGGCCAGTTTGATCGTGCCCGGGATCCGGGATGCGGTGATCCAGTCCAAAGCTGTCAAAATCTACGTGTGCAATGTGATGACCCAGCCTGGAGAAACCGATGGCTATGGAGCTTATGAACATGTCCAAGCCCTGATCCGGCACATGGGCTGCCAGTGCCTGGACTATGTTGTGGTCAATGAGCAGAAAGCTTCTCCCGATATCCTGGCAAAATATGAGAAGGAAGGCGCCATGCCTGTTTCTCCGGATGTGGAGAAAATCGAGAAACTGGGGATCGACTGTGTACCGGCCAAGTTGCTGAACAACAGCGACCTGGTCCGGCATAATCCGCTGAAGCTGGCCAAGACTATCATCGCCCTGATTTATCGGTTAAAGCTGTTTGGCAAGGGCATTCGGTTCTTTGATTATTTCTTTGCCCGTCAGACCATGCAGGAATTGCGGAAACACGCCAAAAAGGAGTCCTGACCCATGTCTTTTTCCCATGATGTAAAAAACGAAATTGCGCGGTCAGAAGGCGAAGAGCACAATTGTGAGCAAGCTGAACTGTTTGGACTGCTGCGGATCAGCGGCTCTGTTTCCCTCAGCGGGCGGAAAGTGGGGATCCATTTCACCACGGAAAATGCGGCTTTGGCCCGGCGGGTGCTGCGGCTCTTGAAAAACAATTTCCCTGTGCAGACGGAAGTCATCGTGACCCGGAGCCGGAGACTGAAAAAGAACAACCGGTATCAGGTCCATGTGCTTCCCTCCGATGAAGCCCGAGCCGCGCTGAGCCGGCTCCATCTGCTTTCTCCTTTGGAGGAAGGAGGGAATGTCCTGCTGAAAAAAGAGGGGGAACGCAGGGCTTTCCTCCGGGGTGTATTCCTGGCTGGGGGATCTGTGAACAAGCCCATCAGTGATTATCATCTGGAACTGATCTGTGACAGCCTGGATATGGGCCAGTTCATCCAGAAAATCATGAAAGGATTCAGTCTGCCGGCTCGGATCGTGGACCGGAAGAATTCCTATATCGTGTATTTGAAAGAAGGCAATGCCATTGCTTCTTTCCTGTCCTTGATCGGGGCTCCTCATTCTTATCTGGAGTTTGAAAATATCCGGGTCCTAAAGGACATGCGCAACAAGGTGAACCGGCAGGTGAACTGTGAGACGGCCAATCTGAACAAAGTGGTGCAGACGGCTGTCCGGCAACTGAACGCAATCCGGGTCATCGAAGAAACGGTAGGGCTGGCCACTCTCCCGGAATCCCTGCAGGAAGCGGCCCGGCTCCGCAGGGATCATCAGGATCTGTCCGTGGGGGAACTGGCCGCTCTGACAGAAGACAGTGTAGGAAAATCCGGGTTCAATCACCGGCTGAAGAAGCTAGAACAGTTAGCAGAAAAATTGAAGGATGGGGAGCAATGAAAAAACTGATCATTTTTTTGGCGATTGTGGCGGCATTGTGTGGATTTGCTTATGGGGGATATGAATATGTGAAGCAGGATTTCCCGCGGTTCTGTGAAGAGACCGTGCCCATCTTTGCGTATCACAGGGTAGAGCCGGGTCATGACGATCCGTATACTATGCCGCCGGAACAGTTCGATTTGCAGATGAAATACCTGAAACAGGAAGGGTGGAAGACCATTACCCTGGCGGAGTATGTGAAAGGGCGGAAAGAAGGCCGTAAATTCCACAAGGAATGTGTACTGATCTTTGATGACGGATATCTGGACAACCTGACCTATGCGGCTCCCATCCTGAAAAAATACGGCTTTGTGGGTAATATGTACATGGCTGTGAAATACGAGGGATGGCCGGGCTATCTGGATTGGCATCAGGAGCATGAACTGTTGAAATACGGCTGGGCTCTGGGATCCCATACCTTCAACCACAAACCTCTCGAAAGCATGACACCGGAACAGGTGGAATATGAACTGACCAGTTCCATGCAGCATATGCGGGGAATCTATAATCCGCCGGAAGGCCTTACCTTCTCCTATCCCAACGGCTCTGCCAGCGATGCCATTGCGGCCCAGGTGAAAAAAGCCGGCTATATTGCCGGAGTGGACGGCCGTGTAGGTGTGAATACGGATAAAACAGATCTCATGCGGCTGCGCCGGGTCAATGTGTTCCAGAATAAACCGGAGAACCTGGGCTGCTTCCAGTATGATCTGAAGCGGGCCCAGATCCAAAGCTACATCGATCAGACCGGTATCGATTCCGATTGGGTCATCCATCAATACTATGTGATCCGGACCAAACTCCATCTGTAAGAAAGATAGGAACGGTTGAAAGGCTTGCGTTCTTTTAGAAAAACAGATACAATGGATTATAAACCAGAAGATAGGGAGGAATCGACGATGGCAAAGAGAATCAAAACTGTGAATAAAGAAATGCTGAAGAAGACCCTGAGAACCGGCGGCTGTGGCGAATGCCCGGCATCCTGCCAGTCTGCCTGCAAGACTTCCTGCACGGTAGGCAACCAGGTTTGCGAAAAAGCATAATCCAGTTATGCGCGGAAGCTCCCTGCATGCGCAGGGAGCTATTTTCTTGTATAAGAAGGGCGGATAGAAAGTTGATCCATAGAATGCATCTGGACGACAATTATGTGGTCCTTGACGTGAACAGCGGCGCCGTGCACATCATCGACGCCATGATTTATGATTTGCTGGGGTTTTATGACGGCACCAACGCCGAAGGGACGAAAGCCCATTTCGCCGGCAAATATCCGGCAGAAGATATCGATGAAGTTTTGGAAGAACTCCAGGAACTGCAGAAATCCGGGCTGTTGTTTTCCCCGGACTTCCCGGTGCCGGACACCTTTTCCGATGAACCGGTGCTGAAATCCCTGTGCCTCCATGTGGCCCACGACTGCAATCTGCGGTGCGGTTACTGCTTTGCGGACACTGGGGACTTCGGAGGACATCGGGCACTCATGAGCAAGGAAGTGGCTAAGAAGGCCATTGAATTTGCCATTGCCGGAAGCAAACAGCGTCACAACCTGGAACTGGACCTGTTCGGCGGGGAACCTCTGATGAACATGCCTGTGGTAAAGTTCATTGTGGATTATGTACGTCAGCGGGAAAAAGAAACTGGGAAGAACATCAAACTGACCCTGACCACCAACGGCACCCTGCTCACCGATGAAATCGTAAAGTATCTGAATGACAACCGGGTGATGCTGGTGCTGTCCCTGGACGGCAGCAAAAAGACCCATGACAATATGCGTCCCTATCCGGGTCATATAGGGTCCTATGATGCAGCTGTAAAGGGCTTCCGGAAAGTCATCGAATCCCGCCATGGGAAGAACTACTACCTGCGGGGGACCTATACCCATTACAACACCCATTTCTGTGATGATGTGCTGGCCATGCTGGATGTGGGTTCCGAAATCTCCATGGAACCGGTGGTGGGCACCACCGAACCCTGGGTGCTGATGGAAGAAGACTGGCCCACCCTGGACAAAGAATATGAGAAACTGGCCCGGGCCTATCTGGAAAAGAAACGGGCCGGTGTACCCTTTGACTTCTTCCACTTCAACGTGGCTCTGGACAATGGTCCCTGCGTG
Organism: Acidaminococcus fermentans; assembly: GCA_004555735.1. Classification (GTDB taxonomy): domain Bacteria; phylum Bacillota; class Negativicutes; order Acidaminococcales; family Acidaminococcaceae; genus Acidaminococcus; species Acidaminococcus fermentans_A. Next base: position 20,084 of record SFHH01000038.1, read on the forward strand.
GCCAAACGGCTGGCAGGCTGCGGTGCCGGCCATGAATATTTCGCCATTACCCCCGAAGGGGACATCTATCCCTGCCATCAGTTCGTGGGCCGGGAGAAATACAAGATGGGAACCCTGGATACGGGCATCGTGAAAAAGGACATGGTCCAGTATTTCCGTCACATGCATGTGATGAAAAAAGAAGACTGCCGGACCTGCTGGGCCCGGTTCTTCTGCAGCGGCGGCTGCCATGCCAATGCGGATCTGGCCAACGGCACCATTGAAAAACCCTATGCTTACGGGTGTCGGATCCAGAAGAAACGGCTGGAAATGGCCATCATCGTCCAGGCTCTCCTGACGGAAGATATGAAAGAAGGCGGAGAAGACCATCGTCCGGTCATCGACAACTTCAAATTCCAGGTGGAGAAGAAGTAAAAACGTCATGCGTCAGCCGTCATAGGTCATACGCTTTTGGAAAGCAATTTTGTGAATTGCTTATGATTCAATGCCTGGGATACCAGGATTCCATTAGCGTATGACTTATGACATATGACGTATGACAATTTTTTTTAGATTTTTGTTGACAAAAATCTAGTCCCGTGATATTATAATCAAGTCGCCGATGAGCGACAAGGCTAGAACCCTGAAAACTGAATATTGTTGACAGATGTGCGGGTCAAGTCACCTTTACGGTGATGAGATCGAGTCACCTGGATGACAACCAGGATAAAAAAT
>SFHH01000039.1 GCA_004555735.1 Acidaminococcus fermentans
GAGGTGAAATGTAGCTTAGATATGTCTTTATTTTATCGTAAGACAAGGGGTCTTGTGAACAGGAATGTCCACAAGACCCCAACATTTATTATAGAACCTGTTTTTTACACAAGGGAAGTCCCTTTATCTTGTTTTTGTGGTATAATGAACACAATTTACACCTAACGGAGGGATACAATGGAACTGGAAATGGAGTTCATCCGCAAAATGCCCTCTCCCCAGGAACTGAAGGTTGATCACCCTGTGGAGCCGGCTATCTATGAAACAAAGCGGCGCCGGGACGCTGAGATCCGGGACATCCTCACCGGGAAGGACAGCCGCTTCCTACTGATCATCGGTCCCTGCTCCGCGGACAATGAGGACGCCGTGGTGGACTACTGCCATCGGCTGGCCAAAGTCCAGGAACAGGTGAAAGACAATTTGTATATCATTCCCCGGGTCTACACCAATAAACCCCGGACCATCGGGGTGGGATATAAGGGCATGGCCCACCAGCCCGACCCGGAAGGGAAGGAAGATATGTTGGCTGGGATCATCGCCTGCCGGAACATGCACATCCGGGTGATCCGGGAAACTGGCTTCACCTGTGCCGAAGAGATCCTGTATCCGGAAAACCACCGCTATTTGTCCGACCTGGTCTCCTACGCGGCTATCGGGGCCCGGTCTGTGGAAGATCAGCTCCACCGGATGATCGCCAGCGGGGTGGGGATTCCCGTAGGGATGAAGAACCCTACATCCGGGGATATTTCTGTCATGCTCAATTCCATCGCGGCCGCCCAGCATGAGCAGCAGTTCCTGTTCCGGGGATGGGAAGTGCGGACCAAGGGGAACCCCCTGGCTCATGCCATCCTCCGGGGATATGTGGACAAGTTCGGCAAGAGCCTGCCCAACTACCATTATGAAGACCTGGTCCGGCTCCATGAAGAATATGGCAAGCGGGACCTGGTGAATCCAGCGGTGGTCATCGATGCCAACCATGCCAACTCTGGGAAGAAGTATCTGGAACAGATCCGGATCTCCAATGATGTGCTCTACAGCCGCCACATGAACCCGGACCTGAAGAAGATGGTGAAAGGCTTGATGATCGAAAGCTATATCGAGGACGGAAACCAGAAAATCGGCGAAGGAGTCTATGGGAAATCCATCACCGATCCCTGCCTGGGCTGGCAGAAAACCGAAGACCTGATCCTGGAACTGGCAGGCCGGGTGGATTATTGAGAATAGGGAGGATGCACCATGCTGAAACAGATTTCAATTTTTGCGGCCAATCACAAAGGAGCCTTGGGCAAGATCACCAATGATCTGGCCAAAGACAATATCAACATCTATACCATGCTGGCTACGGACAGTGCCGAATTCGGCATCATCCGGCTGATCGTGGACAATCCGGACAAGGCCCTGGACGCCCTCCAAAAAGCTGGTTACCAATGCCGGATCGACTATGTGCTGGCTGTGGACATGGGCAGCGATCAGCCCGGTACCCTGGATAAGATCCTGACCCATCTGAAAGACGCCAACGTGTTCGTCCGGTATCTGTACATCTCCTTCGACCGGAAAACTTCCAGCCCCATCGTGGTGCTGAAAACCGACGAACCCGAAACCGAAACCTTCCTGAAGGGCAAAGGATATCTGCTGTTGGACCGGTTCTGAGGGTAAACGGGAAGGAAGAGGGAAAGCGGACCTCCGGCGCAGTTCAAAAGGATGTCTGGACCCCCCTTCCTTTTTTTCTTATCTATGCTATAATGGAGACGTAGTAAATCTATTTTTTTCGAACAGGGTGGGACGTAAAAAGTACCACGAGGGACAAAATGTGCAACATCAGCTTGGATCGAATCATCAACCTGCAGAATAAACTGGTCCCGGAAATGGTGGACCTGATCACCGAGCGCTACAAGGTGCTCCGGCAGATCAGCCATGACCAGCCCATCGGACGCCGGACCCTGGCCAAGAAGCTGGGGCTCAGCGAACGGATCCTCCGCTCTCATGTGGATTTCCTCAAGGAAGCGGGCCTTTTGGATTTCACCCTCACCGGCATGAGTATCACCGACGAGGGGGCTGTGCTCCTCCAGGAACTCCGGGACTATGTGAACCGGCTCCAGAAACTTTCCAGCCTGGAAACCCTGCTCCAGGAAAAGCTCCATCTCCAGAAAGTGGTGGTGCTTCCCGGGAATGCGGACCAGGATAAAGTGGTCACCCGAGAGATCGGCCGTGTGGCAGCCGGTATCCTGCTGCGCCTCCTGGCGGATCACCAGCAGCATATCGTAGCTGTCACCGGAGGGACGACAGTGGCTGCCATGGCAGAAAATACCTTTGGCAACGAACCGGAGACCATTGTGGTCCCGGCCCGGGGCGGATTGGGGGATAAGATGGAACTCCAGGCCAACACCATTGCCACTGTGCTGGCCGGCCGTCTCAAGACCCGCTACCTGCAGCTGTACGTGCCGGACAGTGTCAGTGAAGATGTGCTCCAAAAGATCCTGGAAGAAGATGCCCGGGTGAAACAGGTGGTGGAAACCATCAAAAGCGCGGATATCCTGGTCCATGGTATGGGGCAGGCCCAGGTGATGGCGGAAAAACGGGGCATGGATCCCCAGCTGATGCAGCGCCTGGAACAGGCCGGAGCCGTAGGGGAAGCCCTGGGGCAGTATTTCGACCTCAATGGCCGGGTGGTCTACAGCACTGACACCCTGGGGCTCATGGTCAACGATCTGGAAAAGATCCACACGGTCATGGGCATTGCAGGAGGACGTTCCAAAGGAAAGGCCATCCTTTCCATGCTCCGCAGCGGCCAGGATGATATCCTGGTGACTGACGAAGCCGCCGCCCGGGAAATCATCGATTGTCTGCAAACTGATTCTCAACATCAGGTAAAATTTTAGGAGGAATGAAAAATGGTAAAAATTGGTATCAATGGTTTTGGTCGTATTGGACGCTGCGCTCTGCGTATCGCTGTGAAGAACCCGGAAGTAGAAGTGGTAGCGGTCAATGCCCGTTCCGGCATCGATACCTATGCCCATCTGCTGAAGTACGATTCCATCCATGGGACTTTTGATGAAGAGGTATCTGTTGACGGAGATGTGATGCATGTAGGCAGCAAAGCCATCAAATTCACCCGGTACACCGATCCGAAGGAAATCCCCTGGGGCGACATGGGCGTAGATGTAGTGTTGGAGACCACCGGCAAGTTCAAGACCCGGGAAACCGTACAGCCCCATCTGGACAACGGCGCCAAGAAAGTACTGATCGCCTGCCCGGCCAAAGGGGAAGACATTACCATCGTGCTGGGGGTCAACGAAGACAAGTATGATCCGAAAAAGGACCATATCATCTCCAACGCATCCTGCACTACCAACTGCCTGGCTCCTTTCACCAAAGTCCTGGAAGACAATTTCGGCATTGAAAACGGCATGATGACTACGGTCCATTCCTACACCAATGACCAGAAGATCCTGGATGCCGCCCACAAAGATCTGCGCCGTGCCCGTGCCGGTGCCTGCTCCATCATCCCCACTACTACCGGGGCTGCCAAAGCCATCGGTCTGGTCCTGCCGCAGTTGGAAGGGAAACTGAAAGGCATGGCCATCCGTGTCCCGACTCCCGATGTCTCCCTCACCGACCTGGTTGTGACCCTGAAGAAGGACACCACCAAGGAAGAGATCAACGAAGCCATGAAGATCGCTTCTGAAACCACCATGAAGGGGATCCTGGGCTATAACGAACTGCCCCTGGTTTCTAAAGATTACAGCGGCTGCCCTCTGAGCTCCATCGTAGACGGACTGTCCACCATGATGGTAGGCCCTCGCGTGGCCAAAGTGGTTTCCTGGTACGACAATGAATGGGGTTATTCCAACCGTCTGGTGGAACTGGCTCTGTTCGTAGCTAAAAAAGGCCTGTAAGAGAAAGGCAGTGCGCGGAACCATGGATAAGAGAACTGTCAAAGACATCCAACTGACCGGCAAACGAGTGTTGGTCCGGGTGGATTATAATGTCCCCATGAACGACAAGGGAGAGATCACGGACTTCATCCGGATCGAAGCATCCCTGCCCACTCTCCATTACCTGCTGGACCAGGGGGCCGCTGTGATCCTCCTGGCCCACCTGGGCCGTCCCAAAGGCAAGGTGAACCCCAAGTTCAGCCTGAAACCTGTGGCGGAAGCCCTGAGCCAGCTGATCCACCGCCCGGTGCAGTTCTGCCCGGACTGCGTGGGGAAGGAAGCCCAAGCTGCAGCAGCCCAGCTGCGGAACGGGGACATCCTGCTGCTGGAAAATCTCCGGTTCCATCCGGAAGAAGAAAAGAACGACCCCCATTTTGCCCAGGAACTGGCTTCTTTGGGAGATGTATTCGTCAATGACGGGTTCGGGGTTTCCCACCGGGCCCATGCTTCCGTGGAAGGGATCACCCATTATCTGCCCGCCGTGGCTGGTTTCCTGCTGGAAAAGGAAATCGCCTATCTGGGCAATGCAGTGGATAAACCCCAGCGTCCTTTTGCTGCCATCATCGGCGGGGCCAAAGTGGCAGACAAGATCGCTGTCATCCGCAGCCTGATCAAAAAGGCCGACGTGATCCTCATCGGCGGTGGTATGGCCAATACCTTCCTGGCTGCCAAGGGCTATGATCTGGGCAAATCCCTGGTAGAAAAAGAAAGCCTGGGGATTGCTAAGGATCTGTTAGCGGAAGCGGCGGCCCAGAAGACCAAGATGCTGCTGCCAGTGGACCTGATCATGGCGGCTAGCTTCTCCAATGAAGCGGACCATGAAGCGGAAGACCTGGATGCCCTGAATCCGGAATACATGGCCCTGGATATCGGCCCCAAGACGGCGGAACTGTATGCCCAGACCCTGGCCGGCATGAAGACCATTGTCTGGAACGGTCCCATGGGCGTGTTCGAAATGCCCAATTATGCAGAAGGGACCCGGCGGGTGGCGGAAGCCATGGCCGCTTCTGACGGCATCACCATCGTAGGCGGCGGTGATAGTGCTGCTGCGGTGAAACAGATGGGCCTGGCCGATAAGATGAGCCATGTGTCCACTGGTGGCGGTGCTTCCCTGGAATACTTGGAAGGAAAAGTGCTGCCGGGTCTGGCTGCCCTGGATGACCTCCGGACCCCAATCGTGGCCGGCAACTGGAAATGCCACAAGACCGTGGAAGAAGCCATGGAACTGGCTCACCAGGTGGCCCATGGCACGGAAATGGCCCGGGCCGAAGTAGTGCTGTTCCCGCCGTTCACCGCTCTGGAAAGCGTAGCGGCCATGGTGGATGAAGACGGCATCGGCTATGGGGCCCAGGACATTTTCTATGAAGATGAAGGTTCCTACACCGGCGCCGTATCCGGCCCCATGATTGCAGAGATCGGGTCCCGGTACGTACTGGTAGGCCACAGCGAACGGCGGAAATTCTTCTACGAAACCAACGATATCGTGGTGAAGAAGGTCCTGGCTGCTTTCCGGAATGATCTGGATCCAGTGCTGTGCGTGGGCGAAGACGCCGACGAACACGAAAACGGTTCTACCAAGGACAAGATCTTGAGCCAGCTGACTCCAGTACTGAACGTGCTCACTGATGGGCAGATCCAGCATCTGCTGGTGGCTTACGAACCGGTATGGGCCATCGGTAGCGGCAAGAGCGCCGAAGTGCGGGATGCGGTGGCAGCTGCGGATCTGATCCGGAAAGCGGTTGCGGAGAAATTCGGCAAAGAGGCGGCCCGCCGGGTGCGGATCCTCTACGGCGGCAGTGTGACCAGCGAAAATGCCCATGCCTTCCATGAAGACGGCATCGATGGCGTACTGGTAGGCGGGGCCAGCCTGTCTGCCCAGGAATTCTGCGCCATTGCCAACACGTTCTGAGGCAGTCATGAAAAAGAAACCTGTAATGCTGATGATCCTGGACGGCTGGGGGATCGCTCCCTCCAGCCCCACCAATGCGGTGACCCGGGCCCGGACCCCTCATCTGGACTTTTATTTCAACCGGTATCCCCACAGCCAGCTCCAGTGTTCCGGAGAAGCGGTGGGTCTGCCGGATGGCCAGATGGGGAATTCGGAAGTGGGGCATCTATCCATCGGGTCCGGGCGGATCATCTACCAGAGCCTGACCCGGATCACCCGGGCCGTCAAAGACGGCAGCCTGGAAACCAATCCGGTGCTGGTGAAGGCCATGGAAGAAGCCCGGGACAACGGAAAGAAACTCCATCTCCTGGGCCTGCTCAGTGACGGCGGGGTCCACAGCCATATTGACCATCTGCTGGGCCTTTTGGCCATGGCCAAGAATCAGAGTGTGGAGAAAGTCTATGTCCATGCATTCCTGGATGGACGGGATACTCCGCCCCAAAGTGCGGCGCCTTTCCTGGAACAGGTGGAAAAAGCCTGTCAGGAGCTGGAGGTGGGACGGATCGCCACAGTTTCCGGCCGGTATTATGCCATGGACCGGGACAAACGGTGGGACCGGATCCAGAAGGTGTATGACATCATGACGGGAGGCGAAGGCCAGGAAGCTGCCAGTGCGGCGGAAGGCCTGGAAGCCGCATATGCAGCTGGGCAGACCGACGAATTCGTGGTGCCCTTCCGGGTGTCTGGAGTGGACGGCACCGTGGAACAAGGCGACAGCCTGATTTTCTTCAACTTCCGTCCGGACCGGGCCCGGGAGCTGACCCATGCCTTTACGGATACGGAATTCCAGGGATTTCCCCGGAAAGAAGACCAGCTGCCCGTCCATTTCGTCACTATGACGGAATACGAAAAGAGCATCCAGGCACCAGTGGCATTCCCACCGGAAGAAATTCGGGATACCCTGGCGGAAGTGGTGTCCAAAGCCGGACTCCATCAGCTCCACATTGCAGAAACGGAAAAATATGCCCATGTGACCTTTTTCTTCAATGGAGGACGGGAGCAGCCCTTCCCCAACGAAGACCGGATCCTGGTGCCTTCTCCCAAAGTGGCCACCTATGACCTGCAGCCGGAGATGAGCGCCTATCTGGTGACGGAAAAGCTCCAGGAGGCCCTGGATAAGGATCTGTATGATCTGGTGATCCTGAACTTCGCCAATCCGGACATGGTGGGCCATACTGGTTCCCTGGAGGCAGCGGTGAAGGCCCTGGAGGCTGTGGACGAATGTGTGGGCAGCCTGGCGGACAAAGTGCTGCAAAAAGGCGGTGCCCTGTGCATCACCGCAGACCATGGGAACCTGGAAGAAATGGAAGATCCGGTGACCCATGCTCCAATGACCGCCCATACCACCAACCCGGTGCCATTCCTGGTAGTGGGGGCGGAGCCGGGGACCCAAGTGGAAGATGGAGGCCTTTCCGATATCGCTCCCACCCTGCTGGAGCTCCTGGATTTGCCCAAACCCGAGGCCATGACCGGCCATTCCCTGCTGATACGGAAGTAAGCTTTTACGCTGTTTTGCTTGTGCAAAATCAATTTGCCAAAATTGATTTCCATCGGCTAGAGACTAGTGACTAGAGACTAGTGACCAGCCTGGGGAATCTATTCCCCAGGCTCAACCATAACGAGGTGAAAACAATGCCAATCATTGAAAATGTGTGCGCAAGAGAAATCCTGGATTCCCGGGGCAATCCCACGGTTGAAGTGGATGTACTGCTGGATGACGGTACCGTAGGCCGGGCCGCTGTCCCTTCCGGCGCTTCCACCGGGGTCCACGAAGCGGTGGAACTGCGGGACGGAGACAAGGACCGTTTCGGTGGCAAAGGGGTCTCCAAAGCTGTGGACAATGTGAATGACACCATTGCCGACGCCATCATCGGTCTGGATCCCACCCGCCAGGTGGAAATCGATGAAGCCATGATCCGTCTGGACGGTACGCCCAACAAGGGCCGTCTGGGGGCCAACGCCATCCTGGGGGTATCCCTGGCTGTGGCCAAGGCTGCAGCGCTGTCCATCGGGCTGCCTCTGTACCAGTATCTGGGCGGGGTCAACGCCAAAGAACTGCCGGTTCCCATGATGAACATCCTGAACGGCGGTGCCCATGCGGACAACAACGTGGATATCCAGGAATTCATGATCATGCCGGTAGGCGCTGACAGCTTTGCCGAAGCCCTGCGGATCAACGCGGAAATCTACCAGGCCCTGAAGAAAGTCCTGAAGGACAAAGGGCTGGCTACGGCTGTAGGGGATGAAGGCGGCTTTGCTCCCAACCTGGAAAGCAACGAAGAAGCCCTGCAGGTGATCGTGGAAGCCATCGAAAAAGCCGGCTACAAACCCGGTGAACAGGTACGGCTGGCCATCGATACCGCTGCCAGCGAGCTGTTCGAAGACGGCAAGTACAACCTGAAAGGGGAAGGGGTCGTGAAGACCTCCGCTGAAATGGTGGAATGGTACGCTTCCCTGTGTGAAAAATACCCCATCGTCTCCATTGAAGACGGTTTGGCGGAAGATGACTGGGACGGCTGGAAACAGCTCACCGATGTTTTGGGCAAAAAAGTCCAGCTGGTGGGGGATGACCTGTTCGTCACCAACGTGGAACGGTTGAAGAAGGGCATTGAAATGGGCGTAGCCAATGCCATCCTGATCAAACTGAACCAGATCGGGACCCTGACCGAAACCCTGGATGCCATTGAAATGGCCAAACGGGCTGGCTATACCGCCATCGTTTCCCACCGAAGCGGTGAAACGGAAGACACCACCATTGCGGATGTAGTGGTGGGCACCAACGCCGGACAGATCAAATCCGGGGCACCCTGCCGCACTGACCGGGTGGCCAAGTACAACCAGCTGCTGCGGATCGAAGAAGATCTGGGAGCCGCCGCCCAGTACAACGGAATGGATGTGTTCTACAACATCAGATAAAAAGCTGTCAACGGTTCAGCTGTCAACGGTTAGCAGCCGGATGACAAAAAGGTGTGCTGCATGGAGCGTGCAGCACACCTTTTTTACGAAAGGAAATACACATGCTTGACAAATTATCTGTTTCTGCGGCCTTTGACCGATATGTTTCCCAGTTCGATCCGGATACTCCGGGGATCCTCAGCAAGCAGCGCCATTCCCGGATCGTCAGCGGCTTGTGCGAGAATTTGGCCCGGGAACTGGGATGGACGGAAAGAGAACAGGAGCTGGCCTGGGTGATGGGGCTGCTCCACGATATCGGCCGGTTCGAGCAGGCTCGGCGGTTCCATACTTTCATCGATTATAAATCCATGGATCACGCCCGGTACGGGGTGTGGTATCTCTTTGAACAAGGGCACATCCGGGATTTCCTGCCCCAGCCGGAACCGGAACGGGACCGGATCCTGGAGCTGTCCATCCTGTGGCACAACGGATATGCCGTCCCGGCCGGGGTCACCGGAAGAGCCCGGGATTTTGCCCTTTTGCTTCGGGATGCAGATAAAATCGACTTGTTCCGAGTCTATGCAGGGTATCTGGACCACCCGGAACAGGTATGGCAGGTGTCCCTGGAGGATTTGGTCAGTCAAGCCATTTCTCCCAAAGTTTTGGAAGAGGCCCTGGCGGGGAAACTGGTACATACTGAATATAAGAAGACCGCCCTGGACTTTTTTACGGGATGCTTATGCCAGTTGTTTGATGTCACTTATGGTCCCAGCCGGGAAATCATCTGCCGGCAGGGATATTTCGCCAAACTGCTTGGCTTCCAGCCGGTGAATCCGAAGAGTGCCCGTCAGCTGGAACAGGTGAAGGTGAAGCTCCGCCACTGGCTGGTATCGGGGCCTCCGACTCTTGCCCGCTGACAGGGCAGGAGGTTTTCTCTTTCCAATCTTCATAGAAATTCCATATTCCTGTGATACAATAATCAGAGAAGAGTGAGAAAATCGGATATAAAGGAGGAATCAACTTGAACCAAACCATGGGCAGCCGCTATGAGGACTGGCGGCCGGTACTGGAAAAAGTACAGGCACAGCTGGTCCGACAAATCCAACAATACAATCAGAAAGAAATGGAAGAAACCAAAGAAAATGCCTATGAACACCTGATCTACCGGATCAAGGACCCCCAAAGCATGGCGGAAAAGTGCCAGCGGAAAGGCCTGCCCGTCAATGCCCGATCGGCTCTCCATGGAGTCTACGATGCCATCGGCCTGCGGATCGTGTGCCGCTTCCTCAGCGACATCGACCGGAATCTCCGGCTGATCCGGGCCATTCCCGGCTGCACGGTCATCCAGGAAAAAGACTACGTACACAATGTGAAACCCAACGGCTACCGGTCCTACCATCTGATCCTCCGGCTGGAGGAGCCCTTCCCGGATGTGGAAGGGAACACCCCGGGAATCTTCTATGCGGAAGTCCAGCTCCGGACCATCGCCATGGATTCCTGGGCCAGCCTGGAACACGAGATGAAGTACAAAAAATCCATCCGGAACCCGGAACTGATCGGCCAGGAGCTGAAGCGGTGCGCCGATGAGCTGGCCGCCTGCGACCTGTCCATGGAGACCATCCGGAAACTGATCCGGGAAACCTGAACCACTGACCCAGGGAAAGGAGTCAATCATCCATGAAAGTATTGCTTGCAGAAGACGAAAAAGCCATGTCCATGGCCCTGTGCGCCGTGCTGGAACATTCCGGCTGCCAGGTGGATCCGGTCTATGACGGACAGGCTGCTGTGGACAAGGCACGCCAGAACATCTACGATGCCATGATCTTCGATATCATGATGCCGGTAAAGGACGGGATCACCGCCCTGACGGAACTCCGGCAGGAAGGGGACCGGACCCCGGTGATCATGCTCACGGCCAAGGCCGAAGTGGACGACCGGATCACGGGACTGGACGCAGGGGCCGATGATTACCTGACCAAACCTTTTGCCATGGGGGAACTGCTGGCCCGGCTCCGGAGCCTGACCCGGCGGCAGGAAGATTTCAACCGGAATACCCTCCAGGCCGGTACGGTGACATTGAACTGTGCGGAAGGGGAGCTGTCCAGCAAAAGCAGTGTCCGGCTTTCTCCCAAGGAAACCCAGCTGATGAAGTACTTCATGCAGCACCCGGGGAAACCCTGCGAAACCCGGATGCTCTTTGACCGGATCTGGCAGGACGAAAAGCAGGAAGATCAGGGAATCGTGTGGATCTACGTATCCTACCTGCGGGAAAAGCTCAAGGCCATCGGCGGCAATCTTACCATCGACGGCCATCCGGACGGGGCCTTTGTGCTCCAGGCTCCGGCCCTGGCCAATTAAAAGAGGTCCATTATGGATATGATCCATCGTCTGCGGCGGAAATTCCTGCTGCTGGCTTTTGTGGCCGTGGTGATCATCCTGGCCGGGGCCCTGGGGCTGATCAACGGCATTACCTATATGAAAATGCGGTCGGAAGTGGACACTCTGCTGACTGCCATTGTCCAGAACGATGGAATCATGCCCTCCCATCAGCCGGGGACCAGTACGGAAAGCTGGCTCAGCGACCCGGAATGGTACAATGATACTCCGGAATTTGCCCACCAGACCCGGTATTTCAGCGTAATCCTGGATCATGACGGCCGGATCCAGCGGCTGAACCTGTCCAACATTTCCGCCTTCAACGAACTCCAGGCTCTGGAAATCGCCCGGGCCCTGGCGGATGGTCCCCAGGCCCAGGGCGTGTTCAAGAACAAACGGGCCAGCTACTGTTACAGCGTTACGGAGCGGCCCGGGGGCGGCCGGCTGGTGGTGGTCATGGACTGCACCCGGGATGTGGGAGCCGTGGATGCCTTTATGCGGTATTCCCTCCGGTTCGGCCTGGTGTGCATCCTGCTGTACATGATGATCCTCATGTTCCTGAGCAATTATGCCATCCGGCCCTTTGTGGAAAACGTGGCCAGCCAGAAACGGTTCATCACCAACGCCGGTCACGAGCTGAAGACCCCCATTGCCATTATTTCCGCCAATGCGGAAGCTCTGGAACTGATCAGCGGCAAAAGCCAGTGGACGGACAACATCCTGTTCCAGGTGAAACGGGTGACCCGTCTGATCAACGAGCTGATCATGCTGGCCAAAATGGGGGAAAAGAACCAGCAGCTGCTGAAACGGGAACCAGTGGACATCAGCCGGACCTTCGAAGAAGCGGTCCAGTCCTTTGCTCCGGTGGTGGAAGGGGAAAAGAAAACCCTGGTGAAGGAAATCCACCCGAATCTCCAGGGGGAGACGGATCCCAAGTATCTCTACGAGATCTTCACCATCTTCATGGACAATGCGGCCAAATACTGTGATGAGGGCGGCACCATCCGGGCAGTGCTGGAACCCCATGGGAAGCAGGGCTTCCGGGCCTTTGTGTCCAATGATTACAAGAACGGTGCCCAGGTGGACTATTCCCATTTCTTTGAACGGTTCTACCGGGGGGATGAAAGCCACAACAGCCAGAAGGCCGGGTACGGGATCGGCCTTTCCATGGCGGAAGAAGCCACCCGGCTGCTGGGCGGGAAGATCCAGGTGGATTACAAGGACGGCGTGATCACCTTCGGGGTGACTTTCTAACGGAGCAGGGAGGCGATTGGTATGGACGTGGGAGTATTGGGGTCCGGAGCCATTGTTCCCGTGGCCCTGGCGTCCATGGAGGCGGTGCCGGGGATCCGGGTGAAGGCCCTGTGGTGCCGGGAACACAGCCGGCAGCGGGGAGAAGCCCTGGCCCGGGAGTATGGGATTTCCCAGGTGTTCACGGACCTGGAATCCCTGTTCCGGGAGGGAGGCGTGGATACGGTGTACATCGCCCTAGTGAACCAGGTCCATTATGCATACGCCCGGGCAGCCCTCCTGGCCGGGAAAAACGTGATCCTGGAAAAGCCCTTCTGCCCCTCTTTTGCCCAGGCGCAGGACCTGGCGGAACTGGCCCGGGAACAGGGACTTTTTCTTTTGGAAGCCATGCCCCTGTGGCACGGAGCTCTGTTCCGGAAAATCCGGGAACTGGTGCCGAAACTGGGGCCTATCCGGCTGATCCAGTGCAATTATTCCCAGTATTCCAGCCGATACGACCAGTACCTGCAGAAAGAAGTGCTGCCAGCCTTTGATCCGGCGGCTTTCGGCGGGGCTCTGTACGACCTGGATGTGTATAACATCGCCTTTGCTGTGGGTCTGTGTGGCCGGCCAGAAAAAGTGGCCTATGCCCCCAACCGGGGATGGAACAGGGTGGACACCTCCGGGGTGCTGCTCCTCCAGTATCCTGGGTTCCAGGCGGTGCTTACTGCTGCTAAGGATTCGGACAGTCCTTCCTTTCTCCAGATCCAGGGTGAAAAAGGCTGGCTGAAGGTGGAAGGAAAACCCATCCATCCGGACAGGCTGGTGTGGAGGTTTCTCCAGGGTCCGGACCGGGATCAGTTCAGCATTGGTGCTGGAAAAAAGAAAGAGAACATCCAAAGCTGGATTCCCCCGGAACGGAGGAACCGGATGGTGGAAGAGTTCGAGGAATATGCCCGGATTGTGGACGGAAAGAAAAAAGCGGAGGCGGAGGAGTATTTGCAGATGACCCTGACTGCCAGCGAGGTGCTAGAGAGGGCGGGAAGTCCAACTGCAGAAGAATGAACCATCAAAAAAGGAATTACCTGGATTGGACAGGCCTTTTATTTGAAGAATAAAAAAACGAATCGGACAGCCAGTCGGATTCCATGAGTG
>SFHH01000040.1 GCA_004555735.1 Acidaminococcus fermentans
AAGGCAGCAGAGCAAAATTAATACTTATTTTCTTTTAATGCTACTCGTTTTTTTGTTCTTTCCGGGCCAGCCGTTCCGCCAGGATCTGTTCTGCGGTCCGTACCTTGCCGGATTTTTCCGGCTGCCAAGTGCCGGCTCTCCCTTCCCAGAAAATCCGCACCGGAAGATTGGAAGATCCCGGAGGAGAAAAATAGAAAGTTCCCTTTTTCCCCGGAGTCACCGTCCCCAGCACCATAGTTTCTCCATCATGGTCCCAGCCAAAAGAGAGACGTCTGTCAGGGATCCGCAGATAGCGAGCTGTTCCCCCTTCTTCCGCCAGGATCCCTTCTCCTGCATAAGGCCCGCCGTAAGGATTGAACCGCAACTGGGTGGCATTCTTCCCGTGGGTCCGGAAGTTTACATCATACATGACTCCATAGTTCCCATAGTTCACCACCGGAACATTCCGGGTTACATCCGTCCCCCGGAGATAAGGATCTTTACTGTCATCGGCCAGTTCCACGCCCCATATCACGCCGGCATCCGCATCAAAAGATCCTGCCAAGGTCACATGGGCATCAGCCCCTGCAAAAGTTCCCCGGAGCACATGGCCTCCTTGATCCGGAGGCAGGATGGTATACACTTCTGCGGAGATCCGGGGATCCGCTTCTACCGGCATCATGATGAAAGACACTTCTACCGGTTTATCAAAGGTCAGGTCCACGATCCCCGTCACCAGTTCCTGGGGATGGAGGATGTACCCTTTTCCGTTGTTCAGGATATCCCTGGGTCCATTCAGCAGGAATTTCCGTCCGTTGGGCACTGATCGGTAGTACCGCTCCTGGGCTTCTTTCCCTGCCGCCAGCCAGTCTTCATTGGGCCGTGAGATGCCGGTCCTGCCAAAAGCTGCCTGGATAGGCCGAAGAGTCGTCCGGCGCAGGAGTACCGCCAGCCGTTTGTCCGTATGGGTATCGTTCACATGGTGGAAGAACAGCCGTACCGGCCCTTCCACCGTATCCCGATACATGATGCCGGTCTTCCCCACCATTTCCGGGCTGTCTGAAAAAATAAGAGTGGGACCATCATGGGTGATGGAACCCTTGACTTCCTGATAGGCAGGGACTCCGTCCTGCCAGGCAAGATCCTGTATAGATGCCTGTGCTCCCAAAGGAAACAGCAGAGCCAGGCTTGCACACAGCCAGTTCTTGAAAAATTTACGATACCCCAACGCTTGCCCCTCCATACATCAGTAAACTTTTTGATTGACACGCTTCCTATTCTATCATAAAACCTCTTTTTCTTTATTATTTTCAGAAATTACCCAATAATCAAGTATTTCTTCTTGTCGAATGCCTTGTAACTCGCTATAA
Organism: Acidaminococcus fermentans; assembly: GCA_004555735.1. Taxonomy (GTDB): domain Bacteria; phylum Bacillota; class Negativicutes; order Acidaminococcales; family Acidaminococcaceae; genus Acidaminococcus; species Acidaminococcus fermentans_A. Next base: position 1,350 of record SFHH01000040.1, read on the forward strand.
TATAAACTATAAGATTCAATTATAAAAGAATGATGTGGACTTTCCATACAGATGCAGCACAGAAAGGAGGGTCGTTGCCTATGCAAATCCGAACCATCAAGGCAGATCCCAGCGGCAACATAACCTTATTTGTATTGGATCCAGCAGCCCCGGAAATCCGGAAAGTACTGAACCAGAAGCTCCTGGCTCTGGATTCCTCCGTAGAGCAGGTGGGCTGTCTTTCTCTGGAAAATGGCCAGCCCCACGTAGAAATGATGGGAGGGGAATTCTGCGGCAATGCCACCCGTTCGGCCGGAGCCTGCACCCTCTTCTTCCAGGGAGAAAAGGAAGGGGAGTTCAATGTTTCCTGCAGCGGCTGCCCGGTTCCCCTTCCTGTAAAAGTCCAAAAAGTGAAGGATCATATTTTTAATGCCAGCGTCCAGCTCCCGCCTCCCTTAGGGATGAAAAAGGTCAAACTTTCTTATGAACGAGAAAGCGTAGAATGCCAGGAAGTGGTCCTGCCCGGCATCACCCATTATATCTATTTCACCTTGAATGTGGAGGAAGTGGACCAGGACCAGCTGTTCTATTCTCTCCAGCGAGAGATTTCCCGAGGCAAGGAACCAGAGGCCTATGGTCTGATGCTGGTTGAGATCAGCACTTTGAAGATGCTGCCCATCGTCTACGTTTCTTCTACCGGTACCCTGTATCGGGAAAATAGCTGTGGCAGTGGATCGGCGGCTGTAGCAGCTGCCCTGGCCCTACGGCAGAACCGTTCCCTGGCGGCGTCCCTCCAAGAGCCTGGCGGCCGGATCGATATCGAAGCCGAATGGAAAGAAGGGCACATCACCAGTCTTACCATCGGTGGTCCAGTCAAATTGGAGGAAGAAACTGTGCTGGATGTGCCATTATGAAATCTTTGGCTTGACAACGGGAAGCCAGCCATGCTAGAATAATTTTGTTGTGATATTCATCACGCTTGCCGAAGTGGCGGAATTGGCAGACGCACTTGACTCAAAATCAAGCGCCCTCAAAGCGTGCCGGTTCGAGTCCGGCCTTCGGCACCAACTAAAAAGCAAAAGGGGCTATGAAAAAATGATTCTTCATTTTTTCACAGCCCCTTTGGTCGCGAGTCGCAACCAGAGGGGTGCTGCACATGCAGCCCCCTCTTTTCATTTTGCTGGTACAATGGTCCCTTTGAATTTTTCCTCGATGAATTTCTTTACGGCTTCGGAATGGAAGATTTCAGCGATTTTTTTATATTCCGCCTTATCCTTATCTTTTTCCCGGGCAGCCAGCACCATCACAGCCAGGGGTTCATCATCCTTTTCCCAGAACAGGCCCTGCTTCTTCACATCCATGCCAGAACTCATCACGTAGTTCATGGTGATCACCGCCAGATCCACATCCACCAGGCTCCGGGGCAGCTGGGCCGCTTCCAGTTCCTTGAACTTCAGGTTCTTGGGGTTTTCTACCACATCATTGACTGTGGCCTTGAAACCCACCCCCTGTTTCAGTTTGAGCAGGCCGGCTTTTTCCAGCAGCACCAGTCCCCGTCCTCCGTTGGTAGGATCATTGGGGATGGCCACCGTGGCCCCGTCTGGGATCTTTTTCAGGTCATGGATCTTATCACTGTAGATACCCATGCGCATCAGGATGGTATTCCCGATGGGCACCAGCTTGGTCCCGTTCTGTTTGTTGAAGTTGGCCAGGAAAGGCGCATGCTGATAGCTGTTCAGATCCAGGTCTCCCTCTGCCAAGGCTTTATCCGGGGTGATGTAATCAGAGAACTCAACCACTTCCACCTTCAGGCCCTGTTTCTTGGCTTCCTCCGCTACCGCATGGACTACGTCCGCATGGGGGCCTGCGGTCGCCCCGATCTTGATGGGTTTGCCGCTGTCCGCGCTGTTCTTATCCCCAGTGCTGCTTCCGCAGCCAGCTGCCAACAGAGCCGCCGCAGCCAAACCCGCCAAAAACAACAGAAGTTTCTTCTTCCCTTTCATCTCATTGCTCCCCTTTTAATTCATATTATTTTACTAGTAATTCATGTGTCTATCATAGTCGGAAACAGAGGAGATGTCAAGAGCTGCACATCTCCGCTCCCTTACTCCGCCCATACCTCCTGGACGATGGAACGGACCAGAGCCAGTTTGGCCCATTGCTGTTCTTCCGTCAGCCTGTTGCCGATTTCGCAGGAGGCAAAACCGCATTGAGGACTGAGGCAAAGGTTTTCCAGGGGAATATACTGGGCCGCTTCCCGGATCCGGGCGATGACCTGTTCCCTGTCTTCCAGTTTCGGTCGCTTGGTGGTAATGAGCCCCAGCACCACCTTTTTCCCGGGAACCACTTCCTTCAGCGGTGCAAAGCTTCCGGACCGTTCATCATCAAATTCCAGATAAAAAGCATCTACATTCTCCCTGCCGAACAGCAGCGGAGCAATGGGGCCGTAGCCACCCCGGGCCGCCCAGGTGGAATGGTAATTACCCCGGCACACATGGGTGGTGACTACCAGATCTTTGGGACGGTCTTCCAGCGCCAGGTTGTTCAATCTGAGGTATTCCTCCGCAATGGCCTTCAGGGAAACAGCTCCCTTCTGGCGCTTGTTCCAGTATTCCGTATCGCAGAACATGCCCCAAGTGCAGTCATCGAACTGGATATTCCGGCAGCCGACATGGTACAGATCCCTGATTACCTGCCTGTAGGCGGCGGCAATATCCTGGAGCAGCTCTTCCCGGTCCGGGTACACCGCATCGGTGATTTTCCCGTTGTCTCCCCGGTACAGTTCCGCCAGTAGCTGTGCCGGTGCGGGCATGGTCTGCCGGGCCAGTGTATCATCATCCTCAAATCCCTTCACATACTTGAAGTGCTCCACAAATGGATGATTTTCTCCGCCGATTTTCCCGGTAACGATGGCGGTGCCCCGGGTGGTCTCCTCTCCGTGGAACTGGTAGCCGTGATCCAGTTCAATGTGGGTGATTCCCTGGAAACCCCAGAAAAAGTCCAGGTGCCAGTAGCTCCGCCGGAATTCACCGTCGGTGATGGTGTGGAGCCCGGCAGCCTTCTGTTTTTCGATGATCCTGGCGATCTCCTCGTCTTCCACCTGCTTCAGGTCCAGGGCGGCGATCTCGCCCCGGGCAAAACGGGCCCTGGCCTCTTTGATCCGGTCCGGACGCAGGAAACTTCCTACAATATCAAAACGAAATGGTGCCTGCAAAGTCATTTTTAAAATCCCCCTCTGTATTCTGAGCCATTAGATAGTTATTGTTTCTTCATGGGTCTTATTATAAGAAAGAGCAGGAATTTTGTATAATGGATAAAAGATTGGGATTGGTATAGATAAAAAGAATAGAGGAGTACTGCAGGTTCCGTGCAGCACTCCCCGTTTACCGGTTGATCCACTCATTGACCTTTCGGTTGTAGTACTCGTTCTTTTTCTTCTGGACCCATTTATCCCGCTCGTCGCAGATGGCCAGCATCTCATCCACCATTTCTTCCGCAGTGGTCGGCTGGACGTGGAGCAGATATTGGATCATCCGTTCCATCGTACTCTCCGTGCCCAGGTTCTGGGCCATCAAGTCCCCCAGTTCCGCTGGATATCCCAGATTCACCACCACATCCACCAGCTCCCGGCTCAGCTGTTCCAATCTCGTCATTGTCCATCTCTCTCCTTTGTCCGTTTTCCCCGCACCAGCCAGCACACCAGGCGCAGCACCAAAGCACCGGCCAATACCCCGCAGGTATCTAGCACCACATCCGACAACTGGGCACTGCGGCCCGGGCTGAACAGCTGGATCCATTCGTCCACGGCTCCCACACAGGCTCCCCAGCAAAGCACAAAAAAGAGACTCCGTTTCCCTTGGATTCCTGCCAGTCCGGAAAGAACCATACCCAGGGCCGCAAATTCTGTGAGATGGGCTAGTTTCCGGATGGTATAGAAGTTCAGATACTCCATTCCCGGCAGGTTTCCCCATCGAGCCAGGGCTAAATGGAGTACCGACTGGCTTTCTGCCTGGGATACTGTGCCATTTTGGAGAGAGTGCCCCCAGATGAACCCCAGCAGCAGTACCAGCAGCATCCAAAGCATCCGACGGCCCATAACCCCACCTCCTGTTCGATGGGTACTATTATAGCATAAAAGGGGGAGCTGCAACGAACGTGCAGCTCCCCCTCCTTTAAAATTCCCACTCTGCTCCAGCGAACAGCGCGTGGTCTTTGTTTCCCTGCTTCACCGCAGCATACCCTACGGTCCCGGTCAGGTAGAGATTTTCCTTCAGTTTTTTCCGTCCCGTCAGTCCCGCTTCCTGGACCACCGGACCGTCCGCGCCCCGGTCTCTTTCCGTCCTTTGATAATAGATCCCCAGCTGGTCTGCCGTAGGGAAATAATGGTTCACCCGGGCATAATACTTCCGGGCATCGCTGCCCATGGCATCTCCCAGGATATCTCCACTGTAAGTCCAACCGTCTTGGCACGTCCCATGGGTATACCAGTCCCGGTTGGTATAGGCCGTTTCCAGGAGCAGGTCCCAGGCACCGTCCTTCGTCAACCGGGGGAAATAGGCCCCGCCCCGGTATCCCCAATCCGAAGGCAACCCGTGAGCCTGGTCCTCTCCGTACATTTCTCCATAGAACTGGACCCCGGGCAGACGGAAGCGGAAATCCAAGCCAGCGATATCATCCCATTTGTCCTTGTGGTCCGCATTGTGTCCGTAGCTCCACTTGCCCCAAGCGTGGGAATCCAGGCCGTTGCCCTCCCCTCCCAGGAGGGATACCCGGGAAAGGCCCAGGGTGAACCACCGGGCAGGTATCACATCCAGACGCAGCCCCAGGAGGCCCGGATGATCGTAATCCTGCCGACCCCAGCTGGCAGCATCTTCAGCCCGGTCCCCATCCAGCCGTCCGTAGAAGGCATGGAAATCCACCTGGCCCAGGAACCGGAAAAATCCTCCGGCCTGGATAGGTTCGTTCAAGTGAGCTTGGAGCAGGGTCATGGGTTTCATATTGTTCCCCAGGAGCAGGTTCCCGCTGGCCCCCTGGCCCCAGATCAATGCTTCCCGGCCCAGTTCCCAGGCCCAGGCTCCAGTCCGGGTCTTCACATAGGCTTCTTCCAGGCTGGCCGTCCCTTCATTGTCTTTGTCCCAGGCAGCCCGGCCCCGGATTCCCAGTGCCACTTCGCTGCCCAGATTCCCGGAAGCCTCCAGTTCTGCGCCCACCCCGCTGTTCCGGCCAGTTTTGTGCCCGTTCCGATTCTCTCCGAAGGGCGCCCATTCGCTGGCCGTCCGCGTATATGTCAACAAGTTCTCGGTAAAGCCTTCATCACAGTATAGTTATGCAGCAATGAGTAGCAATCAGTACCGGTATATGTCCCCCTGAAAGGGGGAAAGGACCCGCGTCAGCGGGTAAGGGGTTCGTTCCTATTAGGACAAAGAAACATGTATCCCTCCACCTGCGAAGATTCCCCGCCGGGAGAATCGACGTATACCCGCACAAAGTACCAGCTAGGCCAGAGGCCAAGTCCGCCCCTGCAGGGCGGACTTGGGGTCCGTTTTCATCACCAGCTCAGTACTGAAGCCAAATATCCCATTGGGCTGCTACTGGGAGCGTAATTGACAATGCTGCACTGATGGGGCGCCAACATAAGGAACGAAAACTGCCCATTGTTTGCTCTTGGATGCTTGCTCTCTTCCCAGACGTCCAGGGTTCGCCGCAGCCTGCCCAGCTTGATTCCGATTGCCAGTGCGTCTTTGGTTTCATCCTGTTTTCGGGTATAAAAATGCCGCCCCGCTAGGGACGGCTGGCGCCTTTATTCAAATTTCTATCTGATACGCAACAAATTCCTATCACAATCGACGATAATGAATACCTTCCTCAGCAAGCTGTACCGCATGCGGTTATATTAAATCACATGGTGATATAGGGGGTTAGGCTTTGGTTTTTCATAATCATCTGGGTACAGTCGATCCAGGCCTTTCAGAGTAATCCTTGGACGTCCTTTGCTGGCCAGGAATCTTCCGGATGTATCTGCGCCTACGGAGCTGCCTTCCACTAGGCCCCCCTGGATTAGCATCCTCATCAGGGCTAGAAACCAGCCCGGGTGATTCCCAGGGTTTCCGGTGAAAGGCTACGCTCATCGAATGTTTCTGTATCCATACTGGCTTCCATCACAGATAGAATACGATAAATGATCCGGATGTTATCCATCAGTAAATTTGCTTTCCTTCTTTCCAGGCCTTACGAGCTTCATTCAGGGACATTTTATTGGCGCCTTCTCTCACATTTGGAAATGCTCGCTGTCCATAGTCATTTTCCCACCCGCATACAGGACATACGTCAAAATCCCCGACAACGCTCTTCCCGCATACAGGACATTTCATTGTTTCTGTATCGGGATCCAGTCTATATTTCTCCATAACGCCACCTCCCTTCGATGCCATTATAAATTTATTTTTTAATTTTTCAACGATTTCTTTGGGTAGGTAAATCGCTAGATTGTTACGTTTTACGACATAGTATGTGTTTATCATTCCATTCGCGTTACCAACCACAAGTTTCAAATTCTGCTTGTTCAATCTGTAATATCTTTGCAACTTGGGGGAGCTCCAATCAAAATACTTATTATTTGATTTCTCATTTAACATATCAGCAGCTTCCTGTTTCTTATGACCGTCTGAACGAGCACATCTGGAAGCGCTACTTGGTCCTGCGTCCAATGCAGCACCTGCCTCATGACTGCCGGCATACCTGCGCTACCCTGCTGAGCAATGCCGGGGTCGAGCTGAAGATCATCCAGCTCATCCTGGGGCATTCCTCCAAAGATATTACAAACCGTGTCTATACCCACAAGACGATAGAGCAGCTTGTCGAGGCCATCAATCAGATATGATTGTGTGCCCTGTGCGTACCCTTTTTGTGCCCTGTAGAAAAAATTCTTCCAGTTTTGTGTAGGTTTTATCCATTTTTGAAATAAAAAGAAAGCGCATCCCGTCTGGGGATACGCTTTTCTTCTTGCATAAATTTGCAACAGTTTGCAGAACGACTTACCGTTTGCTGAACTGGGAAGCTTTTCTTGCTTTTTTCAGACCATACTTGCGGCGTTCCTTTTCCCGAGGATCGCGGGTCAAGAGGCCAGCTTTCTTCAGCAGAGGACGGAAATCAGCGTCCACTTTCAGCAGAGCACGGGCAATACCATGACGGATTGCACCAGCCTGGCCGGAAATCCCACCGCCAACAACGTTGGCAATGACATCATATTTGCCCAGGGTTTCGGTAGTATCCAGCGGTTGACGGACTACCAGTTCCAGGGTCTTCAGGCCGAAATACTGACCCAGTTCACGGCCGTTCACTACGATCTTGCCTTCGCCCGGAACAAGGCGAACACGGGCAACAGAGCTTTTGCGGCTGCCAGTTGCATCATACGTAACTTTTGCCATTTTCTAGTTCTCCTCTCCTCTTAGCGAATATCAATGGTCAGAACTTCAGGCTTTTGTGCAGCATGAGGATGTTCAGAACCAGCGTATACATGCAGTTTCTTGATGATCTGATTGCCCAGACGGTTATGGGGAACCATACCCCGGACAGCCAGTTCTACCATTCTTACAGGGTCGTTTTTCAGCATATCCCCTGCTTTAGTATATTTATCGCCGCCCAGATACCCGGAATGACGGAAGTAAATCTTCTGGACCAGTTTCTTGCCAGTCAGTTTTACCTGAGCCGCATTGATGATGATCACGTGATCACCGGTATCCATATGGGGGGTAAAAGTCGGTTTATTTTTACCGCGGAGCACTTTGGCGACTTCGGCAGCCAGACGGCCCAGAGTCTTGTCAGCGGCATCCACTACATACCATTTACGTTCAATGGTAGCCGGGGTGGCCATGTATGTTTTCATCCTTATTCCTCCTAATCAAAACTCAAACTTAACTGTATCCAGTGATGAGTCTTTGGGTACGGGCCGGGGCTAACGGCGCATGCTCAAAGTGATACCATAATATTGTACAGTATATTACAGGTATTGTCAACTTTTTTTCTTTTCCCTGGCCAGGAAGTTATACAGGGCGCCGATCAGCCCGGCATCGTTCCCCAGGCCCGCAAAGGCCACAGCGGTCTGCTCCAGGACCACGGGCAACAGCTCTTTCTGCAAGCTGTCCCGGAGCATGGGTTCCAAGAGATCCGCCTGGGCCATGATGCCTCCCCCCAGGATCACCCGCTGGGGATTCAGCAGGTAGCAGATGGCTGCAATGCCGGTGGCCCACTGGTGGACGGTTTCCCGGAGCAGCCGATGGAGAGGTCTGTCCCCATGGCGGACCATCTCGCAGATCATCTTCCCATTCAGTTTTTCCGGTTCTACCCCTTTCAGCCGGGCCGCCTTCCGAATCAGGGCGGTCACCGAAGCCCCTTCTTCCCAGGGGATCCGGCTCCCCAGTTTAGCCTGGCCTGTCTCTCCGGCGGTGAAGCAGTGTCCCGGCCACAGCCGCCCATCCCATACGAAAGCTCCGCCGATACCGGTGCCGATAGTGATGCAGAACAAGCTTTTTGCTCCCCGTCCGTTCCCCAGCCAGTATTCTCCCAAAGCCGCCGCATTCACATCATTTTCCACCCAGCAGGGCAGGTGCAGCCGGCGGGAGACCAGCTGTACCAGATTGACCCCGGTGAGCCCCGGAAAATGAGGGGCAGCATGGATCACTTCCCCCGTCTGGGGATTGACCATCCCGGCCATGGAAACAGCTGCCCCCTGGACTTTGAAATATTTCTGATAGGAGCTGATCAGTCCCATCACCTGGTCCAGGAAAGCCTCCACTCCGTCTTTGGCGATGCAATTGGGGAGACTGTCCTTGTTGAACAGTCTCCCCCTGCTGTCTGCCAGACCGTATTTGATGGCTGTGCCACCGATATCCAGGCAGATATATTTGTCCATGGCATCAGCCCTGTTCTTTGATGAAGGCGATGGCCTTTTCCAGCCGTTCCAGGGTCTTTTCCCGGCCCAGCAGTACCATCACATCGAACATGCCCGGGCTGAAGGTCCGTCCTGTAAGGGCCAGACGGGTAGGATGGATCACTTTGCCCAGGGACAGGCCCAGTTCTTCTGCCAGCTTGTTGTAGCAGGCTTCCGTAGTCGCCAGGTCGAATACTGGCAGGGTGGCCAGGGCATCATGGGCTTTCTGGAGCAGATCCGCAGCTTCTGGCTTGAAAGATTTGGCCACGCCTTTGGGATCATAGCTGTCTACATCTTCAAAGAAATACCGGGAACCTTCCGCCAGTTCCACCAGGGTCTTCACCCGCACCCGGACCACATCCACCAGATGATCGAAGTAGGCCTGATGGGCGGGCAGATAAGTATCGTCGATGAGCCCAGCTGCTTTGAAGAAAGGCACCGCCGCGTCGGCGATTTCCCGCAGAGGCAGGCTGGAAAGGTATTGGCCGTTGAGCCAGGTGAGTTTCTTCACATCATAGATGGCGGCCTTTTTGGACATCTTGCTGAAGTCGAAGGCTTTCACCGTATCTTCCAGGGAGAAGATCTCCTGGTCGTTGCCGGGAGCCCATCCCAAAAGGGTCAGATAGTTGATGATGGCTTCGTGGAGATAGCCCTTATCCCGGAACTCTTCCACAGACGTAGCTCCGTGGCGTTTACTCAGCTTGCTCCGGTCCGGTGCCAGGATCATGGGCATGTGGCCGAATTCTGGAGCCTTCCAGCCCAGAGCATCATAGATCACCAGCTGCTTGGGAGTGTTGGTCAGGTGTTCTTCCGCCCGCAGCACATGGGTCATGCCCATGAGATGGTCGTCCACCACCACAGCGAAGTTGTAGGTGGGGATGCCGTTGGATTTCATGATGACGAAATCGTCGAACTGGTCCCAGTTGAAGGTCACGTCCCCATGGATCATATCATGGACGGTGATGGCCCCTTCCCGAGGCAGCTTGATCCGGACAGAATGAGGTTCTCCGGCTGCCACTCTCTTCTTGGCCTCTGTCGGATCCAGGTCCCGGCAGACCCCGGCATAATGGAAGGGCTGCTTTTTCTTCCGCTGTTCTTCCCGCTGGGCTTCCAGATCCGCCGGAGAGCAGAAGCAGTAGTAGGCCTTACCTTCGTCCACCAGCTGCTGGCAGTATTTCCTGTACAGATCCAGCCGCTCGAACTGGTAATAAGGACCATGGTCCCCACCCACTTCCGGGCCTTCATCCCAATCCAGTCCCAGCCATTTCAGGCTGGTGATGATCTGGGAAACGGAATCTTCCTTCAGCCGGTCCCGGTCCGTATCTTCGATCCGCAGGATCATCTTTCCTCCCTGGCTCCGGGCAAACAGCCAGTTGAACAGAGCCGTCCGGGCCCCGCCGATATGCAGATACCCCGTAGGACTGGGGGCAAAACGTACACGTACTTCACTCATGGTTAGCACCTCTCCATTTTTACTTGCTATTCTTTATTTTTCTTTCTTTTTCTGTTTCCGGGACGCTTCCGCGTATTTGGTACCCCGTTTGTTGGGACCCACCGCACTCTTGCCCCGTCTGGGCACTCGTTTCTTCTTGGGACGTACCGGTTTCACCGTCCGCCGGACTTTTTCCCCGGCCAGGTTCTGCCGTTCCAGGGTGATGGCCAGCTTCTTCTCCAAGTTCTGGAGCCACCGGGACTCATCGGCGGTGTAAAAGGTGATGGCCATCCCCTCGCTGCCGGCCCGTCCGGTCCGTCCGATCCGGTGCACATACCAGTCAGGATCATGGGGGATATCATAATTCACCACCTGGGTGATGCCTTCCACATCCAGGCCCCGGGCAGCGATATCACTGGCTACCAGGATCTGGAGCTTGGCCTTCCGGAAGTTTTCCATCACCTGCCGCCGCTTGGTCTGGGACATATCCCCATGGAGCACATCCACGTTGAATCCTTCCCCGTAGAGCCAGTCAGACAGCTCGATGGCCCGCTCCTTGCTGCAGCAGAACACCAGCATCAAAAAGGGATTGTACCGGCGGATCAAGGATGCCAGGGCTTCCTGTTTGTGTTCCTCGCTGACCTTGATGCAGATCTGGTGGATGGTGGAAGCGGTGGCTTCCTGGGGAGCGATGTCGATGACCAGGGGATTGGTGGTGAGTTTCCGGCTCAGTTTCCGGACTTCTTCATCCAGGGTGGCGGAACAGACCATGGTCTGATGGACCTGGGGCATCAGTCCCAAAAGGGTCTCGATATCCTCTCCGAAGCCCTGGCGGAGCATCTCATCCACTTCATCCAACACCAAGTATCTCACCCCGCTCAGGCTGGTGTTGCCTTTCCGCAGGTGGTCCAGCAGCCGGCCTGGAGTCCCCACCAGCACCTGGGCCTTATGACCGATTTTCCGTTTCTCTTCCTCGAAATCCCGTCCGCCACTCACTGTCAGGGTGTAAATGCCAGTATCCCCGTCCAGTTTCCGGATCTCGCCAGCTGTCTGCTGGGCCAGTTCCCGGGTGGGAGAAAGAATCAGGGCCTGGACGAATTTTTTTTTCGGTTCCACTTTATCGAACAGGGGGATCACAAAGGACAGAGTCTTCCCCACCCCTGTCTGGGCACGGGCGATCACGTCCCGCCCGTTCAAAAGAGCCGGGATGGCACGCTCCTGCACAAGCGTCGGGATATCTTTTCCAGTCCGGTGGAGTTTGTCCACCATTGTATCATTCACTTTCAGCTGGGCAAAACCTGCTGCCATGGGATCATCTCCTCTCGTTTTTCAATCGTACCCTTTATTATAGCGTAAAAAACGGAGGAAGGGAAGGAAAAAAGGGTGCCAGGGTTCCTGGTGTGTCAGCTGACAGAAAGGGAGGGCGCTGCATGCGTGAGCTTTGCACGCTTGCAGCACCCTCCCGTCATTTCTTATTTCCGTCCCGGATAGTTCTTCAATCCTTCTTCCAGGATGCGCATGGCTTTTTTCAGGTCTTCGGTATTGAGCACGTAGGCCAGACGGGCTTCGTCCTTTCCTCGGCTCATATCGGAAGCATAGAATCCGTTGCCCGGAGTGATCATGATGGTCTCTCCATCGATGTCGAACTCTTCCAGCAGCCATTTAGCGAATCTTTCCGTATCATCGATGGGCATCTTCACCATCACATAGAAGGCCCCTTTGGGATCGGAAGAGATCACTCCCTCCATCTGGGCCAGGCAGGCCTTGATGGTATCCCGCCGTTTGGTATATTCCTTCTTCACTTCTTCCCAGTAGGATTTGGGGGTGGTAT
>SFHH01000041.1 GCA_004555735.1 Acidaminococcus fermentans
GGACCGGTGTGGGTGAAGCAGTCCAGCACGTGTTTCCCGGCACAGATCCGGGACACCGCCAGCCGGTTGTATTTCTGGTCCAGGAAATAGCCGGTCTTCTGGCCGTCCACCACGTCCACCCGGTATTTCAGGCCATTTTCCGTGATGATGGGCATCAGGTCTTTTTCCGTCAGGGTGCTGCCGGGGATATCCGCGATGCCCTGGCCTTCCGTCAGGCCTTCCAGTTCCCGGATCTTCACATCATTCCGTTCGTAGATGCCCTTCACCTCTTCGCCCATGGCCCGGAGCAGCTGCAGCAGCAGGGTGAAGATCAGCTCCTTCCGCTGCTCCATGCCCAGGCTCAGCACCTGTGCCACCAGCACATCCCCGAACCGGTCCACGGTGAGTCCCGGGAACCCGTCTGCTTCCCCGAAGATCAGCCGGCAGTCCTTGAAATCCTCTCCCGGCATGACGGTCTTCCGGTAATCCAGGGCATACTGGAGCCGCCGTTCGAAGAAGGCCTCGTCGAACTTGTCATTGGCGTTCCGGGACAGGAGACGTACCCGGATCTTGGAATGGTCGTTGTAGAAGCCAGTGCCGATGTATTTGCCCTTCTTCTCGCTGACCACATCCACCAAATCCCCGTTTTCCACAGGGCCAGCCACGTCCAGCACTTCATCCCCGAACACCCAGGGATGCCCGCCCCGGGCCATTTTCTCCCCCTTGCGGGTGATGGTCACTTTTGTATATCCACGCATGCGCTTATCCGTCCTCCCGGTTGTTGTCGTATAGTTTATTGTACCATAGGTTACGGTTGATGGGAACAGGATTCGGCAGGCAAAAGTTGTCAGTACCGCAGCTCTTTTTCCTTTATGGAATCAGATAAGTGTGAGTTTCCTCCGACAGCGCTGAAATTCCAATTTTAACCTCTTTTGCTATTTTGCAGACTATATTGAATATTGTATACAGTATAATCTAATGTAAATTGTAACCTTTGTAACGTTACACCTTCACATTCTTGCCTTGACAAAATGTTACACCGGGGATATACTTTAATTGTAAAATGAAAGAAGGCTGGGGTTCGTAGATGCATGCCTGATTTCCTTTTGTAGTCCTGTTCAAATTTATTTAAATGGAGGAGAGAGCTATGAAAGCAAAAAAACTTGTACTTGCGGTATTAGCGATGGCTACAGCAGTTTCCCTGTTCGCCGGCTGCGGCGGCGGTGGCGGGGGCACCAAGAGCGGCGGTGGTGAAAAGAAATTCATCAATATCGCAACGGGTGGCACTTCCGGTACTTACTATCCCCTGGGCGGTGCCCTGGCTGACATCCTGAACAAGAACGTGAAGGGCGCCAATGCTTCGGCTCAATCCACCGGCGCATCCGTGGCCAATATCAACCTGCTGAAAGAAGGCAAAGTGGACATCGCCTTCGTCCAGAACGATATTTCCTATTATGCCGTCAAGGGACTGGAAATGTTCAAGGGCAAGGAAGTCAAGAACTTGAAAGGCCTGGCTACCTTGTATCCGGAAACCATCCAGATCGTGACCACAGCTAAGACCGGCGTCAAGACCCTGGCCGACATCAAAGGCAAACGGGTGGCTGTAGGGGCTGCAGGCTCCGGTACGGAAGCCAATGCCCGTCAGATCCTGGAAGCTGCCGGGATCACCTATGATGACATCAAAGTCCAGTATCTTTCCTTCGGGGAAGCTGCTTCTGCCCTGAAAGACGGCAACGTAGACGTAGCGTTCGTAACCGCTGGGTTCCCCACCGCTGCTATCCAGGATCTGGCGACCCAGCATGATGTGGTCCTGGTCCCCGTAGATGCCGCCATGGCGGATAAACTGATTAAGAAGTATCCGTACTACACCAAGATCAAGATCCCTGCAAAGACCTACAACAAGCTCAATGCTGATGTAGAAGCCGTAGCCGTGAAGTGCATGCTGGTGGTCACCGACAAATTCAGCAACGACCTGGGCTATGACGTATTGAAGGCCCTGTACGGCAACCTGGACCGGATGAAAGCTGCCCACAACGTGGCCAAAGCGATCACCAAAGCATCCGGCAAAGATGGGATGTCCATCCCTCTCAATGGCGGGGCTGAAAAGTTCTTCAAAGAAAAATAAAAAGCCTGCGTGATTGCCATGGACAATCGGATAGACCGGACGCCACCCTCCCGTGGGGTTCGGTCTTTTTTTAAGAACCAATTGAAAACCCTGCTCCTGCTGCTGGTCCTGCTCCTGGCCGGCTCTCTCTGGTATGCCAGCCAGCTGGTGCTGGCCATCCTGCCGGAAAACGGTCAGGCCCTGGCGGTCCCTGTACGCCCTGGAGACGTGTGGCGCTATCATTATAAACATTCCGTCCAGCAGACCCCCTGCGACGAATATTTCCGGGTGGAGGGACCCCACGCTATGACCATGACCCACACCATCTATGAATCCTTCGGAGTGGGCCTCCCCTATGATGCTTCAGAAGGCCAGTTCGTTCCCCTGAAGGAAAAAGGGAAGTTCGAGATGATCCTCAACCGCCCCTACTCCTCGGTGACCTTCCGGACTGCAGTCCAGGCCAGGCCGGCCCTATACTGCAAGAACCGGGCCTATGACCTCTGTACCCTTTACGGACAAGGAACCAAAGTCAGTGTAACAGTCATGGAGCGTTATGCGTTCTGGCTGTCACAGATCTCTACCCATGGAAGGATGTGATTGTATGACTGAAGAAGAAAAAAAGACCCAAGCGGCCGGTATGTCTGCCGAAGAGGTCATGCAGAAATTCGACAAAGAATCGGACAAACGGGATCCTGTGGGGATCTGGCACTATATCATCTGTGCCGTCTGCATCCTGTTTTCCTGCTTCCAGCTGTATACCGCCATCTTCGGTGTGCTGGATGCCCATCTCCAGCGGACCATCCACCTGTGCTTCGGCCTGGTACTGATTTACCTGCTCTATCCGGCCCGGAAATCCTGGTCCCGGAAAAAGATGAATCCCCTGGACGCGATCCTGGCCGTCCTATCAGTGGTAGCTACCATGTATCTGGTGATCAACTATAAAGAACTGGTCACCCGGGCCGGGATGAACACCCCCACGGATATCGTGATCGGGGTCATCGGCGTCCTCTTGGTCTTCGAAGCTACCCGCCGTACCGTTGGGTGGCCCATGCTCACCGTGGCCCTGGTCTTCCTGGCCTATGCCTTCCTGGGCCCCTATATGCCTGGGATCTTGGCTCACAGAGGCGTTTCTTTCGATGAACTGGTGAGCCACCTGTACTTCACCACCGAAGGGATCTTCGGAGTCCCCATGGGGGTCTCCTCCACCTTCATCTTCCTATTCATCCTGTTCGGGGCTTATTTGGATGCCACGGGCCTAGGCAAGTTCTTCATTGACTTTGCCAACGCCCTGGCCGGCTGGGCCGTAGGCGGGCCCGCTAAAGTGGCTGTGCTCTCTTCCGGCCTCATGGGTACCGTATCCGGTTCCTCCGTGGCCAACGTAGCCGGTACCGGTTCCTTCACCATCCCCATGATGAAGAAGCTGGGCTACCGTCCTTCCTTTGCCGGAGCCGTAGAAGCCGCTGCCTCCACTGGCGGTCAGCTGATGCCTCCGGTCATGGGCGCCGCCGCCTTCCTGATGGCAGAATTCGTAGGCGTCCCCTACATCGATGTGGTCAAGGCGGCTGTGATCCCAGCCATTCTGTATTACACTGGGATCTGGCTCAGCGTCCATTATGAAGCGAAGAAATACGGCCTGAAAGGGACCCCCCGGGATGAACTGCCCAAGTTCGGTCCCCTGCTGAAAGAAAAAGGCCACCTGGCCCTTCCCCTGATCGTTATCGTCTATCTGCTGGTCACCGGGTACACCCCCATGCGGGCTGCCCTGTACGCCATCGGCCTGACCATCGTCTGCGCCTGCCTGCGGAAGAACACCCGCATCACCTTCAAACAGTTCGTGGACGGGCTGATCAGCGGTGCCCAGTCCGTACTAGGTGTGCTGATTGCCTGTGCCTCTGCCGGCATCATCATCGGCGTGGTCACCAAGACCGGTGTGGGCCTGAAGCTGGCCACCGCCCTGCTGGATCTGGCAGGCGGGCAGATGCTCCCGGCCATGTTCTTCACCATGATCACCTCCCTGATCCTGGGCATGGGCGTACCCACCACCGCCAACTACGTCATCACCTCCACCATCGCCGCTCCGGCCCTGGTCCAGATGAAGGTCCCTGTGCTGGCCGCCCATATGTTCGCCTTCTATTTCGGGATCGTAGCTGACGTGACGCCTCCTGTAGCCCTGGCTGCCTATGCAGGTGCCGGGATCGCCGGCGCCAACCCCATGAAGACAGGGGTCACCGCCGCGAAACTGGCCATCGCCGCCTTCGTGGTACCCTATATCTTCGTATTGGCACCCCAGCTGCTGATGATCAACGCCACCGCCCCCACCATCCTCATGGCCATGGTGACCGCCATCATCGGCATGTGGGGCCTGTCCCTGGCCATGATCGGCTTCTGCCAGCATCCCCTGAACGCCATCCAGCGGATAGCCTTCTTCATCGGCGGGCTCTGCCTGATCATCCCCGGCAGCATGACCGACCTGATCGGTATCGTCATCCTGCTCCTGGGCTACCAGTGGCAGAGACGGAACAGCGGCGGACCGCTGCCCAATGTGGGAGAATGAGAAAAGAATGAGGAAATGAAATAGAGGGTGTTGCACATGCGGTGCGACACCCTCTATTTCATTTCCTCAACACCAACGTAGGCCGGCAGGTATCCTGGGAGTTCATATTCACCCAGCGGTCGATGAGCACTTGTCTTTCTTGGAAGGAAATCTTCACTTGGTCGAAGAAGGGCATCCCCGGATACCGCCATTTCAGCAGCAGGGTCCTGGCATCTTGCCAATGGGCCTCTGCCCAGACCTGGAGGTCCTCTTTTTCATATTGATGATGGAGATAGGCACCGGTCATGGAGGTGGTCCCCTGGATCCAATGATCCATCCCATGGAGGATCTCATGGGTTCCCCGGCCGTCCTCCATGCCGAAACGGAAAGTCTTTTCCCCGAACTCCAACCGGACGCACCGGATTCCATCCTGATTCTCTTCCGGCTCGAAGACCAAGGTATCCGGCAGTTCCACATGGTCCTTCACCGAATGGTCCTGGTCCAGCAGGGAAAGCCGCAGTCCCTTTTCCCGCAGGATTGTTTCCATGGCCGTTTCTCCCTGGGAAACCGGTTCTTTCCGAGGGGATCCCATCCGGTCTAGGATTTCCCGCTGGAACAGTTCTTCTGCCTGGTAGGATTCATCGGCTGCCGTCATGGCAAAGACCATATCATACTTGGGGATGACACCGCAGATCTGGTCGAACATCCCTTTGGCCGCCCAGATATCCAGCCCATCCTTCCGTTCCCAGTGGAAATTGTACTGTCTCCCCTCGAAAGAAGGTAGGGGATCCCGGAACCCGAAAGCATAGTCCACCCATGCAGCAGGCAACAGCTGCTCTCCCTGCCACTTGCCTTTGTGGAGGTACAGCAGCCCGATCCGCAGCATGTCCTCCACCGTCATTTCTGCTCCAGTTCCCCCAGAACAGACTCCTTCCGGGCTCTTCATCCAAGGAAAGTCTTTGATGCCGATCTTCCTGCCCACCCGTTCCTGGAACAGGTCCTGGGCCGTCCTGCCCTCCATCTGCTGGACGATGTAAGAGAGGATATAGGAATTCCCGCTGGAATACATGAAAGTCTTGCCCGGTTCCTTGTCGAAAGGCACCTGGAAATACGCATCCTTCCAGCTGGTCTTCAACGGCAGCCAGGCATTGCCCCCGATGGACCGTTCCTGCCCGTTCCGCATGGTCAAAAGGTCCCGGAGGGTGCATTTCTGGAGATACCCATTGGCACCCTGGGCCAGTTCCGGGAAGTATTTCAGCAGCGGATCATCCAGCTGCAGCAGTCCATCCCCGAAAGCCAGGCCTACTGCCGTATTGGTCAGGGTCTTGGTAAAAGAATGCATGATATGGGGCGTTGGGGCATTGTAAGGGGCACTGTACCCCTCGAAGATGACCCGGTCATGGACGGCGATCATAAGGCCATGGATCTCCAGCTGCGTCTTTTCACAGGCATTCAAAAAATCGATGATATGTTCTGGGTCCACTCCTTCCTGCCAGGGCCGGACCCGTTCCAATGGTTCTTGCATGGAAACACCTCATTTCAAGACTGAATCTATCTGACTGTTCTAAAAAAAATAATATATCTTTACAAAATAGATTAACAATCCCTATCTGCATTTTTTTTAATCCATAACATCTTCTTTGCACATAATGACAGTCTTTTTCAAATGAGGCAAACTCCAAAGTCAGACCGACCCCTTCAGAACTCAGCTTTAAGAAGTCAGACTTCTTTTCAATTCTCTTCTTTCTGCCGGATAAAGACATACTTGTTTTCCTGAGACAGTTCCGGACTCCAGGCATAGCCACTCCAGCAGAACCCTTTCATGTCCTCTGGCTTGGTGGCTCCTTTTCCAGCCAGGTACCGGACCATTTCTCCCCGGGCCATTTTCACATAGACCCCTTTCTGGACCACCCGGTCTCCTTCCCGTTCTCCGAAAACCACCTGGATTATCCGGTCCCCTGGCTGCAGATAAGGCGCCACTGCCTGGCTGTATTCTTTGGAGGCCAGATCGATGATCACTCCGTCCTCATCCCGGCAGGCCCGGTACAGCCGATTCCCCCAAAATCCATAAAGGTCCCGGAACCCTTCCGGGGCTCCCTTGGCCTGCATTTCCAACCGGTAGGGCACCACGCCATCAAAAGGCCGCAGGACTCCATAAAAGCCCGAAAGGATCCGGACCCGTTCTCCCACCCAGTCCATCTGTCCATCTTCGAACACGGCAGGAGCCATGTACTGGTACTGGATCCCCTCATAGGCCAGCAAAGCCGGCGTAACACCCTGGTCCAGGTCCATCTGCTGGAGCCGTGCATAATTTTCCTCTGCCAGAGCCGGACTGCAGGCCCACAATGCCTGGAGCTGCTCAAAGGAAAGCCCCCTGAGCCAGGTCAGCAGTTTCCGTGTTTCCGGAAGGAAAGAAGGCAGGGTGCAGCTGCACCCCGATTCCAGATCCACCTGCATTTTCTTGGCCGGGGAAATGATCACCCTCATCCCAGCGCCTCCAGCATCTGGGCAGGATTCTCTGCTGGTTTCACTTTCCCCATGACCTTGACGATGATTCCCTGTTCATCAATCAGATACGTGCTGCGCACCACACCCATGGATACCTTGCCGTACAGTTTCTTTTCTTTCCACACATCATAGGCCTGGAGCACGGTTTTTTCCGTATCAGAAAGCAGGGTAAAAGGCAGGCCGTATTTTTCTTCGAACTTTTTATGGGAAGCCACAGAATCCTTGCTGACTCCCAGCACTACAGCCCCTTTCTCCTGGAACTGGGGATACAGCTCCCCAAAGGCACAGGCCTGTTTGGTGCAGCCGGTCGTATTGTCCCGGGGATAAAAATACAGGACTACCTTCTGACCCCGATAGTCGGACAAAGAATGCATGACCCCATTTTGATCCGGAAGCGTAAAATCCGGCGCAGCCGTTCCAATTTCCAGCATAGCAAACCCTCCTTAAGAAAAGAAATAGATCACTTTGTTTGGAAGATATTATAGCATAGAATGGATTGGAAAAGGGCAATGATACAAGACATCAGACCGGCCCTGCGGACCTATTAGATGTCAGACGTCAGCTTGTTGGCGATGAGCCGCATGGACCTGCTGCCAGGCCGGACAGAGCTGACGCCTGATGTCTCGAGGGCCCTTGGTCCGTGTCTGATTTCTTTACAAAGCCTTCTCCCCCGCCTCTCCCCCATCCATGCTATAATATCCCTATCATCACAGGGAGGCCGGGCCATGGACGAATACAAAGACGGACTGTATGAAAAAGTCATTTCTCAACGACTGGGACGGAAGCTGCAGCAAGCGTTGGACGACCAGGAAATATGGGCTACGATTTCTGACAAGGTAGATCCCCAAGAAGCCGTGGGCTATCTTTCAGACTATATCCGAAAGCTGGTCCATCTTTGTTTAAAGGACCTGGCGGATCAGAGCGGGGATAGCCTGCTAGAACAAGAACTTGCCCTGACCAATGGACTGGTCGACTATCTTACGGAAAAAGCCCCGGACCTGACTGCAGATAGCCAGGTGGACCGGGAGGATTTTCTGTTGCTAGAACTTCAGCACCGGCTGAACCATCTGAAAGAAACACATCGTCCTCGCCCAGCTACGTCCCTGTCCCATTCGTTTCTTTTTACCAATAGCCAGAAGGATGTATCCATGGTGTCGGAACTCCGACGGGAAATTGCCTCCAGCGACCGAATCGATTTTCTGGTTTCCTTCATTAAATTTTCCGGTCTTACCCTGATTCTCCCTTACTTACGGACCTTTACAGCAGCAGGAGGCCATTTGCGGATCCTGTCCACCACCTATATGGGAGCTACGGATCCCAAGGCCATTGAACTGCTCTCCCAGCTGCCCAATACGGAAGTCCGGATTTCCTATAATGTGAAGGAAACCCGACTCCACGCCAAGGCGTACCTGTTCCAGCGGAACAGCGGGTATTCCACGGCCTATGTGGGTTCTTCCAACCTGTCCCATGCGGCCATTGCCGACGGCCTAGAATGGAACATGAAGGTGACCCAGCAGGACATGCCGGAAATCATGGCCAAAATGAACGCCACCTTCGAAACCTATTGGCATTCCACGGATTTTCAGCCCTATACCTCCCAGGACCTACCCCAGCTCCAAGAAGCCATTCGCCAGCAGCGGTATCAGGGAACAGCCAAGGGCAGCCAAGTTTCCTATTCTTTTACCATTCGTCCCTACCCTTACCAGCAGGTGATCCTGGACGCCCTGGACGTGGAACGGAAGGAACGAGGTCGCTGGCATAACCTGATTGTAGCCGCTACAGGAACGGGGAAAACAGCCATTTCCGCCTTTGATTACCGGCGTTTTGCTGCCAGCCGTCCGGAAGGGGCCCGGTTACTGTTCATCGCCCATCGGAAAGAAATCCTGGAGCAGAGCCTTTCCTGTTTCCGGCAGGTGTTGAAGGACCCCAATTTTGGCGACCTGGCGGTGGCAGGCAGCCGTCCGGAGCACCTGGATCATGTGTTCATGTCCATCCAGACCTGCAACAGCTTGGCCCTGTGGGACCATGTAGCAGCGGATTTTTACGATATGATCATTGTGGACGAATTCCACCATTCGGCAGCCCAATCCTACCAGAAACTGCTCCACTGGTTCCAGCCGAAAATCCTGCTGGGGCTGACAGCGACTCCTGAACGGATGGATGGGAAAGATATCCTTCACTGGTTCGATGACCATATTGCTGCGGAAATCCGTCTCCCAGCAGCCATTGAACGGCGGCTGCTGTCTCCTTTCCATTATTTCGGGGTGGCGGACACGGTGGATCTGTCCCATGTGAAATGGACCAACGGCCATTACGATACAGGCGCCCTGACCAATCTGTACGTGATGGAATCCCATACCTCCAACAACCGGGCCCAAGCCATTCTCCAGGCTGTGGAACGCTACACCGCAGACTGGCAAAGCATCCACGGAGTGGGATTTTGCGTCTCCCAGGACCATGCCCATTTTATGGCGGACTATTTCAATGACAAAGGAATCCCCTCCCTGGCCCTGGATGCCCATTCTTCCGAAGAAGACCGGCAAAGTGCCCGGCAGAAGCTGGAAAGCGGGACCCTGACCTTTTTGTTTGTGGTGGACCTGTTCAACGAAGGGGTGGACATTCCCTGTATCAACACCATCCTGTTTTTACGCCCCACTAACAGTATGACAGTGTTCCTCCAGCAGCTGGGCCGGGGGCTGCGCCTGGACCAGGGAAAAGATTGCCTGACCGTCCTGGACTTTGTAGCCCAAGCCAATCGAAAATACGATTTTGCCAGCCGGTTCCAGGCCCTAGTGGGACGGGAGACCGTTTCCGTCCCCCGGGAAGTGAAGGAAGGGTTCCCCCACGTACCCAAAGGCTGTTCCATCCAGCTGGAAGAAATCGCTCAGAAACGGATTTTGGAAAACATTCGCTCCCGGCTGCGGGGGGATGCCTTCTACCAGGAATGTATCCGGGACCTGTACGAAGCCACCGGCCACCAGGTTCCCACTCTGGCTCAATTCCTGAAAGCCGCTAATATTAAGCCTGAAGTCTTTTACAATGGCAAGCGGACTTATGCCCGGCTGTGTGCCCAGGCCCAGGTAATCCCGGATTTTGTGGAAACACCGGAAGAAAAAGTATTGGAACGGGCCCTGCCCCGGTTGTTGGGTATGGATTCCCCCCATTGGCTGGGATTTTTGCAACAGGCCTTCCAGAAAAACATTCACCCTGCTGCCCTAGAGCCTATGGCCAAGCAATACCTGCGGATGTGGCAGTTTACCCTGTGGAGCAAAGATTGGCAGGAGGCCGGTCTTGCTGACCCCTGGGAAGCGGTGACCCTGTGGAAAAAAGACCCGGAACTAGTCCGGGAGATCCAGTCGGTATTGGCTTTCCAATTTGACCGGTTCACCGTGCTGCCCCAAAAACCCCGTTTGCCCTATCCCTGCGCCCTGGAAGTATACTGCAATTATTCCCGGGACCAGATCTTCGCGGCCCTGGGCCTGGCCAAACCCAATAGCGTCCGGGAAGGGGTGAAATACCTGCACCGAGAAAACAGCCAGATCGTCACTCGGGATACGGACGTGTTCCTGGTCACCTTGAACAAATCTGAAAAAGAATTCTCCGAATCCACCCGGTACGAAGATTATTCCATCAACGACCGCCTGTTCCACTGGCAGAGCCAGAACGCCACCACCCCCGATTCCCCCACCGGGCAGCGGTACATCCACCAGCGGGAAAAAGGAAATATTGTGCTGCTGTTCGTCCGCGAACAGAAAAAAGACGCCCAGGGCACATCCCAGAATTACACCTTCCTGGGGACCGCCCAGTTATCCAGCTGGAGCGGCAGCCAGCCCATCACCATCCTCTACCACCTGGACACCCCCATCCCGGCCAAGTATATTACGACTACGGATAGCAGTGGGGTGTTGTGAGAAAAGCAGACGGCAGACCGGCCCTTTCGGACCTTTCAGATGCCAGATTTAAGACGTCAGCCTGGCCCTTACGGGTCTTTCAGATGTCAGACGTCAGATTGACCCGCCATAAGCAAATCAGACTTGCTGCTTAACCGAACAAAAGCTGACTCTGACGTCTCGAGGCCCCTTGGGGCCGTTTCTGACTTCTTTTCAGGCCCCAAACTCCCATTCATGCCGGTAAACTTCCCGATAATTGCCTCCCCTATTGAATTTGCAGAATACTATATTATATTGGACATATGACCCTTACAAATACAGCACAAGAAGGTGACGAATTGCAGAAAGAAACCATCATCGCCCAGGAACTCACTAGTTATTCCATGATTGAACGGTTCGACACTGCCTGCTGCCGGCTCCTGGCCAACAAACCCATCCTGGCCTGGCTGCTACGGGATACGGTGAAAGACTACCAGGCCTGTTCCATTGAGGAAATCATGGACTGCCTGGAGGACTGCCTGGAGGACAGCCCACAGATCCGGACCGTTGCAGTGGACCAGGACGTGAAGAGCCAAGAACCCGGCAAGATTGTGGGAGACAGCACAGCCGATAAGAGTGTGACGGAAGGTGTCGTTCTATACGACATCCTGTTCACTTCCCGTTTGCCCAGGACCAACGAACCCTGTCAGATCATCGTCAACGTGGAAAACCAGAACCGCTGGAAGCCAGTGTATCCCCTGCTAAAACGGGCCATATACTATTCCAGCCGGCTGATTTCCCGGCAGAAAGGAACTGTGTTCTTCGGAGACGACTACGGAAAACTGGAAAAGGTCTATTCCATCTGGATCTGTATCAAAGTCCCCAAAGCCTGGCAGAATACCATGACGGTATTTTCCCTGGAGCCAAAATCTTTGGTCGGTGCGGGGAAATATGATAAAATGGAGTATGATATGGAAACGGTGGCAGTCCTTGGATTGGGGAACCATGAAAGCCCCCGGAAGGGGATCCTGAAACTCCTGAGCGTACTGCTGACACCGGAAATGGAACCCGAAGAAAAACGGAAAATCCTGGAACGGGAATACAACATTCCCATGACCGTTGAAATGAAGAAGGAGGCGGACACCATGTGTACATACGGACAATCCCTCCTGGAGGAAGGAATGGAAAAAGGCATGCAAAAGGGCATGCAGAAAGGCCGCCAGGAAGGAAAACTGGAAGGCCGTCAAATGGAACGGGAAGCCAACATCCTGGGCATGCTGAAAGAAAAGATACCTATGGAAACCATTTCCCGGATCACCCACTACTCCCTGGATCAGATCCAAGAACTGGGAAAATTGCATGGACTTCTTTAGGTTGGAGGTGTTGCATATGCAACACCCCCTTTTTTATGGAAAAACAGCTCATGCTATAAGATTTCAGACCGACCTTATCGGCTTTGTTCCACAGCCCTTTTCCTATTCCATATACTTTTTCAAATCTACCCCAGCCAGATCCGGTTCTCCCCGGCCGAATCCATCTCCCAGTACCAGCTGATACAGGTTCAGCATGGCATCGATATAGGGCGTTTCTACCCCATGTCTTTGGGCCAGTTTCTGGATCGGCAGGATGCCGAAGGGGATATCTTCTGTAAAATGGCGGGACGCAAAATCGGTGGGTGATTTGGCCGTCTGATAGCTTTTGATTTTCTTGAACGCGGTGTAGAGATCCGTATAAGCGCTCTGCCAGGATTTATTGAACAGCTGCAGCAGGCTCTGGCCTTTGACGCCGATCCTTTGCAGTACGGCAAGACGTTCCCGATCCACCTGTTCCGTGTAGGCAACTCCCCTGGGAGAGGTATATTCTGAAGCAAACATCAATTTTTCCACCCCGGCGTCGATATCTGCCAGATTGAACAGGTCCAAAGGACAGTGGGCCACCGGGTTCGACATATTCAAAGAGGTTTCCAGCACATTGCCCACTGGGTGCAGCTGGGGAAATACTGTAGACAGTTCGGTGCTGACTGCTTCTGCACAGGAAGCCGGGTAGGTACTGAAATCGACGGCTTTCTTCAAGGATTTCAAATAGCTCTGCCCCGTCGTTTTGAGAGAAGCAGCAAAGATCTGTGCCCCCGTCTCTCCCAGGATGATCTTTTTTTCAGCAAGTTCTCCTCCCAGACATTCCGCAAATTCTACGGCACCCCAATTCCCGTTGAAGATCA
>SFHH01000042.1 GCA_004555735.1 Acidaminococcus fermentans
TCATCGGTTTTACGGCCAAAGGCGGTGGCAAGATGGCGGATCTCTGTGACGTACTGCTGGACGTGCCGTCGGTGAATACGGCCCGGGCCCAGGAAATCCATGAAATCATGGGACATATCATTTGTGAGCTGGTGGAAGACTATGCGTAATACCCAAAGTATCCAATTCCTGACGGAAGACATCCAGAGACTGCGGATCGCAGTGATCGGGGATGTGATGCTGGACCGGTATGTGTACGGGGAAGTGAAACGGATCTCTCCGGAAGCGCCGGTGCCCGTGAACCGGGTGCGCCGGATGGAAAGCGTCCTGGGAGGCGCCGGCAACGTGGCAGCTAACCTGGCGGGATTGGGCGTAAAAGTGTATGTGGCCGGGGTCACTGGGCTGGATGCGCACCGGGATGCTCTGGAAAAGAAAATGGCAGCAGCAGGCATCGATTCCAGTGGGCTTTTGCCCATGCCGGGCCGCAGCACCATTACCAAGATGCGGATCATCGGTGCCCGGCAGCAGATGCTCCGGCTGGATTTCGAAGAGCCGGGGGATCTGGAACCGGAAGAAGAACGGCAGCTGCTGGACTGGCTGCAGAAACGGCTCCAGGAAGGCCTGGACGGCATTGCCCTCAGTGACTATGCCAAGGGGGTCTGCTCGGACCATTTCTGCCAGACGGTGATCGACCTGGCCCACAGTGCCCAGGTGCCGGTGCTGGTGGATCCTAAAGGGGCGGACTGGCGGAAGTATGCCGGCTGCGATTTCATCACCCCCAATGTGAAGGAAATGTGCGAAGCCGGGGGCAAAGTGGTCCCTAATGAAACGGAACCGCTGGTGGAACTGGCGGCCAAGGCCCGTGATAACTTCCAGATCAAGAACGTGGTGGTGACCCGTTCGGAAAAAGGGGTGTCCCTGATCAACCGGAAAGAAGTGATCACCGAAGCGGCTACGGCCCGGGATGTGTTCGATGTATCCGGGGCTGGGGATACGGTAGCGGCTGTGCTGCTGGCATCCGTAGCGGGCGGCCTTTCTCTGGGAGAAGCCTTGAAGCTGTCCAACAAGGCAGCGGGGATCGTGGTTTCCAAAGTGGGGACCTATCCGGTGCACCGAGAGGAACTGCTCCGAGAGGTGTTGGCCAGTGAGGAACGGGAAGGACGGGATTACCGGCCCCTGAACTGGGACGAAGTGACCAGCCTGGCCCGGACCTGGCAGGCTGCAGGAGAAAAGATTGTCTTTACCAATGGTTGTTTCGACATCCTCCATACGGGCCATGTCACCTACCTGGAACAGGCGTCCCGGCTGGGACAGCACCTGATCGTGGGCGTCAACACCGATGCTTCGGTAAAACGGCTGAAAGGGCAGACCCGTCCCCTGAACCAGGAAAATGACCGGGCAAGGCTCCTGGCGGCTTTAGCCTGTGTGGATGCCGTGGTCCTCTTCGGGGAGGATACGCCCACGGAATTGATCCGGCGGATCCGTCCGGATATCCTGGTAAAAGGCGGGGACTATAAACCGGAAGAAGTGGCTGGACGGGAGTATGCCGGGCGGGTGGAGATCCTGCCCTTCAAGGAAGGGTATTCCACTACCGGAGTGATCCGGAAAATCGCTGAACTGGTCAAGGAGGGCAAATTATGATCATTGTAACCGGAGGTGCCGGTTTTATTGGCAGCAATATCGTCAAGGGTCTGAATGAACAGGGCCGGGATGACATCCTGGTGGTGGACAATCTGACCAATATGGTGAAGTTCAAGAACATCCAGGGCCTGAAGGTTATGGATTATCTGGATAAGGTGGACTTCATCCAGCGGGTCCGGGATGGGAAGTTCGACCACGAACCCATTGAAGTGATCTTCCATGAAGGGGCCTGCTCCGATACCATGGAATACAATGGCAAATACATGATGGAAAATAACTTTGAATATACCAAGACCCTCATGCACTTTGCCCTGGACCGGCGGATCCAGTTCCTGTATGCTTCCTCTGCTTCCACTTACGGCAGCGGGAAAAACGGCTTCCGGGAAGAGCCGGCCTGTGAAGAGGCACTGAACGTATACGCCTTCTCCAAGCTGTTCTTCGACAATTATGCCCGCCGATATTTTGACAAGGCGGAGAGCCAGATTGCCGGGTTCCGGTATTTCAATGTGTTCGGGCCCCAGGAGAACCACAAGGGGAAAATGGCTTCCATGGTGCGCCAGATGTTCCTCCAGTGGCAGGCAGAACACAAGGTGAAGCTGTTCGGAGCGTACGACGGTTATGGGCCGGGAGAACAGACCCGGGACTTCATCTATGTGAAAGATGTAGTGAAGGTCCTGTTCGATTTCTGGCAGCATCCGGAACGGAAAGGGGTCTTTAATCTGGGAACCGGCCATGCCCATACTTTCAACGACATGGCCAAAGCCGTACTGGAATTCTTTGGCAGCGGCGAATTGGTTTATGTGCCTTTCCCGGAAGTGCTGAAAGGAAAATACCAGAGCTATACCCAAGCGGATACGACGAAGCTGCTGGCGGCCGGGTATACGGACGGCTTCACGGATTTCAGCCAGGCGGTGAAGGAATACTGCCAGGTGCTCCAGGATTCTGACGGCTATTACAAGGCATGAAGACAGGGGAAAAAGCGGTGTTCCTGGACCGGGACGGGGTCCTGGACATCGATAAAGGCTATATTTACCGTCCTAACCAGGTGGAATGGGTGGCCGGGGCCAGAGAGGCCGTGGCCGCCTTGGTCCGCCGGGGCTATCAGGTGTATGTGGTGACCAACCAGAGCGGCATCGCCCGGGGCTACTACACCCAAAAGGACATGGAGCATCTCCATGCCTATATGGCGGAAGAAATCAGGAAAGCCGGCGGCCAGATCGACGGCTTCTATTTCTGTCCCCATCATCCCACCAAAGGGGTGATCCCGGAACTGACCGTGGCCTGCTGCTGCCGGAAGCCCAAACCGGGGATGATCCTGCAGGCTATGGAAGAGCATGGGCTGGACCGGGAAGGATCCTTCCTGATCGGGGACAAGGAAAGTGACGTGGAGGCGGCCCTGGCAGCGGGGATACCGGGCTACCGGTTCACAGGGACGGATCTGCTGGCATTTGTCCGGCAGGTGTTGGCCAGGCAGGAGGGGAGAAAGTGATCTACCAGAACATCCTGATCATCAAAATGAGTTCCCTGGGAGATGTGATCCATGCCCTGCCCTTTGCGGCGGCTCTCCGGGAAACCTTTCCGGACAGCCGGATCAGCTGGCTGGTCCATCCCCAGTTCAGCGCCTTCGTGCCGGAACCGCCCATCATCGACGAAGTGCTGTATTTCGACAAGAAGGCCTTCGGGAAAATGGGCTGGTGCGAAAAATGGCGGACGCTCCGGGAAATTCGAGCCATGCTCCGGTCTAAGAAGTTCGACCTAGTGATCGATCTCCAGGGCCTGTTCAAAAGTGCCGTGATGGCCTGGCTCACTGGCTGTCTCAACCGGATCGGCTACTGTGAGATGCGGGAAGGGAGCCGGCTTGTTTCCCGGCCTATCGTGGGGACCCATGCCCACGACCATGTGATCGAACGGTATCTGGATGTGGCCCGGTATCTGGGAGCAAAGGTTGAGAAGATCACCTATCCCATGCCGGCTCTCACCGAAGAGAGAAAGACCATCCGCCAGCGGCTCCAGGAAGCCGGGATGGCGGAAGGAAGGATCCTGCCCTATGCAGTGCTGGTGCCCGGGGCCCGGTGGGAAACCAAGCGGTGGCCTTTGGAACACTATGCAGCCCTGGCCCGGAAGTTCCTCCAGGACGGGACTTGGGTGGTATTGGCCGGGGGTCCGGAAGATGCGCCCCTGGGAGAAAAGATCCGGGAAATGGTGGGGCAGGAACCCCGTCTGCTGGACTGGATCGGCCGGACCAGTCTCCGGGAACTGGGGGCCCTGATCAAAGAAGCCCGGTGCTATGTGAGCGGGGATACCGGGCCACTCCACATTGCCACGGCGCTCCAGAAGCCCCTGGTGACCATCTATGGACCTACCCGGCCATACCGGACGGGCCCCTATGGCAATCCCCGGGCCACGGTGCTGGTGAGCCCAGTACCGTGTGCCGGCTGCCTGAAAAAGCACTGCGGCCACTGGAACTGTATGGGAGCAGTGACTCCGGATCAGGTCTATCAGCTGTGCAAAGAGAAGGAGGGGAGAGACTGTGACTGAACTGGCAGGGAAAAAGATCATCGTGACATTCCTGATGCACTTGGGGGATCTGGTGCTCACCACACCCTTCCTCCATGCGCTGCGGAAGGCGGCTCCCGGAGCGGAGATCACCTATCTGGTGGATGAGAAACTGAAGGAAATCGTGGAATACAATCCCAATATCGACCATGTGTGGACCATCGATAAAAAAGGGAAGGACAACAATCTCCGGGCCCTGTGGGCCATGAGCCGGAGGATCACTGACGCCCATTTCGATGTGCTGATCAATCTGCATCCCAATGAACGCTGTTCTTTCATCGATGCCATGGCGGTGGTGCCGGTCAAAGTGGGGGCGTCCCATTTTCTCTTCCGGGGATTCTTCCATCCCTGGCTGAAGCTGAACCGGAAGATCCATGCAGCGGATATGTACCTGGAAGTGCTGAAGCGGATCGGGGTGGAACATCCCCAGCACAACGGGTTGGAAGTGTTCCCGGGGCCGGAGCACAGGGCGAAGGCAGAAGCTTTTTGGGCAGCCCAGGATCTCCAGCCGGGAGAGAAAGTGGTGGGGTTCAACATCGGCAGTGCCGTGGTGACCAAACGGTGGGCCCCGGAACGGTTTGCCCAGGTGGCGGATACCCTGGCGAAAGAAGGTTGCCGGACGGTATTCTTCGGGGGACCCATGGATGAGGAGATGGTCCGGGAAGCGGTTTCCTTCATGAAGAGCAAACCCATGGTGGCTACGGGAAAGTTTTCTCTGGGAGAATTGGCAGCGGCCATGAGCCGGTGCAGCCTGATCATCACCAATGACAGCGGCCCCATGCACGTGGCTATCAGCCAGAAGGTGCCCATTGTGGCCATGTATGGACCCAGCCATCCGGAGCTGTATGGACCCTATACCAGACTGGCCTCTATCGTTCGGGCGGATCCTCCCTGCGATGGCTGCCGCAAGGGAATGAAGCACCATTGCGACGACATGCGCTGTATGCGGGACCTGACCGTGGAGCAGGTGCTGAAGGCAGCCCATCGCTGGCTCAGCAGAAAAAAGTAGATATTTTTTCAAAAAAGGGGTTGCCAAATTCGGAAGAATCTTGTATACTAACATAGTCGACGGTTGATGAAGCCAACGACATGATGGTCCGCTAGCTCAGCTGGTAGAGCACCTGACTCTTAATCAGGGTGTCCAGAGTTCGATCCTCTGGCGGATCACCATTTTTTTTGGCCGGATGGTCAAGCGGTTAAGACACCGCCCTTTCACGGCGGTATCGGGGGTTCGATTCCCCCTCCGGTCACCAACTTATGGGCGCTTAGCTCAGCTGGGAGAGCGTCTGCCTTACAAGCAGAATGTCAGCAGTTCGATCCTGTTAGCGCCCACCACAAAAGAAGACGATACACGCGTAACGCTGTATCGTCTTTTTTATATGCGTTTTTGGGGCAGGGAGACACACCCCCCTAATCATCCCCCTCCCAAATAGCAGGGATTTTCCTTTCCATCTCGAATATATTCATCAATCCCTGTTCATTTTTGGGAAAGGAGGGGATCCTATGGCAATCCAACTGTTTTTTGTGGGGACGGTCCTGCTGATCATTGAGGGGTTTATCCCCGGTTTCGGGATCTTTGGCATCAGCGGCATCCTGTGTCTTCTGGGTT
This sequence comes from Acidaminococcus fermentans, assembly GCA_004555735.1. GTDB lineage: Bacteria > Bacillota > Negativicutes > Acidaminococcales > Acidaminococcaceae > Acidaminococcus > Acidaminococcus fermentans_A. Next base: position 5,786 of record SFHH01000042.1, read on the forward strand.
CCCTGTATTTCTTCCTGGGAGCTACGGCTCAGGCAGCGGCCCTGGTGGGCGGTCTGCTGTTGGTACTGGTGCTGCTGGGATGGTGGCTGATCCGTCAGGGACCGGGAAGCTGGCTGGGACGCCAAGTGACTCTCCATCTCCGTTTCACGGCAGCTCGAGGCTATACGGGCAATGCGGAACGGAAAGACCTGTTGGGGAAAACCGGCGTGGCTCAGACGGTACTCCGTCCTTCCGGCCGGGCCCTGATCGATGGAGAACTGGTGGATGTGATCACCGAAGGCGAATTCTATGAACCGGGGACAGCTGTCCGGGTGGTGGCTGTGACCGGCGGTCGGACCGTAGTCCGAAAGGAGGAAAAAATATGATTGCAATTTTAGGCAGCACGGTATTCCTGGTGGCCATCCTGGTCATCATCATCCTGTTCCTGCATTTCGTCCCCCTGGGCCTGTGGATCTCTGCTATGGCTGCTGGGGTCAATGTCCATATCTTTACCCTGGTGGGGATGCGGCTGCGCCGGGTCGTCCCTTCTAAGATCATCCTGCCTCTGGTGAAAGCCAATAAGGCAGGGCTGGAAGTGAACGTGGATCAGCTGGAAGCCCATTACCTGGCCGGCGGTGACGTGGACAGGGTGGTGGATGCCTTGATCGCGGCAGAACGGGCGGCCATCCCTTTGACTTTTGAACGGGCGGCGGCCATCGATCTGGCAGGCCGTGATGTGTTGGAAGCTGTCCAGATGAGCGTCAACCCCAAAGTCATCGAGACCCCGCTGATTTCGGCCGTGGCCAAGAACGGCATCGAGCTGAAGGTACGGGCCCGGGTCACGGTACGGGCCAATATCGACCGGCTGGTGGGCGGTGCCGGGGAGAGCACCATCATCGCCCGGGTAGGGGAAGGCATCGTCACCACTGTAGGCTCTTCGGAAGAACACACGGATGTTTTGGAAAACCCGGATCACATTTCCCGGACCGTCCTGAGCAAGGGACTGGATGCAGGCTCTGCATTCGAGATCCTGTCCATCGACATCGCCGATGTGGATGTAGGGCGGAACATCGGGGCCCAGCTGATGACGGATCAGGCGGAAGCGGACAAGAACATCGCCCAGGCCAAAGCGGAAGAACGACGGGCTATGGCTGTGGCCAAGGAACAGGAGATGCGGGCTTATACCCAGGAAATGCAGGCTAAGGTGGTAGAAGCCCAGGCTCAGGTGCCGGAAGCCTTGGCCCAGGCCCTGCGGGAAGGCCATCTGGGGGCCATGGATTATTACCAGCTGAAGAACCTGATGGCCGATACGAAAATGCGGGAAAGTTTGGTGACGCCCCAGCAGGATGAACTGCCGGCTACCCGGAAATCGGAAAAATAACGGGAGGCCATCATGAGAAGTGATCTGCTGCTGTTCCTGGTATGGATCTTGTTCCTATTGGGGACTCAAATGCTGAAAAAGAAAAAGCGACCGCTGAAAAAGGTGCCTCCTCCGGCTCCTCGGAGGGATCCTGGTCCCTTTGTCTGTGAGGAGGCACAGGTACCGTATTCCAAAGGATCTCCTCTCCAGCCTACAGTGAAACCGGTGCGCAGTGATCTGGTGGAAGAAATCCAGGACCTGAAGCCCACTGTGGCACCTCAGGTGGCGGAAATCCGGGAAAGACGGCCGGGATCAGTCCGGCATCCGGCCCTGTCCGGAGGCCTGCGCCAGGGGATGCTCTGGACCCTGGTGTTGGGAGCACCCCGGAGCCGCCGGAGCTGGGCCCAGGAACAGAGAAATCGCAGGAACTGTGGAATCTGAAATGAACGGCTGCGGGATGTAGTTGTTCCTGCGGAGCAGAATTAGTATAATAGATACAGTATTTTGTGAGGGGGAGCTAATCCAATGATAGAAACAACAACGCGGGCGGAACAGGCTGTAGCCCTGAAACATGCTGCCGGAGTACATAATAACTGTGCCCAGGCGCTGATCCTGGCTTATCAGGACAGATTGGGGAAATCCACGGAAGAACTCCGGGCCCTGGGGGCCGCTTTCGGTTCCGGCATGGGCGGTATGGAAGCCACCTGCGGGGCACTGACGGGAGTGGCAATGGTGCTGGGCCTCCTGGACAAAAGCGGCCGGGAACCCAAATTGGTAATGAAAGATATCCTTCAGGAATTCAAGGAAAAAGCCGGTGCCACCATCTGTAAGGACCTGAAAGGCGTAGGTACCGGGAAGATGCTCTGTTCCTGCGATGACTGCGTGCGGCTGGCTGTGCTGGGCCTGGAAAAACACCTGGGCTGAGAAGTTTGGGTGGTTAAATATTGATAAAGTAGGGAGTTATCCACGAAAACGTGGATAACTCCCTACTTTATCAACGGATTGGGTCCCCATCTTTCTTTTTGGTCCAAGATACGATATAATTTAAATTTGTGAGTCTGCACGGAACTGTTTTTTCCGGCTGCGGATCTTTCCAGAACTGTACTTTTTGGAGGAATGAACGATGAGAACTGAAGAAGAACTGCGCGGCGTGACCGAACTGGGCAGCGGCCATACGGTGTACCAGAACACCTATGCCCCGGAAGTGCTGGAATCCTTCCCCAACAAACATGAGGAAGCCCCCTACATGGTGAAGCTGAACTGCCCGGAATTCACCAGCCTCTGCCCCAAAACTGGCCAGCCGGATTTCGGCCGGATCGTGATCAGCTACATCCCGGACCACAAGCTGGTGGAAAGCAAATCCCTGAAGCTGTATCTGTTTTCCTTCCGGAACAATGGGGACTTCCACGAAGACTGCGTGAACATCATCAAAAATGACCTGGTGAAGCTGCTCCAGCCAAAATACCTGGAAGTGGCCGGCTATTTCAATCCCCGGGGCGGCATCAGCATCCTGCCTTTTGCGGTGTATTACCAGCCGGACTACAAAGACATGGCCCAGCGGAGAATGGAGGCCTTTGTCCATGAATAAGAAAGCCCTGGTGCTGTCCAGCGGCGGGGTGGATTCTACCACCTGCGTTTCTGTGGCAGTGGAAGAATTCGGCAAAGAAAACGTTTCCACCGTATCCATTTTTTACGGCCAGAAGCACCGGAAGGAGCTGGAATGCGCCCGGAAAGTGGCGGACTACTACGGTCTGCCCCATTATGAACTGGACCTGTCCAAGATCTTCCAGTACTCCAATTGCTCTCTCCTGGACCATTCTACGGAAAAAATCGTCCACAAAAGTTATGAACAGCAGATTGCGGAAAACGGGGAAGGGAAGGTATCCACCTATGTGCCCTTCCGGAACGGGCTCATGCTGTCAGCGGTGGCCAGTTTGGCCATGAGCATCTACGAAAAGGACGATGTGTCTATCTTTATCGGGGCCCATGCAGACGACGCGGCGGGGAACGCCTATGCGGACTGCAGCGAAACCTTCATCGGCGCCATGGGTCAAGCCATTTCCCTGGGCACTTACAACCAGTGCCATATTGTGGCGCCTTTTGCCAGCTGCAGCAAAGCCGGCGTGGTGAAACGGGGGTTGGAGCTCCATACTCCCTATGAACTGACCTGGAGCTGTTATGAAGGCGGGGACAAACCCTGCGGCACCTGCGGCACCTGCATCGACCGGGCCCGGGCTTTTGCCGCCAACGGGGTCAAAGACCCGGCACTGGAGGATTGATCATGTATACGGTAACCAAACGGATGGAAGTCAGCGGGGCCCACTGCCTCCAGCTGCCTTACGAAAGCAAATGCACCCATCTCCATGGGCACAACTGGATCATCGACGTGACCTGCCGGCGGGAAGAACTGGATGAAAACGGGATGGTGGTGGATTTTACCCACATCAAGGATGTGGTGATGAAGCTGGACCATGCCTTCATCAATGATATTGTGAAAACCAATCCTACGGCGGAAAACATTGCCAAATGGATCCATGACCAGATCCCCTTCTGCACCCGGGTTTCCGTCCAGGAATCGGAAGGGAATGTGGCCATTTATGAAGACTGAAACATTTCCTGTAGTGGAGCTGTTCGACTCCATTGAAGGGGAGGGGAAACGCACTGGCTATATGGCCGTATTTGTCCGGTTTGCCGGGTGTAACCTGCGGTGCAGCTACTGTGACACCGGCTATGCCCTGGAACCGGCCGACGCCGGGGAATCCCTGACAGATGAAGCATTGCTGGAACGGATCCGCCGTTATCCCTGGAAAAAGGTGACCCTAACCGGAGGGGAACCATTGCTCCAGCCCCTGGACAGCCTGTGCCGGACCCTGTCTCGGGAAGGCTATGAAGTGAACATCGAGACCAACGGGGCGGTACCCTTGCTGGAGGAGCGGCCCAAGGGCCTGTTCTACACCATGGATGTGAAATCTCCCTCTTCTGGGATGCGGGGACGGATGCGGATGGAAAATCTCACTCAGCTCACCGGAGATGATGTGGTGAAGTTCGTGGTGGGCAGCCGGGAAGATCTGGAGGACATGGCCCGGGTGCTCCGGGAGTACACCCTCCGGAGCCAGGTGTACGTGTCCCCGGTGTATGGAGCCATCGAGCCCAAAGAACTGGTGGAATTCGTCCGGGACCACCAGCTGGCTCAGGTCCGAGTCCAGGTCCAGCTCCACAAGATCATCTGGGATCCGGAGATGAGGGGGGTATGAATTTTTTCACACCCCCTTTTTTCATACCCTGAACCGGGTCGTGCTCCCTTGATTGGTAGGAATGATTTCCAGCTGAGCGGAGATCCTTTCTTTCAGCTCGGCCACGTGGGAGATGATCCCTACCAGACGTCCTCCTTTCTGGAGTTCCAGCAGGGCACTGATGGCGCTGTCCAGGGTTTCCGGATCCAGGGAACCGAATCCTTCGTCCACCAGGATGGTGTCCAGGTGCAGGCCTCCGGCGTAGGATTCCAGCACATCGGACAGTCCCAGGGCCAGGGAGAGGGAAGTGAAGAAAATCTCTCCCCCGGACAGGGTGGTCACTGCCCGGGTCTGGCCGGTGAAGGCGTCCATGATTTCCAGCCCCAGCCCCTGTTCCTTCCGGGCATCCACGATGTCCTGGCTCCGGTATAGGCTGTAGCGGCCCTGGCTGATCTTGCCCAGCCTCAGGTTGGCAGTCTGGAGCACATCGTCCAGGACGGCCTGGAGCACAAAGGAGGAGAAGGTCAGTTTCCGGCTGTTGTCCCCTTTGGCGGTGGAGGCCAGGAGACCGATGGGCCCGTAGGCTTCCTGGAGCCGGTCCAGTTCCTTTTCTAGTTTTTCCAGCTGTTTCAAGGCGGCTTCTTCCCGACGGAGGGTTTCCTGGAGGGCACCGGTCCGGGTGGCTAGGGTGTGGGCGGTACTGCCGGTCTGCCGGACAGCTTCCTGGAGAGGCGCCAGGTCTGGCGGGGTCTTGTCCTTCAGCTGGTCGGCCAAAATCTTCAGTTCCCCCTGGAGATTGTCCGCCTGCTGCCGGTACCGGTCCACCTGTTCCTGCCACTGGGGCTTGCTGGCCAGGGCCTTGTGGGCCGCCACGAAGGTGTGCTGATCCGGGAAGGGGGACTGATCCAGGGCGGTCTTGTAAGCCTCCCGGTCCGCCTCAAAGGCCTGTTGGGCGGAGGTTAGGTTCTCTTCGGCGGTCTGGCAGGAGCCGGCGGCCTGGTCCGCTTCTTTCTGGGCTTTTTCCAGGGCCTTCTGCTTCCGGTTCAGCTGGGCGATCTGGCTTTCCATGGCACGGGTCTTCCGGGCCAGTTCCTCCTGGGCCTGGCGGGTCTGGGTGGCAGGATGGGGATGGTCCAGGGAACCGCACACCGGGCAGGGCTTCCCGGGGACCAGGGTCTGGGCCAGGCGCACCGTTTCCCCGGAGACGGCGGTCATCCGGGCCAGCTGTTCCCGAACCTGGGCTACCTGCTCCTGAAGAGCATGGGTGTTGGTTTCTGTAGCGGAAGCCAGCTGCTGCCGGAGTTGCTCCTGGGCGGCCTGGAGGGCCTCCCGGGCTTTCTGGAGCAAGTCCTGGGCGGTGTCCAGCTGGGCCTTGGCTTTCCGGGTTCGGTCGTAGATGGGGTGGAGCTTCAGGGCTTCGTCCAGCCACCGGATCTTCTGCTGCAGGTCCCGGATGGTCTCCGCCTGGGCGGCCAGGGCTTTCTTCCGTTTCTGGCCTTCCTGCCAGCGCTGGAAGGTGTAAGCCAGCTGCTGTCCCTGCTGGAGGGCTTCCAGGGCGGCGGAGGCGGCTTTCTGGGCCTGGGCGGCCTGGGCTTCCAGGTCTTTGGCCTGCTGCTTTTCTTCCTGGATACGTTCTTTTAGGGCGGCGGGGCTGTCGGTTCCGGCACTTTCCAGGAGCAGCTGGTATTTCTGCCGACATTCCTCATGCTGTTTTTTCAGGATTTTGGCCCGGGCATCCAGGGCGTCTTCCAGGGCACTGTACTGGCCGGTCTTGAACAGGGTTTCCAGGATGGTCTTCCGTTCTTTGGAATCGGCCACCAGGAACCGGCGGAATTCTCCCTGGGGCAGTACCATCAGCTGGCGGAACTGCCGGGCCTGGAAGCCCAGGAGCTGTTCCACTGACCGGGTCACGGAGCTGTTGCCGGTGCCCAGGACTTTCCGTTTTCCTTCTGGCAGGATCTCTACCAAGGAGGCTCCCGCCGGCACCGTCCGGGTCCCTTCACCCCGCTGTTTGTTCAGCACCTGTTCTGGGGTCCGGGTCACTTCATAGGTCCGGTCCTGGTTCCGGAAGGTGAACCGGACTTCCGTCTTCCGGTCCGGGGTGGCATAGTCGCTGCGCAGGGAACGGTTGTCCCGGAGATCCCCGCTGGCCGTGCCGTACAGGGCAAAGGTGATGGCATCCAGGATGGTGGTCTTGCCGCTGCCGGTGGGGCCGGTGATCAGGAAGAAACGGTTGTCCCCCAGCCGGGTGAAATCAATGGCTTCCTCTCCGGCGTAGGGGCCGAAGGCGTTCATCACAAGCTGCAGAGGACGCATCAGGCATTCCTCCCTTCCTGGCTGACTTCGTCGGCGATCTGGTGGAACAGGGCTTTTTCTCTCTCCGTCAGGTCCCGGCCCTGGACTTCCCGGAAAAAGGCCTGGAACAGGTCGTCGGTGGAAAGACCCTTCCGCTGGGCGGTGGCGGTTTCTTCCTTTTCCAGGGGCTGGAGCCGTTCATAGCCCAGCTGGAGGATCTGGGGGTACACCTGTTCCAGCCGGTGCTTGGCATCCAGGATGGGCACTCTGTCCGTCAGCTGGATCTGGAGATAGTCCTGGAGATGGTCGGTACGGGGGTTTTCCAGAAGGTCCCGGAATTCCCCCTTCAGCACCGCCAGTTCGTGGGGGGCAGTCAGGGGGACGGTTTCCACGGAAACATCCCCTTTGGCGTCCAGGTCCACAATGTGGACGGCCTTTTTCTGGCTGGCTTCCGCAAAGGAATATTTCAGCAGGGAGCCGCAGTACCGGATCC
>SFHH01000043.1 GCA_004555735.1 Acidaminococcus fermentans
TCCAGCAGCTGGCGGGCTGCTGCATCCACTGCATAGATGTTGAAGGAGACGCCGTTGTACACCAGCCGGTAGCTTCCATCCCCGCCCGGCAGGGTCAGGGTGGTGGTGTATTCCCGATGCTGGGTCTTAGGCTGATCCGGTTCCGGCAGCCGTATGCCGCTGGGAGTGATCTCCACCTTATCCGGCATGCTTTCCACGTCAAAGGTTCCGTAGTTGGTCACTTTGCCGTCCAGCACTTTGAAGAAGGGAATGGATTTCTTTTCCCGGTACCAGGTCCGTCCACCGTCCTGGTGTTCTTCTTCCCCACGGAAATCGTCCATGGAAGGTTCTTCCACTTCGCCTTTCCCTGCGGGCACCGGATTGGGTTTCTCCGGTGTGATGTCCGGCTTCACCGGTTTGTCCACCGGGGTGATGGTCACAGCAGCATCCCCGCCCAGAATGTTGTAGTTCTTCAGGAAATCCAGATACTGATTGGTGGTCTCCGTGCTAAACCCATAGCGCCCAGGCGCGTTGGTATAGGAATTGTTGTCCAGGTACGCGTTCCCGTAGGACCCGTAGTTGAACTTCAGGTCGGACACATTCTTTGCGTCCCCGTTGGTGAGCCCCTGCACGCCGGATGTAGTGAACTTCACGGTTCCAAAAGGCGTGGTCACGTCTTTGGTAGTAACGGTCAGGTCCGCCTTGTTGACGATCACATCCCCGGTAATGGTGACGAGGTAGTTCTTCCGGGCATCGCTGCCATTTTCATGGACGATCCCGCCTCCATCAGATTCCAGGTCATTTTTATAGATCCCGGCATCCGCCGTAGTCCGGCTGGCCCGGTTGGTTTCATAGGCCCCGCCGGCTTTGGGGGTCATGGTGAGCCCAGCGGTGGAAATGGTATCCCCATTCACCAGAGGCGGCGTAGCGATTTCCTTGAAGGACCGGTCCGCCGAACCGTAGGTCTGGATCATCTCGTTATCCACGGTGATGGCCACCGGGGTCAGGGTCATGGTCCCTTCGGACAGTTCCAGATTGTAGTTCTTCAGCGTGTCTTTATCCAGCTGGGTATCGATCCGGTAGCTGTCCAGGCTGCCGTCCGTCTTGTACTTCACATCATTGGTCCGGGTGTCACTCAAAAGGGCCCCAGAGGTGTTGTGGATACCGATTTCAGAAACCAGATCCGCCAGGTTGTCCCCGTTCTGTTCCCCGGTGACTTCCGTTTTTTTCAGGTCCGCTCCCACTTTGTCCGCGGCCCCGTAAGCTTCGGTGTAGTCCCCCACCTTCAGTTTCAAGGTGGCCTTGTCAATGGAAGCATCGGCTCCGTCGATCTTAACGGTGTAGTTCTGCAGGGTCTTCTCTGTAGTCCCGGTCAGTTGATATCCAGTACCCGCATCCTGGGTCTTGGCGCCCTTGGCGATCTTATCCGGATCCGTAGCGTCCCCGGTGTTGGTGTAGGTGATATCCCCGTTGGCAATGGTTTTCGTCACTACATCCGTGCTGTCCCCGTTGGCCATCACCAACTGGCTGGCATCGTAGCCGTACTTGCTGTTGTCGAAAGCCGTACCGTAGGTGGTGGATACGTCGTTGAGCTTCAGATGGATCTCTGCTGGGGTGACAGTGGATGTCCCATCCACGTAGGTAACATCATAGTTGTTGGCCGTATCGCCGGCAACCGTGAAATTCCCGATCAGCTTCCAATCTCCCACATCCTGGGTCTTTACCTTGTCGTTATTGGCATCAGGCTTTTCCCCGGTGTTGGTGTAAGTGACGCTGATCTGGTTGTTCTTCAGGGTTTCATCCGTGTCTCCGTTGGCGTTCCCAGAGATGGTATAAGTGTACTGAGTCTTGTCAAAATCGGACCCGTAGACCGTGTTCACGTCCCCTACGGTCAGGGTCAGTTTGGCCTTTTCCACCGTGGATTTCCCATTGGTGATATGGACAGTATAGTCAGAGAGATCCTTGCTGGCAGTCCCCTGGAGTGCATAGGTCCCGGCGTTCTGGGTCAGGGCCCCATTGGCAATCTTGACCGGATCGGTGGCATCCCCGATGTTGGTGTAATTCAGGAACTTTTCTCCCAGAACAGCATCCTGGGTATCCCCGTTCACCAACCCGCCTTTTGCCGTATCAATGGTGTAGGTATACTTGTCCGTGTCAAAGGCCGTCCCATAGGTGGTGGACACATCCCCCACCGTCAGGTAGAGGTCTGCCGGGTTCACGGTGATGGTGCCACTGCCGGTGACCGCATAGTTGGCGGAAGCATCGCTGCCGCCGCTGGCTTTTACTGTGGCGCCGGTGGTCAGATACTGGTTTTCATAGGTGCCTTTATGGGCTGTGGTATTGCTGCCCTTGCTGTTCGCATAGCTGCCATCGGTGGCAATCGTATATTGGATATCGCCCAGCGTATCTCCGTTCACCAGCTGGGTTTTGTCGTAGGAAGGCGTCCCATTGGTCACTGCAGTATTGCCGTAGGTCTGGGTGCCATCGGTGCTGATGGTCAGAGTCTTCCGTGTAATTTCCACTTCCCCAGGGTTAGCAGCCTTATCATAGCCATTAAGGGTCTTGACACCATCCTGATAGGTCACATCCATCACATAGTAAGCTCTCTTGTCATCGGTAGCAGTCTTGTATGCATCTGAACCTTCTGCTTTTTCATTCCCGTTGGTCCGGGTAGCCGTTTTCGCAGTTCCATCGCTGGATACGTTGACCGTAGAGAGACCTTTCTTGGTGCTGTTCGAACTGGTCACATAGTCTAGATAGTTAGACTCATCGAAATTTTTTTTGAAACCGGTGACGTCGATATCACTCCCTTTAGAATCCCTATAGATAGCCTTAGAGGTCAAAGTCTCTGCCATTTTTTCCTCAGCCAGGGTATCCCCATAGGTTTTGGAAGTATAGCCCCCGGAAATAGTGATCACCGGAGTCACCTGGAAGATGAACTTGTTGCTGCTGGTATCGGTATAGTTCGTGAGATTATTGTTGGAGCTGTTTATCTTCACCGTGGTATTGGCATCGGATTTAGCCGTCCACTGGGCATTGGTTCCGCTTTTCAGGTTATCACCCAAAACCGTTCCATAGTCACTCGGCGAATTGACATAGACCTGCCAGGTGCCCTTGTCGCCGGTGGTGATGGCATTTGTACCGGTGGTGCTGTTTACCAGAGCGCCCTGGCTGCCCTGGGCATCCACCACCACGGCTCCTTCTGCAGTGCTGGCTGCCGCCAGAGTACCTTCCGTGGCTTTGCCATTGTAATCCACGCCGGCGCCCAGGGTAATCTTACCGGTATCCCCGGTGGAGGTCAGGCTGATCTTGCCGCCGTTCAGGGTGTTATTGCTGTCGGTATACCCGTTAGATTCCACGCCGTGGACGGTAAGGTCACCGGCGGACTTGATGGTTACACTGTCCAGCTGGAAGGCGGTGTTCTGATATCCATCGCTGCGGGTGGTGATGTCGCTGGCAGAAGCCGTTTTATCGGTGGTACCGGAATGGATCTCGCCGCCCACCGATACGGTGCCGCCGGAAATGTAGACCCCATGGTCCGCATAGATGGTGCCATATTTGTAGTTGGTGGCTGTATTGGTTTTATTCCCGATGGTCACAGCCCCGGTGCTTTCAATGTTCACCGTATCGAGAGCCTTGGCCTTGCCCAGGTCTCCTTCCAGGCTGACGGTGCCACCACCGGCTTTGATGTTCAGGCTGGAGTTGGCCAGGTTGGTTTCTTTGACGAAGCCTACGGTGGTGCCCCCGCCCATGGCCGCATCGTCCCATTTGCCGGTGGTACCATAGCCTACCGTCAGGAAGGGCGCACTGTTGTCCGGCTGTTGACGGGTCTTACCCCCGTCTTTATAGGTATCCCAGTTGGCATACCCATAAACGGTTTTCCCATAAATTCCGTTCTTCCAGTTGGAACCAGCATTGCTGTAGAATTGGGTTCCCTTGCCGTCATTTGCTTCCCCTTCCGGGCCAGTTACCCAGTACATGCCGTCCTGATAGGTGGGATCGTCGGGCATGCCGTAAAAGGAATAAGGATAGAGCTTGTCGTTAGCGCTGCTGTTGGAACCGGTTTTGTTCAGTACGCCGGATCCCCGGCCGCCGGCCCAGAGAATCTGCTGCCCGTTCGGTGTGGTTAAAGAGTTTTCCAGGATGGTGGTGATGGTGGCCAGATAAGAATCTCCTACAGCCGTTTTGCCATTATTATAAGTCTTCGTTTTCGGGTCGTACTTAGCCAATGTTTCGGACACAAACCAGTTGCTGGCAATGAGCCTCTTAATATCATTGGTTAAATTCGTATAAGCAGTGCTGCCATTACTCATTGCCGTTGTATTCGTGCTGTTCTTCGCTAATGTAAGTGCATCGTCTGCCAGGCTCTGAATCTGCTGCTGTGTCAAAGCGGTAAATTTATTTCCAACCTTGTAGCCTAGGGCATTATTAGAAACTCCATTAACTGTAACAGACCCTACCGTCAAGGCATAGGAAGTACTCCCATCTGTAATAGTTGGGTTGGATGTCATATATCTGCTCAAGAAGCCCGCCGGGTCGGAAACAGCCACATACCGTAAATATTCTTTCGTGGACATTTTCCCTTCAGTAATAATTACAGAAGAATATCCTTTTCCCTTTGTTATACTGACAGCTGTCGAACTACCATCCCCCAGCCAGCGAATATTCTGAGTATCTGTTTCTTTATCAAAAGTATAATGCGGCTCACCATTGGAAAAATCTGCAGCATCCGTTGTTGTTTTGTAGCTGCCATCCGAATTCTTTACATAGTTGACGCCCTGATAATGATAAGCCGGAACGGTATCAGAAGTCAGATAATCATTAACTTTATCAGCTGTGAACTCATCCCAAGTAGTAGTACCATATACATAGGCCCCGTAGCTGTTCCCGGAGTTGATGATGCCCGTAACAGTAATATCCCCTTTTTCTCCATTTGAATTACTGGAATCAAGGGTCAGAGTTCCCCCATTAAGGCCGATGGCGATTTCCCCGTTGAGTGTGATTTTTCCGCCGCCGGTCTTGATCAGCCGGTTATCCTTGGTGCCATCTGCTGTACCGCTGCTGTCCACATGGCCAAAATAGGTACCGACCGTATAGCCCGCAGGATCTGCCTTGCCGCCAAGGGTCCCTTTGCCATACCCTTTGGTCTTGGCAGAATCACTGGTATATGTCACCTTACCGCCGGAAGCGGAGGTAAAATCTCCCCCATTGGTGTTGATATTGGCATTGATAATCACAGCCCCGATCTTATCCCCGTTGCTGTCCGCATTCAATACCACATTCAGTTTGTTGGACGTGGAGGAGATATTGCCATTGACGGTGATGTTCCGCATGGCATCCAGGGTCAGCGTGGCATCGCCCCCATCCTTCTTATCGATGTCATTTTTAACGATGATATTGGCGGATCCGTTGGTGGCTGCTGCCTGGATGGTCACATTGGTGCCCGCATTCAGCCTGTTTTCCACCATAGCGGTGGAGATCCAGGTCACGGCCCTGTTCACGGAAAATGCATTGGCGTCGGTGGCAGCAGGATCGTTGTAGCCGATGGAGGCACTGCCCTTGGTAAAGTCAGAATCTATGGCAGTTTTCTTGTCGGCGTTATCGTAGTTGCTGGTAGTGGTAGGATCACTGTCGGCGATGATCACATCCAGCGGGTCTAGCAGCCATTCGCCTGCCTTACCGTTGACGCCTTTAGCGTCGATATTGAGGTTATCCCCCAGGTTCAGCACGTCGCCGGAGGTTTCGATCTTGCCGCCGTCCACGTTCCCTTTGGCCAGCAGGCTGGTATTGCCATGGACGATGGTCTTCTGGCCGATGACTTTGATGCTGCCGGCGCTCTGGCCATCTTCCATGCCGGAGGCATCCAGGGTACCGCTCACTTCCACCTGGCCGCTTTGGCCCCCATCCAGGAGGATCTGACCTTTTTCATCTTTCCGCAGGGTTTTGGCTTCGATGGTACCGGTGTTGTTCACCACAGTCCCCAGCAAATCCTGGGCACTTTTGGCGGTCATCACCACATAGCCCCCGTCGGCCTGGATCCTGCCGCTGCTGAGAGCCTTTGCCTGGGCCAGTTCCCCATCCACGGCATAATTCAGCTTCCCGTCACTGTCCGGAGACAGGGTCAGCTGTTTGGCTGCAGCCAGGGCCACGGTACCGCCCGGATTGCTGATGGTGCCGGTATTTTTCACCTGGGCTGCATGGAGGGCCACCAGGCCGCCCTGGGCCGCAATGGTGCCTTCATTCAGGATGGTGCTGGTGTTCCCCTCCCCGATGGTCAGGTTCAGGTTGGCGGTGCTGCCAGCGAAGCTCTTCATGAAGGGATCGTTCAGCTGGGCAGTGGAAGCCACCAGGCTGCCCACGTCCACAGTGGCAGTTTTGCTGAACACCACCCCGTTGGGGTTCACCAGGAGCAGGTTCCCATTGGCGGAAAGGGCCCCGTCGATCACGGATTTCTGGCCCCCGGTGATCCGGTTCAGGGCCACGGCGTCCCGGCCGGGCTGGGCGAATTTCACTGCTTCATCCCGGGCAATGTTGAACTGGGTCCAGTCCACGGCCATTTTCCCGCTCTGCTGGGTGACGGTCATGTTCTTCCCGTTCTGGGCAATGGTGCCCTGGCCGGACTGGATCTGGCCGCCAGTGGGCATGGCATAGGCCGTCCCTCCCAGGGACAGGGCCAGCAGCACCCCCGCCGACAGGTTCCGTTTCCATTTCTTCGTATATTTCAAATGGTTATCCATAGTTCTGTTCCTCCAGTGATCCTTCAACTCTTAGAAGTACACGCCGCCGGTCAGCCAGAAATGGCCGTTCTTATGGCTGGTGTCGCTGACCGGTTCCTCGGCTCCCAATCTCCAGGCATAGTCTGCCCGGATAAACCAGTCCTGATACCGGGACCAGATCAGCCCGACGCCCACATCCTGCAGGTTCCGATGGTTCTTTTCCCCGGCAGGGGTCAGACTGCTGTCATGATTCATCCACACGCCCCCATGTTCCAGGTAGAAGGCCAAGTGCAGCTGCTGGTCCTGTTTCTTGAGCGGCAGCAGCCAGCGGAGTTCCGCCCTTGTGAGATATCCAGTATCCCCGGAGCCTTCACTGGTGGGATAGGCACGCAGCCCGTAAGGACCTCCCAGGTAGAAGTGTTCGGACGAATCCAGGTTGGAGAAGGCGTACTGGCCCCGGGCGGTCAGCAGCAGGTACGTCCGGCCGTCCAGGTTCTGCCGCCGCTGGATGTAGCCGGTGGCCTTGTGGTAGGTGCCGTTGGTCCGCGGGCTGCCGGCCAGCCACTGGGTGTAGATATCGGGAGAATAGAAAGCATCATTGGTGATGTTCCCCCATTTGTATTCCACCCGCCAATCAGTGGACCCCAGGGTATCTTCATCGTCCCCATAGAGGGACAGAATCCCTGCATCCCCGTTCTTGTCTCCGTAGGTGGAATTCCAGATCCGGCGGTATTCATCTTTGATGTCGCTGTGTTCGTAGCGGACCCCGGCGTACAGATTGTGCTTCCGGCTCCGGCGGATGGCATAATCCATCCCCAGGGATGCCACCTTGGAGTGGCCCACCCCATCGTACTGGGCGAATTCATCTCCCAAATCGTAGCTGAGCACGTTGTATCCGGCAGAGAAACGCCACCCGTCCCGGATCACCGGCAGGGTGTAGTTCAAGCCCCAGTCGAACATCTTCCGGCCGGAAGTGGAGACATTGGCCATCAGATGATCCCCTTCGTGGGCCAGGTTCAGGAAGTCGTAATTCACGGAATACTGGTTGTACCCCATGGACCGGCTGCCGTAGTTGCTGGCCGTGAAGAGTCCCTGTTTGCCTTTGTATTCATCCACTTCCAGCACCATATGGACGCTGCCAGGCTTGGATCCCTTCTGGAGGGTGGCCTTGGCATCAGCCCCTGCCAGGTCGGTCAGGAGCCATACGGCCCGTTCCAGGCTGTCCTGGGTAAGATATTTTTCCTTCTTCAGGAAGTTGGTTTCCCGTTCCAGGGCCCCCAGATGGATCTTGGTGTGATTGTTCAGAGTGAAGCCGTCCAAGGTCCCTACGGTGACAGCGTATTCCACGATCCCATCATTGATCTTCTGCACCGGCAGGTAGGCATGGGCCACCAGATACCCTTTGCTCCGGAAGTACCGAGTCAGGGTGTCAGCCCCGTCCTGGAGGTCTTTAAAAGAAAGCAGCTGGCCTTTTTTATCCGCCAGCAGGGCTTGGAGCTCCGCTTCCGGGATCACATCCTGGCCGGTGATCTTGAATCCGTTCACTTGGACCTTCAGGGTATCCGGCAGGTCCAGTTTGGGCCGTTCTGTTTCTTCGATGGCGAGCTGACCGGCGGCCGAGACGGCCCGCTGGGCTTCCGCCCGGGCCCGGTTCCGTGCCTCGTTCTGGAGCATGGTAGCATCACTCTGCCGCTGCCGGACAGTCCGAAGGGCTGCTGCGTCTTCCTGACTGGGTGCTGCTCCTGCCACAGCCGTAGGCAAGACGCCCAGACTCAGGGCAATAGCAGCCCCGATCATTGGATTCCAGTGTTTTTTCATAATCATATACTCTCCTTAAACTATCCTGTAAAAGTAATTGTAAAGAATTATTTTTCACTAGTATAGTTTCGTATCTATTTTATGTTTTTATATTATATACGAATCATTACTGAATGTCCACTATTCTTGTCTGATTTTTTGTTTGAACATCTGATGTTCATAAATTCTTTTCAAGTGACCGTTTTTGTCTATACTAAAATTTCATATAGACAAAAAAACGGAGCTGTGAAGAAATAAATCATCATTTCTTCACAGCTCCGTTGTCCGTTTACTCCAACCTGACCTTACTTAAACAGGTCTTTGATTTTGTTCAGGAAGCTCTTCTCTTCCGGATTGATGCTGCTTCCTCCGGCTTCGCCGAATTTCCGCAGCGCTTCTTTCTGGGCATCGCTGAGTCTCGTAGGGATCACCACTTTGATCCGGACCAGTTGGTCTCCCTTTTGGCCCGTCCGCAGGGATACGATCCCTTTCCCCTTCAGGCGCAGGATCTTATTGGGCTGGGTCCCTTCCGGGATCTTCACCTTCACCTTGCCATACAGGGTGGGAACCTCGATTTCCGCCCCCAAGGTCGCCTGGACGATGTTGATGGGCACTTCGCAGGTGACGGTGGTGCCTTCCCGTTCAAAGAACTTGTGGGGTTTCACATACAGGTACACATACAGATCCCCAGGGCGTCCGCCCCGGATCCCAGCTTCCCCTTCTCCGGCCACCCGCAGACGGGAACCATTGTCCACTCCGGCAGGGATCTTCACGGTCAGCACCCGTTTTTTCTTCACCCGGCCTGTGCCGTGGCAGTCCTTACAGGGATGGGTGACGATTTTCCCAGTCCCATGGCATTTGGGACAGGTCCGGACATTGACCACCTGGCCAAAGAGAGAATTCTGGGTGACCCGGATCTCCCCGGTCCCATGGCAGTCCGGACAAGTCTCCGGCGTACTGCCGGGGGCAGCACCGGAACCGTGACAAGTCTCACATTCCTCTTCCCGGTTCAAAGGCACTTTCTTTTCCGTACCAAAGGCCGCTTCTTCAAAGGTGATCTGGGTATCCATCCGCAGGTCGGCTCCCTGCCGGGGACCGTTATCGGCCCGGTGGCCGGCGCCTCGTCCGGCACCTCCAAAGAACATATTGAAGATGTCGTCCATGCCTTCGCCGCTGAAACCGCCGAAGCCCTGGAACCCGCCCCCGAAGGGATTGCCGGCCCCAGCGCCAGGTCCTCCCCCGTTCTGGAAAGCGGCATGGCCGTACTGGTCATAGGCCGCTCTCTTCTGGGGATCACTGAGAACGCTGTAGGCTTCGTTGGCCTCTTTGAATTTATCCGCTGCTTCCGGATTGTCTTTGTTCAGGTCAGGGTGATACTTCCGGGCCAGTTTGTGGTAAGCCTTTTTCAGCTCGTCGGCTGTAGCGTCTTTGGAAACGCCCAGCACTTCATAGTAGTCTCTCTTCTCTGCCATCCGTATCTCCCTCTAGGAAAGCTTATTTCTTGTCGTCGTCCACGACTTCTGCATCCACTACATCGTCGTCGGCTTTCTTGCTTTCGGTCCCTGCATTGGCGCCTGCACCGGCATTGGCGTTGGCACCGGCAGTACCCTGGGCTGCGCCCTGGTTCTGCTTGTACAGTTCGGCGCTCAGTTCATACAGGGGTTTCTGCAGGGCTTCCGTATCGGCTTTGATCTTGTCGGTATCGTCGCCCTTCATGGTTTCCTTCAAGGTGCCGATGGCATCCTGGACTTTCTTGATCAGGTCGTCATGGCCCTTGCCGTTCATATCTTTGATGGTCTTTTCAGCCTGGTAGATCAGGGTATCGGCCTGGTTCTTGGCTTCTACCGCTTCCTTCCGCTTCTTGTCAGCGGCTTCGTTGGCCTGGGCTTCCTTGACCATCTTATCCACTTCTTCCTTGCTAAGGCTGCCGGAAGAAGTAATGGTGATCTTCTGTTCCTTACCCGTGCCCAAATCTTTGGCACTGACGTTTACGATGCCGTTGGCATCGATGTCGAAAGCCACTTCGATCTGAGGGATTCCCCGAGGAGCAGCCGGGATGCCGGACAGTTCAAAACGGCCCAGGGTCTTGTTATCCGCAGCCATTTCCCGTTCGCCCTGGAGGACGTGGATATCCACAGAGGGCTGGTTGTCGGTAGCCGTGGAGAATACCTGTTTCTTAGAGGTCGGGATGGTGGTGTTCCGGTCAATGATCTTGGTCATCACACCGCCCATGGTTTCGATACCCAGGGACAGCGGCGTCACATCCAGCAGCAGGACGTCTTTCACATCCCCAGCCAGTACACCGGCCTGGATAGCAGCCCCTACAGCCACACATTCATCCGGGTTCACCCCATGGGCCGGTTCCTGTCCCATGGTCCGTTTGATGGCTTCCTGCACCGCAGGGATACGGGAAGAACCGCCGACCAGCAGGACCTTGTTGATGTCTTTCGGGGTCATGTTGGCGTCGCTCAGGGCCTTGTTGACGCAGACGATGGTCCGGTCTACCAGGTCGCTGGTCATTTCATCGAATTTGGCCCGGGTCAGATCCAGGTCCATATGGAGCGGGCCGTTAGGGCCTGCAGAGATGAAGGGCAGGTTGATATTGGTGGTCAGCATATTGGACAGCTCGATCTTGGCTTTTTCAGCCGCTTCACGGATCCGCTGCATGGCCATCTTGTCCCCGGTCAGGTCGATGCCATTCTGTTTCTTGAATTCATCGCACATCCAGTCCATGATGCGTTTATCGAAGTCATCGCCGCCCAGATGGGTATCCCCGTTGGTGGACTTCACTTCGAACACGCCGTCGCCCAGTTCCAGGATGGACACATCGAAAGTGCCACCGCCCAAGTCATAGACCAGGATGGTATGGTCGTCGGATTTATCGATGCCGTAAGCCAGAGCGGCAGCCGTCGGTTCGTTGATGATCCGCTTTACATCCAGTCCGGCGATCCGGCCTGCATCCTTGGTGGCCTGCCGCTGACTGTCGTTGAAGTAAGCCGGTACGGTGATGACGGCTTCCGTGACTTTTTCACCCAGATACCGTTCTGCATCGCCTTTCATCTTTTCCAGGATCATAGCAGAAATCTGTTCCGGCGTATAGCTCTTGCCATCGATGGTCACGGTGTATTTGGTGCCCATGTGCCGTTTGATGGAGCTGATGGTCCGTTCCGGGTTGGATACAGCCTGGCGTTTGGCCAATTGGCCTACCAGTCTTTCCCCGTTTTTCGTAAAGCCAACCACGGAAGGAGTCAGCCGGCCGCCTTCCTGGGTGGTGATAACTGTAGGTTCGCCGCCTTCCATCACAGCGACTACGGAGTTGGTGGTCCCTAAGTCAATACCAATAATCTTAGACATAATGAATTCCTCCTGTCAAATCTGGAATTATCAATCGTTCAACACGTTATCTTCAATCGTTCCGGACGACCCGCACCTTGGAATGGCGGATCACGTCGTCCCCGATCTTATAGCCCTTTTCCAGGACCAGATCGATGCTTTCATCCGGCAGATCCGGATTGCTGCCCTGCATGACGGCTTCGTGGATTTGGGGATCGAAGGGTTTGCCTTCCGCCGGGATCTCTTCGATATGCAGGGTCTGGAGAGCCTTTTCGAACTGCTTGTGGATCATCCCCATGCCTTTCTTCAGGGCTTCTCCGTCTTTGCTGGCTTCCAGGCTGGCTTCCGCCCGCTCGAAGTTATCCAGCACCTTCAAAAATTCCCGGGCCACCTGTCCGGTCACATACCGGCCCAGCCGTTCCCGTTCTTCATTGTTCCGTTTCCGGAAGTTGTCAAAATCGGCCTGCAGCCGCAGGAGCCTGTTCTGCAGTTCAGCGATCTGCTTTTCCTGCTGGGCGATCTTTTCGTCTCTGGGATCGGGTTCCGCTGCTTTTTCGTCTTTCACGTCAGCCGCTCCGGCTCCTGCCGTCTTGGCCTGTTCCGCGGTTTCTTCTGCCTCCGTCTGGGCCTGGGCCGTTTCTGCCTTCACGGTTTCCGGGTTCTTCTGCTGCTCCTCTTTCATTGGTCCTCCCCTACTTTTCATCCATTTTATTCATGACCACCCGCAGGTAGTTGTGGAGGTAATCCATCACAGAAATCACCTTCCGGTATTCCATACGGGTCGGTCCCAGGACAGCCAGGGTCCCCACCACCTGTCCGTTGAGCCGGTAGGTGGCCTGGATCATGCTGCAGTCCTGGATGCCGGAAAATTTGTTCTCGCTGCCGATGGTCACCTTCAGACCAGAGTCCTTGTCAGCCATCAGCATATCTTTCAGCATCTGCTCTTCCTCCAGCACACTCAGCAGCTCTCGGATCC
>SFHH01000044.1 GCA_004555735.1 Acidaminococcus fermentans
AGGCAATGTTGATCCTCCTCCGTGAAGAACCTGAACAATTTGAGAAAAAGGATGACGGAAGGACGGATATTGCTTTGATAGGAGTCCCGGAAAATTACTGGATCCCCTCCTGGACGGAACAGGTGGATTTCTGGGGCATGGAAAAAAGCTGTGCCGTCCTGGAACTGGAACAGCTGGGAAAGACCGATTGGGCCGGCCAGGGCGTCCACTTCCATCTGGTGGATTTTGCCGGGGAAGCCGGGGAATAGGCGGAAAAGGAGCAGGCGGAAAAAATGCAGGAAGCCAAGAAAGCCTTGGGAGCCGGGAAAAAAGAGGAAGCCTTGGCTGCCTTCGATGCCGCCAGGGAATTGGGAAGCGGCGAAGCTGCCTATCAGGCTGGCCTGCTCTATCAGGAACAGGAGCAGGAAGAAGCGGCAGAATGGGCTTTTGTAGAAGCAGCCGTATTGGAAGAGAAGGAAGCCGCCTGGCAGGTGTACCAGATGCTGAAGGAAACCGATCCGGAACAGGGTCGGGTCTTCCTGAAAATGGCGGCGGAAGCGGTCAGGTATCTGGAAATCAGCGAGAAATATACCGAAGCCATAGCTTGGTACCGGAAGCTTGCAGAAGAAAAAGAGGGGACGGCCTGTCTCCGTCTGGGCTGGATGGCTAGTCAGGGAGAGGGCATGGAAAAAGATGCCGGAGAAGCCGTGGAATGGTATGAGAAGGCCGTGGAATACGGCTGTGAAGATGCCAAGAAACAGCTGGGGAAACTGGCTTTTTCCCTGGGGCAGCAGGCGGAAGAGAAAGCCGGGAGTGAATCTGGGGAACAAGCTGCTCTGGACAGGGAACAGGCTCTGACATATTACCGGAAGGCTCAGGCTCAAGAACAGGACGGAGCCATGGAAAAAGTCAGGGATCTGGCTCTGACACTGGGAAAAGAAAAGGAGGAGCAGGGCCGGGATCGGGAAGCCCTGGCCTTCTATGAGGAAGCCGCGGATCAGGGAAGCATGGAAGCGTGTCTCCAGGCTGCCTGGATCTGTATGGATCCTCAGAAAGAGACCTACGACTTCGGGCAAGCCCGGATCTGGTATCAGAAGGCGGATGCAAAAGCACATGAGAAGGGTGAAGAGCAGGAAGCCATCGAGGAAGAATGGAACCGGCGGAAGGCCCAGGTGCCTTTGACAGATCGGGTAGCCTGTCTGACAGAGCTCATGGATGATGATGGGTACTATTATGTGGGAAATCGGCTTTCCGGACCCTTGGACAATGCCATGCAGGCCTATGGGAGCAGCGGCGGTGTCCAGCGGGAACAGGTAGTGCTCCTCTGCGACGCTACCCATTCTCTCCTGTGGGGGAAGGGAGAACAAGGGTTCCTGATTACCCGGGATGGGCAGATGGTCAGCTCCCGGGGATTCCGGATTTCACTGGATCGACTGGGACCGGTGGAATGCAGCAATCAAAAAATGGTGGAAGTAGCTTCTGGTACAGTACTGGCCCAGTTCAAGACACAGGAACTGGAAGATGAGGATTTCTGTAATCTGCTTAATGAAATCGTCCTGCTGCCCCGTCCGGAAAAACAGGAAGCGAGAGAGGCGCCGGCTCAGCCTGGGGTCCAACCGGCTGAACAGCCTGGAGACCAGCAGGATCCAGGAGCTGAAAGTGCTGGAGTGTGTCCTTGCTGCGGGGCTCCTTTGAAACCCGGGACCCGGTTCTGCGGCCAATGTGGGAGCCCTTTGGAGCCGCAGGCAGGTCCGGAAGGCAGAGCAGGGGAAATCCAGGAACAAAAATCGGCAGGGAAGGACCGCCGGGAAGCCATCTTGGCTTTCTGCCGGGAATTCCAAGAAAAGATTTCCGCTCCTTTCTATTTCCGCTGCCTTCCTGATATCCCGGAAAAGAAGTTGAGAAATGCCATGACAAGTTATGGGACCCAGGTCGGCATCCGCCCGGAAGATGTACTGGTGCTCTGTGACACTACTTTGTTCGGCAGTGCCAAAGAGGGCTTCTTGTTGACGGCAGACCGGCTGGTTTCCAACGCGGGGAGCTTCGCTTTGGAGGAATGTGGGGAAATCATCCCTGCCAAAGGGATGATGGACAGCAAAGTCGTCCTAATGCCCCAGCATGTGGTGATCGCCGATATGCCCCCCAGTGACGAACAGACGCTTTTCATCCAGTGGTTCAATGGGATGGTAAAAAAATGAGATTGCAAAGGAAGCCTGCTTTGCCGACTTAGGATTGACTAGAAAGGTTATGGTGAAATGGAATTCTTTCTTTTTGTACTGCTGCTGACTTTGGTGTCTTTTTGTATGGCTGTGCTCGGCTATGGTCTGGCTCTGCGGTTCTTTAATGGGTCCAAACTGGCCCGGTATATCCTGACACCTCTTTTGGTGGTGGGATGGGATTTCCTGGTGGTGATCCAGGACCAGAATCTGCGCTGGGTGTTCGGGGCCCTTCCCATCCTGGCCGTCTTGGGATTGTTCCTGTACGCTCGGAAAAAGTATGAAGAAGACCCGGAACCTTTGGAACTGGCTCGAAAACGGAATGGTTATACACTGGACCGGAAAATGCGCCGGTACCAGAAAAAGAATCAGAAAAAAAGCAAAAAATAAAGGGATTTTCTGGAATATGGCGAATAATATCCCTAAAGAGCAAGGAAGGGGATGAGGATATGTTCCAGAAAATCCTAGTACCGGTAGATGGGTCGAATTCGGCGTGGAAAGCACTGCAAACGGCAGCTGTGCTGGCTGAGCGGTTCCAGGGAGAGCTTCGGGTATTTACCGTGATGGAACCCTATAACAGCCTCAGCCTGTTCCAAATCACGTTGGATGAAAACCTGATGGACCGCAGCAACCGGGAGATGAAAAAGGCCAGCCTGGCCGTATTGGATATGGCCAAAGAAAAACTGCAGGAATGTGGTTTTCAGGGGAAGGCCTCTTTTGAAGAAGCGGAGGGCAATCCGGCAGAACAGATCTTGGAAAAAAGCCGGGAAACGGACTGTGATACCATCGTCATCGGCAGCCGGGGACTCAGCGGGATCACGGAATTCCTGCTGGGGAGCGTCAGCTCGAAAGTTTCCCAGTACGCATCGGTTCCTGTATTCGTGGTGAAATAAAGGGGGAAATCTTATGTTCCAAAAGATTTTAGTACCGGTCGATGGTTCGAATACGTCCTGGAAGGCACTGGAGACGGCAGAATCCTTGGCGCAGAAATACGGCGGGACATTGACTGTCATTACGGTGATGGTCCCCTATGGGGTAGGGAATCTGCTCCAGATGTCCCTAGACCAGACCCTCATCGACCAGAACAATGCGGTGATGAAAAAAGCAGGATATGCCACTTTGGATACGGCCAAAGAAAAACTGCAGGGATACCAGGGAGAAGTGGATTATCTGGAAGAAATCGGGAATCCGGCGGAACGGATCCTGGAAGTGTGTACGGCGAGAGGCTGTGATACCATCGTCATCGGCAGCCGGGGGCTCAGCGGAGTGGAAGAGTTCCTGCTGGGGAGTGTTAGCAGCAAGGTTTCTCAATACGCAAAGGTGCCAGTCGTCGTAGTGAAATAGGAACGCATAGCGCGGATGGATCGGAAATCTTGAAAAACAGCAGGAATGTATGATCTTTTGTTGAAAGGTACCTTATATCAAGTCATGAAGGAATTACTTTGGAGGTGGTTGTATGTTTGAAAAGATCCTGGTGCCGGTAGACGGCTCAGAAACGTCCTGGAGAGCCTTGGCCGAAGCTAAGGAACTGGCAGAAGCCTTTCAGGGAGAACTGCTGGTGGTCAATGTAATCCAGCCCTACAACAATTCAGCGATGCTGGTGGTCCCTTTGGATCAGGCTACCATCAGTCAGGGCAATGAAGAACTGACGAAAATCGGCAACAGTGTGCTGGATACAGCGAAAGAAAAATTGAAGGACTTCAAAGGGACGGCTTCTTATGACCTAGAAGTGGGCCATCCTTCCGAAAGAGTACTGGCAGTCTGCAAGGAAAAGAAATGCACGGCCATTGTCATCGGCAGCCGGGGACTCAGCGGGATCGCTGAATTCTTCCTGGGCAGTGTCAGCTCCAAAGTCTCTCAATATGCCGATGTCCCAGTCCTGATTGTAAAATAACGGCTTTTCGTGCCGGCAAAAGGAGGAGTCTTTATGATCAATAAAATCCTGGTTCCTGTAGATGGTTCTAAGATTGCTCTCCGAGCTCTGGAATTTGCTATGGAGATCGGTGGCAAATTCGGGTCGGATATCATTGTCATCAATATCGATGTCCCCTATGACCTGAGCCGGATCAAAGCTCCCCGGAAAGACAAGAACGGCAATCCGATCCCGGTAGAGGCGGCGGCCCCTACGCCTTTGGAAGAAGCGGAAAAAGAGGCTAAAAAGATGGCCTATGACCGTATTTCCTTCAAGAAGGTCGTCGATATCGATCCGGCGGAACGGATCTGTGCCGAGGCAGAACGGGATGAGGTGGATCTGATCGTTATGGGAAACCGTGGTATGGGTGTCCTGGCAGGGTTCTTCCTGGGCAGTGTCAGCACAAAAGTATCCCAGAGCGCCAACTGTCCGGTGACCATCGTAAAATAAGATTACATATTGACTATAACTCCAAAGGGTGTCATAAAAAAGGGGCTGTGAAAAATGAAGAATCATTTTTTCACAGCCCCTTTGGTCGCGAGTCGTGAGTCACGGGCTTGTTGGTGCAAGCCGAAAATCCCATTTTGCAAATTCCAGTGGATTTTGCCTTATCATCCTATAGACAAAGAACAAACGGCTTAAACGTCAAGGCTCGTGGACCGTGACCGGGGGTGTGAATTTTTTCACACCCCCCTTTTTCCCAGTCTCCTCCTGGCTCTTTTGTGCAGCAGCAATAGAGCCAGGAAAAGGAGTCCGATCCCGGTGATCAGCGTCAAGAGGACACTGCCACCAGAAAGACCGGCAGCCAGGTAAGCGGCAAAACAGCAGGCTGCCACCAGACAGGCATAGGGAATCTGGGTTCCTACATGCTGCAGGTGATTGCAGCCAGCTCCGGAAGAGGAGAGGATGGTAGTATCAGAGATAGGAGAACAATGGTCTCCAAAAACAGATCCGGCCAAGGTGGCAGAAAGGGTGACCGTCATGATGGCAGGAGTGGCGGATTGGCAGATGAATACCACAATGGGAATGAACAGCCCGAAGGTCCCCCAGGCAGTCCCGATGGAGAAAGAGAGGCCGGCAGCTACCAGAAAAACGATGGCCGGCAGCAATTCCATGGGAAGGTTGCTGGTTTCCACCAGTATGCCGATGTATTTCCCGGTGCCCAGGTAATTCTGGCACAGGGTCCCGATAGTCCAAGCCAGGGTCAGGATGATGTAGGCAGGGACCATGGTATTGATCCCTGCACCGATGCTGTCCATGAACTGCCGGAAAGTCATGAGTTTCCGGGGCACGAACTGGAAAAAGGCCACCAACAGGGCCCAGAAACCGCCCAGCACCAGAGCAGCCGAAGAATTGCAGTTGCCGATAGCTGCCTGGAAGGAAAGCCCTTTGGACCAGTATCCTCCGTTGTACAGCATGGCCAGGATGGTAAAGATGATCAGGGAGGCAATGGGAATCAAGAGATCATAGACCGTTCCTTTGGTTGTCACTGGCTTCTGCTGTTCCACCGCTTTCTGGTCGATAGCACCCAGTTCTCCTTTTTTCTCTGCCTGGTATTCCACAGTGGCCATAGGGCCGAATTCCAGATCGGTGCAGGAAAGGATGGCGACCATCAGGATGGACAGGATGGCATACATATTATAGGGGATGGTGGCAAAGAAGGCGGCCATTTCATTGGGGAAAGCCCCGGTTTCGTAGAGCGTGGATCCTACAGCTGCCGCCCAGCTGGAAATCGGAGCGATGATGCAGACCGGTGCAGCCGTGGTATCGATGATATAGGCCAGCTTTGCCCGGGAAATCCTGTATTTATCCGTGACCGGTTTCATGACAGTCCCCACGGTGAGGCAATTGAAATAATCGTCGATGAAGATCAGGATCCCCAGGATGCTGGTAGCCAGTTCGGCAGCTCGGCGGCTGGTGATCTTCTGGGTGGCCCACTGTCCATAGGCTTGAGAACCGCCGGCTTTGTTCACGACCGCGACCAGGGCCCCTAGGAGAGCCAGGAATAAGATGATGTTGAATTTATCCGGGGTGCCTACGGTCTTGGACATGATCTCGAATGCAGCTGAACTCATATCTACCAGGCCGCCGCCGGAAGCGGCTGCATAGAGCAGGCCTCCGGACAAGATTCCCAGCATCAGCGAGGAAATGACTTCTTTTGTAAGCAGGGCAAGAGAAATAGCGATGATAGGGGGGAGAAGGGATAGGATCCCTACGTCTACAGGTTCCATGATGTACTCCTTTTCTTACGGAAATAGATTGAAATTCGAAAAAATATGTTTTATTGTATCATACTTCACTCTATATTTCACAAAACTGACGAAATTTGTTGAAAATTTCCTATGCTGTGGTATAGTAAAAGAAATCAAATACGAATGAGGGAGATGCTTATGGAAAATTTGTTTGCATGGATCAACTCCGTCTTGAAGTTTGTAGGTCCCCTGTCT
This sequence comes from Acidaminococcus fermentans, assembly GCA_004555735.1. Taxonomy (GTDB): domain Bacteria; phylum Bacillota; class Negativicutes; order Acidaminococcales; family Acidaminococcaceae; genus Acidaminococcus; species Acidaminococcus fermentans_A. The sequence goes on from SFHH01000044.1 coordinate 6,555, forward strand.
GACTTTTTTTGGGACATTCCCACCCAATTTTCCTGGTATAAAAATCTGCCCCTCCTGGGGAGCTTTTCGTTCGCTATTATCGTCCTGGTCGGTTCCGGCATCTATTTCAGCCTGCGGCTCCATTTCATCCAGCTGACCCATATGGGGGAGGCCATCCGACTTCTGGTCCGTCGGCGCAGTGCTGCCACGGGGATTTCGCCCTTGGCGGCTTTCATGCTCAGTTCTGCCATGCGGGTGGGGCCCGGCAACATCCTGGGGGTGACCGGCGCTATTTCTGTAGGGGGGCCGGGGGCTCTGTTCTGGATGTGGGTCTCGGCTTTCTTCGGTATGGCTACGGCTTTTGTGGAAGGGACCATGGCCCAGATCTTCAAGGAAAAACGCCAGGGAGCCTTTGTGGGCGGGCTGCCTTTTTATGGACGGGCTTTATTCGGTGGCAGCCGGACTGTAGGGGTTTTCCTTTCCCTGTTGTATATTTTCTATGCCCTGGGCTGCCTGCCTGCCCAGGGGTATAATGTAGTTTCGTCCGTGGGAGCGATCGGGTCCATGATCACGGGGACTGAAATCCCTACGAAGTCCTTCTTTTATTATGGGACGGCGGCTGCAGTCCTGTTTTTTACAGCTGTCCTGGCGTTCGGGGGCATCAAGAAAGTCACCCAGGCCACCAATGCTATGGTGCCGGTGATGGCTGTGATCTATGTGGCCACTACGGTCCTTCTCATTGTGGCCAATGCAGATTCGGTACCCTATTTCTTCCAGGCTGTGTTTTCCGGAGCTTTCCGGCCGGAGGCTTTTTTCGGCGGTGTATTCGGCACGGTGCTGGTCCAGGGGGTCAAACGGGGCCTTATGAGCAACGAAGCCGGTCAGGGGACCATCACCATGTCCGCAGCTTCCGCAGATGATGAACATCCCTGTGAACAGGGGCTCCTGTCTGCAGCCGGGGTTTTCCTGGATACCCATATCATCTGCACCATGACCGGGTTCATCGTCATCATGGCCCATTCCTGGAACCAGGATCCTACCGCCTGGAAAGCAGCAGGGAAACTGCCCAAATATCTGATGGCCGTGACCCAGCTGACCCATACACCGGGGCTCAACCTGGCGGTGACCTTGGCACTGACCCTTTGTTTCTGTCTTTTTGCCTATACTTGCCTGATCGGCATGGTTTCTTTCTCAGAAATCGCTGCTGCCCGGCTGAGCAAAAATCCTCAGGTGATCGTGGCCGTGCGGTGTCTCTGCCTCCTGGTAGCGACCTTCGGGATCCTGGTGAACATCGCCGGCTACGACTTGAGCAATCTCTGGGCCTTTTCGGATCTGGCCAATATTGTCATGGTGTACTGCAACGTCCCTCTTTTGTACAAGGGCTTCCAGTATGTTCTGAAGGCAGAACGTCATTTTGTCAGCAGCAGTCCAGAACCTTTTGACGGAAAGGAAGTCCTGGGCATCGAGACACCTTGCTGGCCGCGGAGATGAGAGGACAATCCTCTACCATATTTGAAATTAAGTCCCAAAGAGCCAAAAGGGGTGCTGCACGTGAACTGCAACACCCCCCTTTTTATGCGGGTAAGTATGATATAATAGAACGGATCATAAAACAATGAGGAAGGTGCATCATGGACGAAAAATTCCTATTGATCGACGGTAGCAGCCTGATCCATCGGGCTTTCTTTGCGCTGCCTCCCTTGACCAATCAAAAAGGGGTCAATACCGGTGCGGTGTATGGCCTTTGCAATATGCTCCTAAAACTGCTGCAGGAAATCCAGCCCGATTATATGCTGGTGGCTTTCGATAAATCTCGGAAAACCTTCCGTACAGAGAAATTCCCAGAGTACAAGGGACAGCGAAAGGCTACGCCGCCAGAATTGAAGGAACAGTTCCCTCTTTCCATCCAGCTGCTCCAGACCATGGGGATTCCCACCCTGGAAGTGGACAATTATGAGGCGGATGATATCATCGGCACCCTTTCCAGCGGGGCTCCGGAAAATGTACAGGTTAAGATCGTCACTGGGGACCGGGATGAATTCCAATTGATCAAAGACAATGTCCAGGTCCTTTTCACCAAAAAAGGGATTTCCAATATCGCTGTCTATGACGAAAAAGCCTTCGGAGAAGAATACCAGGGGCTGGAACCCCGGCAGATCATCGAACTCAAAGGGCTCATGGGAGATACCAGCGACAACATCCCAGGAGTGCCGGGGGTCGGGCCCAAAACGGCTCTGAAGCTGATCACTCAGTATGGGACGGTAGAAAATACTTTGGACCATATGGAAGAAGTCAAAGGGAAGTCTCTCCAGGAAAAATTACGGAACAACCGGGAACAAGCTCTGCTTTCCAAAGAACTAGCCACCATCTGCCTAGAAGTTCCCATCGACAGGGATCCCAGTGCCTATCCTTTGACCGGGATGACCGGAGAATGCCGGAAACTGATGCAGGAACTCCAGTTCCGGAACCTATGGGACCGGTTCGTCCCGGTACTGGGCTGTGCGGATGGGCAGGATGCCGGCAGCAGCGATGATCCCCTGTCCCTTTTCGGAGAACCGATGGAAACCCAGGCTCTGGAAACGGTGGAAGTCACCGATCCAATCCAGGCGGAAAAACTGATGGAAGAAATCAAAGCCCAGGGAGCCCAGGTGGCTCTTGCTTATGAAACGGCCGGCACACTTCCTCAGCTGGAGTTGGTTTCCCTGGATTTGATATTCAAAGATCGCCATTATGTCCTCCATCCGGAAAAAGCTGGAAAGGAAGCCGTCCTTTCCTGGCTCCAGAATGGAAATCTGCCCAAAGCGGCAGCTGATCCCAAGGAGTTGTATAAATATATACTGGGACAGGGACGAGAGCTCCGTGGCATCACCGATGACCCCTCGCTGGCTGCCTATTTATTCGAACCTGGGGCCAGCGGCTATGGGATCCAGGGGCTGGGAGAAGAGTTCCTTTCCGGGACCAGCGGGGAAAAAGCCCAGGATACAGCTGCACTGGTGCCTGTGCTACGGGAAAAACTCCAGGAACGGAATCTGATCCGGCTGTATGAGGATATCGAGCTGCCGCTGACGGCAAACCTGGCAGAAATGGAATTTGCCGGGATCGCCATCGATCAGGCCATGCTGGATGAAGTCACGGAAGAAATGACAAAAAAAGTCCAGTCCCTGGAACAGCAGGCCTGGGAACAAGCGGGAGAGGAATTCAACTTGAATTCTCCCAAACAGCTGGGGGTGCTGCTGTTTGAAAAATTGGGGCTGCCCATCATCAAAAAGACCAAGACCGGCTACTCTACCGATGTGTCCGTGCTGGAAGCCCTCCAAGGAGAACATCCTCTGATCGAGACCCTGATTACCTATCGGCAACTCTCCAAACTGTTGTCCACCTATCTCCAGGGGCTCCATCCCCTGATCAATCCCCATACCGGGCGGATCCACACCCATTTCAATCAGATGGCTACGGTGACTGGCCGTCTTTCCAGTACGGAACCCAATCTCCAGAACATCCCCACCCGGACGGAAGTGGGGAAACGGATGCGGGAAATGTTCGTACCCGGGGAAGGGTATGATCTGCTCATGAGCTGCGATTATTCCCAGGTGGAACTGCGTGTCATGGCCAGCATCGCCCAGGATGGACTGCTCCTGGATTCTTTCCGCCATGGTCAGGATGTCCACGCCCGGACGGCTTCAGAAATCTTCGGCGTACCCCTGGAACAGGTGACGCCCTATATGCGGAGCAAGGCCAAGACCGTGAATTTCGGGATCATCTACGGCATCAGTGATTTCGGTTTGGCTCGGCAGCTGGGAGTCCCTCGGGGCGAAGCGGCTCAATATATCGCAAACTATTTTGCTCGCTATACCGGCGTGAAGGATTATATGGAACGGGAAAAACAGAAAGCCCGGGATCTGGGATATGTGGAGACGTTATTCGGACGGCGGCGGTACCTGCCGGATATCAAAGCCAAGAATTTCAACCGCCGGAGCTTTGCGGAACGGACGGCCATCAATACCCCCATCCAGGGGACGGCGGCGGATATCATCAAGATTGCCATGCTGAAAGTGGGAGAGAACCTGAAAGCGGCCGGCGTCAAGAGCCGGGTCCTGCTCCAGGTCCATGACGAACTGGTGCTGGAAGTCACAGAAAAAGAAAAAGACCAGGTGGCCCGGATCGTAAAGGATACCATGGAGCATGCGGTGGAACTGGCGGTCCCTCTGGTGGCTGATGTAGCCGTAGGGAAGAATTGGGCCCAGGCCAAGTAAGGAGGGTATATGCCGGAATTGCCGGAAGTGGAACAGGTGCGGATCAGCCTGATCCCTCATATTGTAGGAATGACCATAGAAAAAGTCCGGGTGGATCTGCCTAAAATGATCCTCCATCCGGAACCAGATGTTTTTGTCCGGAAGCTCCAAGGCGCCCGGTTCACCGGGGTCCAGCGGCGGGGGAAGTATCTGCGGCTGGATTTGGAAAATGGATGCTGGATCCTCATCCATCTCCGGATGACCGGGGCCTTGCTGGCTCTCCCCAAAACAGAACCGGAGCCTCCCTTCACTCGGATGGCCTTTTTCCTTTCTGGAGAGGAAAATCTTTATTTCACGGATATCCGGACCTTCGGAGTGGCAGCACTGGTCGGAGAGGACGGCTGGAGGGACAAAGGCTATGAGAGCCTGGGGCCGGAACCGCTGGATCCGGAACTGACGCCGGACTATCTCCGGGAAAAAGCCAAAGGGAAGACCGCTGTGGTGAAAGCTTTCCTGCTGGATCAGACAGTCATCGCCGGTTTGGGGAATATCTATGTGGATGAAGCCTTGTTTGCTGCCGGGATCCGTCCTACCCGGAGGGTGAACCGGATCAGCCGGAAAGCCTGGGAAGGCTTAGCGCTGGCAATAAAGGGAGTGATCCGCCAGGGGTTGGAGCACCACGGGACCACTTTCCGGAATTACCAGGATGCAGACGGGCAGATGGGGGATAACAGCCGATATCTCCAGGTGTACCATCGGAAGGGCCTGCCCTGCCTGCGGTGTGGGACCCTGCTGAAGCAGATCAAAGTGGTCGGGCGGGGCAGCGTATACTGTCCTCATTGCCAGAAATAGGGAGGAACCATGACAGTCATCGGATTGACAGGGGGCATTGCCTCGGGGAAAAGTACCGTCAGTGCCTATTTGAAACAGAAAGGGATCCCCGTATTCGATGCGGACGGGACAGCCTGGGAAGAGGAAAAGGCTGGTTCTCCCTGCCTGGCAGCTTTGGTACGCTGTTTCGGTCCGGAGATCCTGACACCGGAAGGAGAATTGGACCGGAGAAAAATGGCGGACCGGGCCTTCCATGACCCGGCAGTCCTGGGGCAGCTCAATGCCATCGTCCATGAGGCCATTGCAAAGAAACGGGACACCTTTTTGGAAGGACACAGGAAAGATCCAGTGGTCGTGCTAGATGCGCCGCTGCTGCTGGAATGCGGCTGGGAAAAGGTCACGGATACGGTGTGGCTGGTCTATCTCCCGGAAAAGGAGCAGATCCGCAGGGCCATGCTCCGTTCCGGCATGACCCGGGAAGAAGTGGAGGATCGGATCCGGAAACAGCTTTCTTTGGAAGAAAAAAAGAAGCGGGCCCAGGTGATCTTGGACAATAGCGGCACATTGGAAGATCTCTATGCCCAAGTGGAACAAGCCTTGGCGGCGGTCCGGCCGTAGCCGGACAGGCGGCAGCAAAGAAAGGTTGAAAGACATCCGGCAGATTTGATATGATATAACATAAAAAGGGATCCTTTTCCGGCAGGAGCCTGTCTGCTTCTGCCGGCCGAAAGGCTGAGATATATTGTGAGGGATGGTTTTGGAACGCAAAAGAAAGACGAAACGGCCGGGATGCCTGCCGGTGCTGTTGATTTTCCTGCTGCTGATCATTGCCGGGTATTTCGGTTGGAAAACAGATACGGCGCAGCGGAAGTTCGTTTACAACTGGCCCTATGCCAGGGAAATCCATTTGTACAGCGCCCAGTACCGGGTGGATCCTTTCCTGGCTGTGGCAGTGATTAAAAATGAAAGCAACTTCAAACCA
>SFHH01000045.1 GCA_004555735.1 Acidaminococcus fermentans
GCTGCGGACGACGGCGCTGTGATACCGATTCATTATACCCGTTCCCGGTAAGTGCGTCAAGCCTTCGCGGCAGGGGCCGGCCCGCCATTTTACCCGCTCCGCCCCGGCAAAAACGGCCACACGACAACTGACCCGGTGAAAAACCTTTCACCGGGTTGGTCGATGGTATGTCAGCGTCAGGTATGCAGCAGGCGGCGCTCGATATAGTCGGCCACGCCGTCCTCCTCGTTGCTCAGCGTCACGTCGTCAGCAAGCGCTTTGATCCGCTCGATCGCGTTGCCCATGGCCACGCCCGTGCCCGCCGCGGCGAGCAGCTCCTCGTCGTTTCCGCCGTCGCCGAAGGCCAGGGTCTGCCCGGGCGAAATGTGCATGTGCGCGCACAGCGAGCGCAGTGCCCGCCCCTTGTCCGCCGCGATGTCCGTGATCTCGAAGTTGTGCCCCAGCGAGGTTGAAATCTCAAACCCGCCCATGGCCAGCATGGGCTCGATGGCGCGCTCGCGCAGATCGGGCGGACAGTCGAAGACGCTGATCTTCTCCAGCCCCGGCGCGCCCTGTGCGAAGAAGTCCCGGATGTCCTCCACGACGATGCCGCCACCCGCGCCCAGGTATTCCCTGTGCCAGCGGGCGCGCAGACGCGCGGGCCAGAGCGCATGGCTGCGCCGGTCCATCAGGATGTCCCCGCGGACGTACCACTCGATCACGCAGTCGTTGGGCTCCAGCAGCCGCCAGGCCGCCTCGGCGCGCGCCGCGCTCATATACGCCGAAAAGACGGTCCCGCCCGTGGCGAGATCCGTGCAGGCCGCACCGTTGCTGGTGATGGCGTAGTCAAATCCGATCTCCGCGATGGCGGGCGGCAGCGTGCACTGCACGCGTCCCGTGCAGGCGCAAAGGCGAATGCCCTGTGCCTTCGCCGCCGCAAGCGCGCTGCGCGTGCGCGGGGAGACGGTCAGGTGATCCCCGCGCAGCAGCGTGCCGTCCAGATCGGTCAGCAGCAGTCTGATGTCCTTCATATCACTTCATCGCCGCTTTGGTGAATCCGCTGAGCATGTGCTTCTGGAAGATCGCAAACACGATGAACACCGGGATGACGGACAGCAGCACGCCCGCCATGATCTGATGGTAGTTGTTGGTGACCTCGCCGCCGTAGGAGGTGCGCAGCTTCTGGATGCCGACGGTGAGCAGGTACATGTTCTGTTCCTTGACGATGACCTTCGGCCAGAAGTAGTTGTTCCAGCCGTTCATGAACGCCGTCAGCGCGACGGTAATCACCGTGGGCTTGCACATCGGCACCATGATTTTGAACAGGATGCCCAGCTTGCTCATGCCGTCCACCTGCGCCGCCTCGATATAGCTGTCATCGACGCCCATAAACGCCTGGCGCAGCAGGAAGATGGTGTAGGAGGACACCGCGCCCGCGATCCAGATGCCCCAGTAGGTGCTCATCATGCCCACCTGTGCCACCATGATGTACAGCGGGATGAACGTCACCTGCAGCGGGATCATCATCGCGCCCAGCACGACAATGAACAGCAGGTGCTTGCCGCGGAAGCGTCCCTTCGAGAAGGCATACGCTGCCATGATGCCCAGCAGCAGCTCGCTGGCCATCTGCATGGCCGTGACGACCGCCGTGTTGAGCATATAGCGGAAGAACGGCACCTTGTTGATGACGTAGGTGAAGTTTTCAAGCTGGGGCACGGACGGCCAGAAGACCAGCGTGCTGCCCATGACCTCGGATTCCGTCTTGAGCGACGTGGAAAGCATCCAGAACAGCGGGAAGACCATCACAACGGTGATCATGACCGCAGCTGCCGTGCGCACGATGAGTCCGATCCGGGGCAGTCTGCGATGCTTCGTCAGTTTTTTCATCACAATTCTCCCCTCCTCACGCCTCATAGTGCACGTTCTTGTTGGTGATGCGCATGGTGGACGCCGTGACGATCAGCAGCACGACGAAGAACAGCAGCGCGACCACGCTTGCCCGGTCGATGCGGTTGTCGTCAAACGCCAGCCGGTAGATGTAGTAGACCATGACCTCGGTCTGCTGGCGCGGCCCGCCTCCGGTCATGACATCCACGGACTGATAGACCTTCATCGAGCTGATGAACGTGGTGATGAACAGGAACAGCGACGTCGGCGAGAGCAGCGGCAGCGTGATGTAGCGGAACTGCTGCAGCGGCGTCGCTCCGTCCAGCGAGGAGGCCTCGTAGTAATCCCGGGAAATGCCCAGCAGCGCCGACAGGTAGATCATCATGCTGTAACCCACGCCGTGCCAGCCCGTCAGGATCAGGATGGAGGTCAGCGCCAGCTTGCCGTCGCCCAGCCAGTTGATGTGGTTCTGCACGCCTGCCCATTCGAGCATCCGGTTGATGACGCCGTAGTCCGTGTTGAACATCCACAGGAAGATGATGCTGGCCACGGCCAGGGAAATGGTGCTGGGCAGGAAGAATGCAGAGCGGAACAGAGACTGGACTTTTTTGTTCCGGATCAGCTGGGTAAGTACAAAGGCAAAGCCGTAGGGCAGCAAAAAATTGAAAATCAGCAGCAGCAGGACCAGGAGACCGGTATTGCACAGGATTTTGAGAAACTCTTTACTGGCAAAGATCTGCTGATAGTTGGCCAGTCCTACGAATTTCATGGTGGGACTGATCATGTTCCACTGGAAAAAGCTCAGGTACGCATCTTCCAGCAGAGGACGGTAATAAAACACCGCAAAAATCAGGATGGCAGGAAGCAGATAGAGCCAAGCGCAGTTCTGACCTTCCCTGGATGAGGAACGGGACATAGGATATCTTCTTTCGTTATTAAAAGGGGCTGTTGCATATGCAACAGCCCTGTTAACGGTCAGCTGTCAGTTGTCAACGGCTGGATAAAGCCAACCCAGCTGGCTTTATCCAGCTGACCGGAACTGGGGAACCGCCCTTTTTCATTTCAGCAGCTCGTTCACTTTGGCTGCCGTTTCCTGGAGAGCCTGGGTGGCCGGTTCTTTGCCGCTCAGGATCACGTCCCGGACATCAATCAGAAGCTGTTCTGCCTTCAGGCCGTTCTGGCCGGGGAAGCTGGCCCATTTTACCAGGTTAGGCATGGTGGACAGGGCGGCCTGGATGTTCTTATTGGAATCGATGACCTTTTTGAAGGCACCCTCTTTGTCCATACCTTTCCGGGGCGGCAGATAGCCGGTGCCGGTGGACCACTTGGTCAGGGCCTCATTGGATTCCAGATATTTGATGAATTCCCAGGCAGCTTTTTGTTTGGCCGGATCTTTGGAGAAGCACATCAGGAAGTTGCCGCCGGCAGGGACTTTCCGGGGTTTGCCCTGGAATACAGGGAAGGGAGCAGCTACCACCTTGAAGTTGGCGCTCTTTTCAAAGTTGGCCCGTTTGCCGATGGTGGTGCACACCATGCCCACCTTGCCAGACAGATAAGCCTGGAATCCTTCTTCGTTGGTGGCATGGAGCCCGCTGCCGTCTTTAACCATGTCAGCCAGCAGCTGATAAGCCTGGGCGGCTTCCGGGCTGTCAAAGGCGGCACGGACTTTGCCGTTTTCCTTCTTCAGCATGGCTCCGCCGTTGGATTCGATGAGAGCCTGCTGGGCCCAGTTGTCCGCATATTCCTGCATGAAGAACCCGGCGTTCCCTGTCTTGGCCTTGATGGCTTCTGCGGCTTTCTTCACTTCATCCCAGGTCTGGGGAGGATTGTCCGGATCCAGGCCAGCCTGTTTGAACAGATCCGGATTGATGTAGAGAACGGGGACGGAGACAGAGTAGGGCAGACCGATCTGTTTGCCGTCTTCTGTCTGGGCCAGGGCCAGTACGTTGGGCAGGAAGTTATCTTTCAGGAAATTCTTGTCCTTGTCGTCCTGTTTGGCTAGGTCGTTTAGATCGGTGTACTTCAGGTTGTCATTGGCATAGTTCAGATAGCTGTAGCCCATCTGGACCACATCCGGATTCTTGCCGGACGCCATGGCCGCCTGGAGATTCTGGGTCAGCCCCTTGTACATGTCTGGGTTGTATTTGGCGGTGACTTCGATATCCGGGTGGGATTTGTTGAATTCATCTACCAGTTGTTTCACCGTGGCACCTCCGAAGCTTTCGGAAGCCACATGCCAGTATTCGATCTTCACTTTCTTGCCGGCACTCTTGGATCCGGCGCTGCTGCCGCAGCCCAGCACTCCCAGGGACAGGACCCCAGCCAGGGCCAGCGCCATTGTCTTTTTCCAGTTCATTCCGTTACCTCCCTATTTTTTCTGATGATTTGTTTGGAAACAAGTCCAGTATAGGGAAATAAGGTAAAGGTTTCGCAGTCCATAAGTAAAAATAATGTAATTTATGGCAGTACTTTGTAAAGTTCTGTAAGATTGCATTCCCCAGGTTAGCTTGGTATAATAAAGAAAAAGCGGCAGGGAAGGACCTGCAAGGGGGTATGCATCCATGAAACAGCATAAATTTTGGGCCTGGGCCACGGTCTTTGCCTTTGCCATGACCATGTTCACTGGGATGAAGAGAAAATAAAAAAGGAGGCTGCTGCAGATGCGGCAGCTTCTCCTGTATACGAAAGGAGAGGGGACAATGCCTTGTACCACATTATTAGTAGGGAAGAATGCAACCGTTGACGGATCCACTATGATGGCCCGGAATGAAGATTCTCCTTCTGGGAAGTTCACTTCCAAAAAGTTCATCGTGGTTCGGCCGGAAGAGCAGCCCCGGCATTACAAAAGCGTGATTTCGAAGGTGGAAATCGAGCTGCCGGACAATCCTCTCCGGTATACGGCTATGCCCAATGCCCAGGCTACGGAAGGGATCTGGGGAGAAGCGGGGATCAACGCCGCCAATGTGACCATGTCGGAAACGGAGACCATCACGTCCAATCCCCGGGTCCTGGGCGCCGATCCTTTGGAGCCCGGCGGCATCGGGGAAGAAGACCTGCTGACCCTGGTGCTGCCCTATATCCGGTCTGCCCGGGAAGGGGTACTGCAGCTGGGGAGCCTGCTGGAACAGTACGGGACCTATGAGATGAACGGTATCGGATTCCAGGATGTCAATGAAATCTGGTGGCTGGAAAGCATCGGGGGCCATCACTGGATCGCCAAACGGGTGCCTGATGATGAGGCGGTGGTGATGCCCAACCAGCAGGGCATCGATTTCCTGGATCTGGCGGATGCCCTGGGGCCAGGGAAGGACAACCTGTGTTCCTGTGACTTGGCGGAATTCATCGAAGAAAACCATCTGGACCTGACTCTGGCAGAAGACCGGGAAGGACCGGTGGCAGAAGATACGGCTTTTGACTGCCGGTCCGCCTTTGGCAGCCATGACGATGCGGACCATACTTACAATACCCCCCGGGCCTGGTACATGCTCCGATGCCTGATTCCTTTCAGTGTGGAATGGGATGGACCGGACGCGCCTTTCCAGCCGGAAGATGATGATCTGCCCTGGTCCGTGGAGCCGGACCGGAAGGTGACGGTGGAAGATGTGAAATACATCCTCAGCAGCCATTACCAGGGGACGCCCTATGATCCCTACGGCCATAAGGGGGATGGGAGCCTCCGGGGGAAATACAGGCCCATCGGCATCAACCGGACCAATTTTCTGGCGCTCACCCAGCTGCGTCCGGACCTGCCGGAAGACCGGCGGGCGGTGGAATGGATTGCCGAAGGGTGCAACGTGTTCAACGCCTTCGTGCCTTTTTACACCAATGTGGATAAGACTCCGGAGTATCTGGCGGTGACAGGCGAAGAGCCGGATTCCAACCAGTTTTACTGGGCTAACCGACTGATCGGAGCCCTGGCCGATGCCCATTTCGGAGCCTGTGCCAACCTGATCGAACGGTACCAGAACAAGGTGGGGGCCCGGGCCCACGCCCTGCTGAAAGAAGGCGACCAGGGCGGAGTCGGAGAGGATATCTGCCGGTATCTGGAAGGACGGAACGAAAAAATGGCCGCCATGGCCAAAGAAGAGACCCAAAAAGTACTGGGGCAAGTCCTCTACGCCGCCAGCAACGGCATGAAGAACGGATTTGCAAGGTCGGATGCGTGAGGGGTGTGATAAATATTTTCACACGGTCACTGGTCACTGGCCGACGGCCCGAGACTCATAGCTCGAGACTCGAGACCCCAAAAAGGGGCTGTTGCGCAGGCAGCAGCCCCTTGTGTTATAATAAAACCAACAACGACTATTGGAGGGATTGTCATGGCTGGAGACCAACTGCCTCACAATCATGGAGAAAACATCAACTATATCCTGCAAGATCTGCCGGAGAACGCCAACTTTTCTGCGGTGTCCGGGCTGTTCAGCAGCCTGGCGGACGCCAACCGGATCAAGCTGTTCTGGTTCTTATGCCATATGGAAGAATGCGTCATCAACCTGTCGGCCCTGATGCACATGAGCAGCCCGGCCCTGTCCCATCACCTGAAAATCCTCCGGGAAAACGGCCTCATCACCAGCCGCCGGGCCGGGAAAGAAATGTACTACAAAGCCGCCAATACCGAAGAAGTCCGGCTGCTCCACCACATGATCGAACTCCTCATCGACATCACCTGCCCGGAGCAGGAGACGGAAGCAAAGAGGGAAGAGTGAAGAGTCAAGTCCGCTTTTTCTTCCTGTACTGGAAGGGCGTACAGTGGAACTGCTGGCGGAAGGCTTCTATATAGTAGCTGGGGGAGCGGAACCCACAGTTTTCTCCAATTTCGCTGATGGACTGATCGGTGGAATCCAGTAGCCGGATGCTCTGTTCCAGGCGCAGTTCCCGGAGATAGGCAAAGATGGATTCCCCCGTGAACCGTTTGAAGATGCGGCAACATTCGCTTTCTGTATAGGAAGCATAAGCAGCTACTTGGGCTAAGGTGATTTTCTCCCCGTAATGGGCTGTCAGGTAGCTGAGGATCCGCTGGGCCACGGTATTGGCCCGGGACCATTTCCGTGTCTGGAACTCATCTGATGGCTGGTGGCAGAGGACGGCAGCAAAAATTTCATAGAGCCGGGCTGTGGCAAGAAGTTCCCAGCCCGGTCTTTTTGTTTCACTTTCCTGGTAGATCTCACGGATCTTCTGGAGTACGTCCGCCTGCCAAGGGTCCTTTTGATACAGGGGTCGGGCCGTCAGTACAGGATCTGAGAGGGCCGGGAGCACATAGTCCTGTTCCAGTACGGAGCCGGGGAATCCGCAGAGCAGCCGGGGATGGATATCCAGACAGATATAGCCGGCGTCCGGATTCCCTAAGGGACGGGCCATGTGGAGATAACCGCTGTTGATGAAGATGCCATCACCGGTTTCCAGACGCCAGCTGGCTTCGTTGACGGAAAAAGTCACAGTGCCCTGGACTACGGCACAGAACTGCAGTTCTTCATGCCAGTGGAGCCTGGTATAGCCCAATACATTGCGGCTTAGGATGGAATTGTAGACAGCCATGGGAAATCCATGGGTCCCGTGACGGGTGGATTCCCGATTTCTGGCATCCACTGGGATGTTGGTGACCTGCATGGAAAAACTCCTTTCGTCTGAAGAAGATGGATTTGGTTCCAGTATAACAGATTTTTCAAAAAACGCAATTTAGTGATATTTTTCATCAGGATTCGCATAGAATCCCTTCCGGGGATTTCTTATAATGAAACCATCAGGAAAGGGAGTCCAAGGAGGTATAAAGTATGGAAATCAATGAAAAGCGTCTGATGGAACATATCAATACTTTGGGAAAAATCGGCATTGGAGAGGATGGCAGGCGGATCCGGCTGGCGGCCAGTGATACCAATCGGCAGGGCCGGGATCAGGTAGCAGCATGGATGGAGGAAGCCGGTCTCCAGGTAGTGGTGGACCGGATCGGGAATATCTTCGGCATCTGGGAAATGCCGGAAAACAAGGGAAAAACTCCTATGATGGTTGGGTCCCACATCGATACGGTGATCAATGCCGGTCAGTATGACGGCTGTCTGGGAGTACTGGCTGGCATCGAACTGTGCCAAACTCTCCAGGAACATGGGGCCCGTCCCAAACGTCCTCTTGCAGTGGGAGTGTTCACCAACGAAGAAGGGGTCCGGTATTCGCCCGATATGATGGGCAGCCTAGTGTACGCAGGGGGACTTTCCTGCGAAGAAGCCCTGGCTTCTGTAGGCACGGATGGGACCATCCTGGGGGAAGAACTGAAGCAGATCGGATATGGGGGCACCGTGGAACCCGGGTTCCTGAAACCCTTTGCCTTTCTGGAACTCCATATCGAACAGGGCCCCATCATGGATGTGGAAGGGTACGATATCGGAGCTGTAGAAAATCTCCAGGGCATCCACTGGCAGCAAGTGACCATCAAAGGAGCGGCCAACCATGCAGGGACTACGCCCACAAGGCTCCGCCACGATGCGGGCCTGGCTGCGGCCAAAGTCAATGTGTTCTGTCGGCAGATGGTGGAAAAATCCGGGGGGGTGTGCACCATCGGAACCATGGCCTACCAGCCCAATGCGGTGAACGTGATCCCCAGTGAGGCGAAATTCACCATCGACCTGCGAAATCCGGACAAGGCCAGATTGGATGGAGATGAAGAGATCCTGGCTGCCTATCTGGAACAGCTGGCCCAGGAAGAGGGCGTGGAAATCACCGCCAAACGGATGACCTGTTTCGATCCAGTGCCTTTTGATGAAGGAATTTGTCGGAAAGTGGAAAAAGCCGCTGCTGCTCGGAACTTGAAATGCCGCCGGATGGTGTCCGGAGCCGGTCAGGATGCCCAGATGATGGCTCGGATCTGTCCCACCGCCATGATCTTTGTACCCAGCGTCAAAGGCATCAGCCACAATCCGGCTGAATACACACCGGACCAGGCCTGCATCAACGGGGCCAATGTTTTCCTGGACGTGGTGCGGGAAATGATCGGGGCATAAGGAAGGGAATGGGAGAGGGGATTGAAATGGATTTCAAAGCACAGCTTACGGCCTGGCGGCATTATCTCCATCAGTATCCGGAAACGGCCTTTGAGGAAAAAACGGCTCCCCGGTTGGTTGCGGAACAGATGCGGGCCTGGGGGATCCAGGTGGAAGAAGGTGTCGGCAGGACTGGGGTCGTAGGGACTCTGAAGTGCGGGAACGGCAAAGGATGCATCGGCTTCCGGGCGGATATGGATGCCCTGGATATTACAGAACGGAGCTGCCATGATCATATTTCCCTGCATCCGGGAAAAACGCACGGCTGCGGCCATGATGGCCATACGGTGATGCTGCTGGGAGCGGCCAAACTGCTGGCAGAACGGAAAAACTTCAATGGCACGGTCCGCTTTATCTTCCAGCCGGCGGAAGAACCGGGCCGGGGCGCCCAGGCCATGATCGATGACGGGCTGTTCGAACGGTTCCCCGTAGATGAAATCTATGGCCTCCACAACGCGCCCTTCCTGCCGGCCGGTACCCTTTCCACCCGGGTGGGGGGCCTGGCTGCCAGCGAGGATGATTTTTCCTTCACCATCACCGGGAAAGGAGGCCATGCTTCTTCTCCCCACGAAGGCAATGATCCACTGGCTTCTTTTGCGGAAATCTACCTGGCTCTCCAGACCATTGTCAGCCGGAATGCGTCGCCTGTGCGTCCGGTGGTGGTCTCCTGCACGGAAATAGAAACCGATGGAGCCCACAATGCCATCCCCACTACGGTGACGGTACGGGGGGATGCCCGGACCACCACGCCGGAAGACCAGCAGCTGGTGGAAAACAGGATGCGGGATATTGTAGAAGGGATCTGCCGGATGAACCATGCTCAGTGCAGCTTTACCTATACCCATGAGTTTTTCCCTACAGTCAATGATGCCGGCTGCGTCCAATATGCGGTGCGGGCTGCCCAGGCGGTGGTGGGAGAAAATCGGACCTTTGGAAACTGTGAGCCATGGATGGCGTCGGAAGATTTTGCCGCTTTCCTGAAACATGTGCCTGGCTGTTTCCTGATTCTGGGAACCGGAAAAGAGAAAAGCGGCAATGTGTCTCTTCATCAGAATGTCTATGACTTCAATGATGATGTACTAGCAACGGGAGCGGAATTCTGGGCCGAGCTGGCAAGAATCCGTCTGGAATCCTGAGAAAGGGGCATGACTATGGAAAACGGTATCAAGATCGTGACCCGGAAACCCACTGGAAAATGTCAATGGGACGGGCTTTTTACCCGGCAGGCCGCAGAAACGGCCCGGGACTTCCATCGGACCATCCCAGGCTATGCGCCCACGCCTCTGGCGGAGCTGAAAGGCTTGGCAGGACACCTGGGACTGGCATCGTTCTATGTGAAAGATGAAAGCTTCCGGTTCGGCCTCAATGCTTTCAAGGGACTGGGGGGCAGCTTCTGCGTGGCCCATGTCCTGGGAGAGAAACTGGGAATCCCTGTGGAAGAAATGACCTTTGCCCGACTCCAGGAACCGGCGATCCATGCCAAGATCAAAGATCTGTGTTTCGTGACGGCTACGGATGGGAACCATGGCCGGGGCATTGCCTGGACCGCGCACTCCCTGGGCGTGAAGAGCCGGGTGTTCATGCCCAGGGGAAGTTCCCAGGAAAGATTGGAGAACATCCGGGCCCTGGGCAGCGATGCCTGCATCACGGAATTCAATTACGATGATACGGTGCGCCATGCTGCCCGGGTGGCGGAGGAAACCGGCGGAGTGCTGGTCCAGGATACGGCTTGGGAGGGGTACGAAGCCATTCCCGGATGGATCATGCAGGGTTACACCACTCTGGCCCTGGAAGCGGCAGAGGCCCTGCTCCAGCCGCCTACCCATATCTTCCTCCAAGCAGGGGTAGGGGCCATGAGTGGGGCCCTCACCGGATTCTTCGCCGCTTATTACGGCAGCCAGAAGCCAGTGATCACCATTGTGGAACCCAATCGGGCGGACTGCATCTTCCGGACAGCGGAAGCCGGGGACGGGAAGCTCCATACGGTGACTGGGGCGTTGGACACCATTATGGCCGGATTGGCCTGCGGGGAACCCTGTACCCTGGGGTGGGGGGAACTGGCAGCTCATGCGGAGCATTTCGCTTCTGTCCCCGACTGGGTGGCGGCCCAGGGTATGCGGATCCTGGGAGCACCGGTGCCGGGAGACCCCAGAGTGATTTCCGGGGAAAGCGGGGCTGTGACCAGCGGTTTTGTCTGTGAACTATATCGGAACAAAAAGTTAGAAGCTCTAAGAAAAGAACTGGGCCTGGATAAAGATTCCCGGGTCCTGTGCATCAGCACCGAAGGCGCTACGGACCGGGAAAACTACCGGCGCATCGTCTGGGATGGAACCTGGGCAAGAGGCTGAGTTTCCCCAGGCTGTGCAATAATTTTGGGAGCAGCTTCCGTATTTTCCGGGTCCTCTGCATCAGCACAGAAAGGGATACGGACCGGACACAGGAAGGCGAATTGTCTGGGAACGATACTGGGCAAGAAACTGAGCTCCACCGTCAGTGGTCCAATTCCATACTTGCTTCCTTCATCAGATATCGATTTGGGGCGGAAGTTGTAGCTGATTTCCCCCGACTCTGCGTAAACTTCATATCTGTTTTCGGGTTCGCGGATCATCCGGTTGAGGTCCAATTTCAGCCGGATGATTTTTTGCATCTTTTCGGTCAGAGCCTGTGCCTGCTCCAGGGCGCCCAGAAAAGGATCCCCGGCATCAGCAGGATCGATCCATTGATCCTCCAATAATTCTCTGCAGTCAGTACCATCCAAGCCATCTTTCTCTAATTCCGCCAGGTCGATGGCCGGACTGAGCAGGCGAGAAACACATTCCTTGTAACGGACATCTGCATGCAGGTTTATTTTTTCTTTCTCTCGGATGTCATTTATCTCATGCTTGATCCTTTCGGCACGATGGGCAAGGAGATAATAGGCGGCTGCGAGCTCCTTCCGGTCCTGGAGACCATAAAGCCGAGAAGAATACAGCTTTTCCTTTCCCTCTTTTCCCATAATCATTTTTAATCGATCGTGGAGGATCTCTGCAGGATCATAGATGATCAACGTATCTGGCGATGGGGTGTTTTTATACTCCAGGATGGCTTTCGTCAGGGGCCAATATCCGTATTTGATGGCTTTATACAGCTTCCGATGCAGGGGATTGTACCAGCGGCCACGGAGTTCAGGGCTTATATTTTCCCAGTGTGACACGTCTGCCAGCAGGTCTTCTTCCCACAGATAAAAGCCGGGGTGCCGGGGATCGTTGGGGGCAGCAGGGACCAAGGAAAGGCCGCCCTCGAAGAACCCTTTTACGATCCAGGCATCCAGGGCTTCCCGGCTGGGGAGCTCCAGGAGCTCCTGGGCTTCTTCCGGGGTGTAGAGCTGCTGGAGGATGATTTGGAGATAATCATATTTCCTTTTTCCCAGGAAGGACCAGTCCTTCTGATGCCACCGAAGGGACGCTTCTTTGTGGTTGGTGGATATTTCACCGGCCTTTATCTTGTAAAAATATCCCACATACAGCTGGGCCAGCCGGTTGGCATCGTATAAATACTTGTTTCTTTCTGTGGGAATCTTTTTTTGGAAACTGTCCTGG
>SFHH01000046.1 GCA_004555735.1 Acidaminococcus fermentans
CAATGGGGAAATGATTCCCACCATATTGAAACGAAAATATGTATCGATAGTTACAGGGTCGTGCTATCTATCCAACACTACATCCAAATCTTCCAGGGCATGGCCTGTGGTGTCAGAGAACCGTACCCGCAGGTTGCCGAACCGGGGCAATTTCTTTTCCGGGATGGTCACCACATGCTCTTCGCTGAGGGCTTCACTGCCGTCATCCTGGAGGCCAGAAGGATCCTGGATGGCTACCGTCACATTCAGCAGACGGCCGAACAGCTCTGCCTTGGTGATGGCCAGTTTCCCGTTCTGTCCGTTGGTATCCATGGACGCATACAGTACCAATCGGTTGGCGTAGGAAGCACCGGAATACCGGCGGCGGGCCTGCTGGATTTTTTCCTGCTGGGTGGTCAGCTTCTTGATGCTGGCCAGTTCCGGAGCATCCTGTCCGGCTTTGGGAGGGATGAACGCCGTGCAGACCAGACCGGGGACTGCCTTTTCGCTGTCATGTTCCCAATCCTTATGGGCATCAGCGGCCTGATAGATGACCCTGCCATCTTTGACCACTCGTTCTGAAACAAAAAGTTCTCCATCCGCCAGTCTCATCCGTTCCGCTGCGTAGCCCGGGGCAGTACACAGCACTGCCATGAGCGCCAGTGCCATTGTTTTTTTCCACTGCATATCCTTCACTCCTTGTGGGTACCGGGCACCCGGATTTTCTTTCTCCTATTATACACTGTTTTTGACTTACAATTCAGGGGAAGTTTTGGATTGCTTGGATAAGAAGTCAGACCGGCCCTTGCGGGCCTATCAGAAGTCAGACATCAGCTTGACCCGCGATAAGCACGGGCGTACTGCTATATCGAATAAAACTGACGTCTGACATCTCAAGGCCTGCAGGACCGTTTCTGACTTCTTACTATAATGTAACCCGATTGCATTCAGTTGGATTTTTTCCTATAATAGGGACAGGTTGATAACTGTTTACCTTGAGGGAGGTTTTTTCAATGAGCGAATGTGATCACTGCGATCATTCTCACTGCTCCGGCTGTGAATCCAATCCGAAGCAGAACCCGCAGGATGTGGCCATTGCCGATTTCCTGCAGCATGTCAAACATAAGATCGTCGTCATGAGCGGCAAAGGCGGCGTGGGCAAAAGCACGGTTTCCGTAGACCTGGCCCTGCTCCTCAGCGAACGGGGCTATCAGGTGGGCCTGATGGATGTGGACCTCCACGGCCCCAGCGTAGCTGGTATGCTGGGTTATATGGACAAGCATGTCCAGGTGGAAGGAGAAAAACTGGTCCCCTTCCGCTACAGCGACCATCTGGAATTCTTATCCGCCCAGGGGTTCCTGGCCCAGCAGGACGATGCCCTGATCTGGCGGGGTCCTCTGAAAGTGGGTGCCATCCGGCAGTTCATGAGCGACACCAAATGGGATCCTTTGGACTACCTGATCATCGACTGCCCTCCGGGCACCGGGGATGAACCTTTGACAGTAGTCCAGACCATCAAAGATGCGGAAGCCATCATCGTGACCACACCCCAGAAAGTGGCCCTGGCCGATGTGCGGAAATCCCTGAGCTTCTGCCAGCTGGGCCATATTCCGGTCCGGGGCATCATCGAGAACATGAGCGGATTCGTCTGCCCCCACTGCGGCCAGGAAGTAGATATTTTCAAAGCCGGCGGCGGCAAAGCCCTGGCCGAGGAAAAAGGCCTGCCTTTCCTGGGCCGGATTCCCATCGATCCCCAGGTGGTAGCTGCAGAAGACGCAGGGAATCCCCTGGAAAACATCAGCGAAGCCAGCCGCAAAGCCTTGAACAGCATTGTGGATAAGGTGGTTGAACAGGATCAGTAAAAATAAAGAGGTTGTTGCAAGCGCAACAACCTCTTTATTTTTTCAGTCCTAATTTCCCCCACAGCCCCACCATACCTGCAAAAATGACCAGTACCACAGGAGAAACATCGGTGAACATATTGATGCCCAGCACCACCAGGAAGACACCGATGGTCAGCCAGTCCACGATGGCGCTCCTAGCCAGTTTGGACACTGCATTGAAGATCAGGATGCAGACACACACACGGATCCCAGCAAAGGCATCTTTCACCGCCGGATAATCTGACAGATTCGCCAACCCTGCCGCCAGGATCGAAATGATCACCAGAGAAGGGAACACCACCCCTAAGGTCGCTACGATCCCCCCGATGGTTCCTCTCTCCTTATACCCGATGAAGGTAGCCACGTTGACAGCAATGATGCCTGGGGTACACTGTCCCACCGCATAATAGTCCGTCAGCTCTTCTTCTGTGGCCCAATGGTAACGCTCCACGATATCCGACTGCAGGATGGGCAGCATGGCCATCCCTCCGCCAAAGGTCACGCCCCCGATCCGGGCAAAAACCACGAACAATTTCCATAATGATGGCATTCTCCCTACCTCCCATGTTTTTTATTGTAGCGCATTTCTTTTTAAAAATATAGCTTTTCTGCGCTCTCTTTGGACATGGTATACTGTATATTATATTCTTCAGAATATTTTATGTCTTTTTGCCTTCCATGGCCAGAGTATTGCACGAATTTTGCGATAACTAAATACAATTGGGTTTTCAGCAAGCGAAAGATAAGCAGGATACGCCGAGTTTCGTGCCGATATTTGCCGAATTTTATATTTAGTTTTATATTTATAGTTCATATAGTCTTAAAAAAATATTATTTTTTTTACATTTTATTCATAAAAATCCATTGACGCAGCAAGTTAGCCACTTATATCCCGTACATTATTGCAGTTTTTTCATTTTTTCGGTATAGTACTCATAGAAGCTGCATACAACCTGTATACCAGAAACACAAAAAGGGAGGGAAAAATCCATGGAATTAACGCAGGATCAAAAAGATTTGTTGGAGGGCAAGTATGGACAGGGAGCCCAGCTGGCTATGAAAGTCCAGGTTGCCATCGGGGAATCTTTCGGAGCCAAGCGGATGGTCCCCATCACCCGGTCCCATGTGGCCTTGAGCAACCAGGATGCGGATCTCTGGCTGGCAGAGAAAATGGTCAGCCTGGGAGCCAAATGCCGGGTCCGTCCTACAGTCAACCCAGGTTTCTGTCTCAGCTACTTCAAAGCCCTAGGGACCATTACGGACGATGACTATGCCATGATGGAACGGACGGACAAGGCTTATCGGACACTGGGGGCTGAGCTGAGTTACAACTGCACCCCTTATATCGATACCAACGTCCCCCTGTTCGGAGAAATCTGCGCTTTCTCTGAATCCAGTGCCACGCCCTTCGTCAACGCCATCTGGGGAGCCCGCTCCAACCGGGAAGGCGCCAACTCCGCACTTTTTGCTTCCATCACAGGCTATGTGCCAGAATATGGCCTGCTGCTGGATGAGAACCGCTATGGGAACATCCTGGTCAATGTGGAAGCAGATATGACCTGCGATGCCGATTACCATATCCTGGGCATGTGCGGAAAAAAGATCGGCCATGGGATCCCTGTCTTCACCGGCCTTCCCAAGACCATTTCCAAGGAAGCCCTGCGGAATCTGGGGGCTGAGCTGAACACTTCCGGCTGCTATGATATGTACCACATCCCCGGCTTCACTCCGGAAGCACCGGATGTAGAGACAGCCTTCGGCGGAAAGGAACCGGAACGGGTGGTCACCATCACCAATGAAGACCTGGCAGAGGTCCTGGATGAAATCTCGGTAGATACACCTCGGCCTGTGGATTTCGCCATGTTCGGATGCCCACATTTCACCTTGAACGAATGTCAGTACATCGCAAAAAAGATCAACGGCCGCAAACTGGCCATCCCTATGTGGATCCTGACGGGAGAACATGTGCTGGCCATGGCCAAACGGACCGGCATTTACGATCAGCTGGAGCCTTATGGTGCCCATATCGTACCGGATACCTGCCCGGATCAGCCCTGCTGGCATTTCCTGAAAGGAAAGATCGGCATCACCGAATCTCCGAAATGTGCCTACTACCCTCAGCGGCGGGGCATCCATTTCGTCATCCGCAATCTCGATACCTGCATTGACGCAGCCCTGACCGGGGAGGTGAAATAAATGAAGACGTTTACCTGTCATAAAATTTCTGAAGGCAAGACGGAAGGTCCAGCCATCGTTTCCACCGATGATGTGATGTTCTATCTGATCGATCCGAAAACAGGGACTGTCATCGAAAAAGAACATAGCCTGGAAGGAAAGAGCATCGCCGGAAAGATCATGATTTTCCCCAGTGGGAAAGGCAGCAGCGTGGTCCAGGCTGATGGCCTCTTCCAACTGATGAAGCAGCACAATCAGCCCAAAGGGATGATCGTCCAGCGGCCGGATACGGTGCTGGTCACCAGTGCCATCCTCTTTGAGATCCCCATGGTGGATCAGGTGGATCCCGCCTTTTATCAGGAAGTGAAGGAAAACGATACCATCGAGATCGATGCAGATGCAGGTCTGATAAAAATTCTGTGATCAACTCACATTGTCCAGTTCATTAAAGGAGGCTTTACGATGAAAAAATCCAAACTGTTTGTCCTGGCGATGACGGCTATGATTTCTATCGGTGCGCTGACCGGCTGCGGCGGTGGCAGCGACAAGGGAGGCGGCGGTAAGGGTTCCGCTGTGACCCTGAAGATCGGCCATGTAGAACCGGAAGACCGCTCCACCCATAAAGCCCTGCTGAACTTCAAAAAGAATGTGGAAGAAAAATCCAAAGGCCGCCTGAAGATCGAGATCTATCCCAACGGCGCTTTGGGTGGGGACGTACAGCTGATGGAAGCCGTGGCCACTGGTTCCCTGGATATGGCTCTTCCTTCCACTTCCGTCCTGACCACCTACAGTGATGAATTCGGCATCCTGGATATGCCCTACCTGTTCAAAGATGCCAAATCCGCCTTTGCGGCTATGGATGGCGACGTGGGCAAGCAGCTCTCGGAAAAGATCAAATCCAAGGGCATCGACATCCTGGGATACACCTACAATGGTCCTCGGAGCACCACCAGTAAAGTGAAACCCATCGAAAAGCCGGAAGACCTGAAAGGCCTGAAGATGAGAGTCATGGAGAGCCCGATCTTCATCGACTATTACAAGACCCTGGGAGCCAACCCCACTCCCATGAGCTTCACGGAACTGTATACCGGCCTGCAGCAGGGGACAGTAGAAGCCCAGGAAAACCCGCCTTCCCTGACTTTCGCCAACAAATTCTATGAAGTCCAGAAATATTCCAGCATCGATGAGCACGTCCACAACTTCCTGGCCTTCATGATGAATGATGCCAAATTCAAATCCCTGAGTGCAGATGATCAGAAACTGCTCCAGGAAGAAGCCAAGAAATGCGTAGATGAACAGCGGAAGATGGAACTGAAAGACAATGAAAAGGCCATCAAAGATCTGGAAACCATCGGCAAACTCCAGACCAACATCCTGACTGCAGACCAGAAAGCCGCCATGCGGAAAGCCCTGCAGCCCATGTATGACAAGTACCAGGCCAAATTTGGCAAAGCCATGTTCGACCTCTGCGAAAAATACAATAAATAGTTGAGTCGGAGAATGTTGGGGTGTGAAAGGGATTGGTTCACACCCCTCTCTCTCCCCTTTTTCTGGAAGAAAGGAGTGACTATGGATAAGTTCCTGGAAAAGTGGACCTTTCTGGAAGAGCGGCTGCTGGTCTTCAGCCTGATCTTCAATACCCTGCTGATCTTTACCCAGATCATCATGCGGGGGGCCTTCAACTCTTCCCTTTCCTGGTCCGAAGAATTGTCCCGCTATGTATTCATTTGGCAGATCTGGCTGGGAGCAGACCTAGCCTATGCCTATCATGAACATATCCGGGTAGAGATGATCTACCACTGGCTCCCTGGGCCCAAGGCCTGCCGGCTCCTAGACATCCTGGTGGATATCATGTGGCTGGCTTTCAACATCTTCCTTACCTACAAAGGCTTCGACCTGTGCCAGTCCATGGCCTCCCGCCATACCCTTTCCTCCGGGATGCGCCTGCCCCTCACCTATGTCTATGCGGCTCTGCCCGTTGCCTCGTTTTTTTTAAGCCTGCGTCTGGTATACAGCCTGTATACCAAGATCCGTTACGGCCGTTCAGACCTTAAGGAGGTGTAACGGACCATGGAAGCGATTTTTCTTTTTGGACTTTTCCTGATCCTTCTCATGCTCAGTGTCCCCATCGGATATGCCATCGGCATGGTCACCCTGGTCACCATGCTGGAATTCACTTCCATGCCCACCTTGATGATTGCCCAGAACAGCATCGCCGGGGTAGATTCCTTCCCGCTTTTGGCCATCCCCTTCTTTATGCTGGCTGGGAACCTGATGAGCGGTGGCGGTATCGCCAAGCGGCTGGTGAATTTCTTTGAATGTTTCATCGGCCACATCACCGGAGGCCTGGGCATGGTCACCATCGTGGTCTGCATGTTCTTTGCTGCCATTTCCGGTTCAGCCGTGGCCACGGTCTCTGCCGTAGGGGCATTCATGATTCCCCAGATGGTGGAACATGGTTACAGCAAACCCTTTTCCGCTGCGCTGACCGCTGCTGCCGGCACCATCGGTGTCATCATCCCCCCGTCCGTCCCCTTCGTCATTTACGGGGTGGTCTCTGGGGCTTCCATCACCAATCTGTTCACAGCTGGGTTCCTGCCGGGGATCCTGATGGGGGTTGCCCTGATGATTGTCTGCTTCATTGTCTCGAAAAAGAGGGGCTATCGGGGCAGCACGGAAAGGGCCTCGTTCAGCAAGATCGTCCATACCTTCCGGGACGCCATCTGGGCTATCCTGTCCCCGGTAATCATTCTGGGCGGGATCTATTCCGGCAAATTCACTCCCACGGAAGCAGCTGTGGTTTCTGTGGTCTATTCCTATATTGTGGGGCGCTTCGTCTACAAAGAACTGGATGCCTCCTCCACCTATAAATCCTTGAAAGATGCTATCGTCATCAACGGCGCCACTACCTTCATGGTGGGCCTTTCCACAGCTTTTGCAGCCCTGCTGACCATGGAACAGATCCCCCTGAAGATTGCAGCCTTCATCACCGGGATCAGCAACAATAGCGTAGTCATCCTGCTGATGGTGAACCTGTTCCTGCTGATCGTCGGTATGTTCATCGACAACATCCCTGCCACCATCATCCTGACCCCCATCCTGCTGCCCATCTGCAAGAAATTTGGCATGAACCCCGTCACTTTCGGGATCATGCTGACCATGAACCTGGCCATCGGCTTCTGCACCCCACCCTATGGGATCAACCTATTTGTGGCTACCGCCATTTCCAAAGTGAAGATGGAAGCCCTCTCCAAGGAACTGATCTTTTTGATCGGTGCACTCCTGGTTGTTCTGGCTTCTGTAACTTATATTCCGGCCGTCACAACTGTATTCATGAAATAAAAGGAGGGATTCCCTATGCTGATTTGGATCATCGATGAAGAATGGAAAGACTACGATATGGAAAAAGAATATCTGGAAGCTCGCTATCCTGGGGTAGAAATCAGATGTTCCACTTACGATTATGAAAAAGATCTGAAGGAATTCGGCTATAAAGCAGATGGCATCCTGGCCCAGGTCTATGCGTCCCTGCCAGCTTCCACCATCAATCAGCTGCAGAACTGCAAGGGAATTGCCGTCTACGGCGGCGGCTATGACCGGATCGATGTGCAGGCAGCCCGGGCCAAGGGGATTTCAGTCACCAACATCAGCGGCTACTGTGCGGAAGACCTGGCAGATTATGTAGTAGCCGCCATGTATTTCGCCAACAAACGGATTGCCCAGTACAGCTCTTCTGTAGTAGAAGACAGCCGCAGCAACCGGTGGGGCGCCATGGCCGTCCCCTTCATCGTCAACCGGATCAGTACCCAGACCCTCTGCATCGCTGGTCTGGGCGTCATCGGGAAGACAGTAGCAGCCCGTGCCCAGCGCCTGGGGATCAAGGTCATTGCCTGCGATGATTTCGTATCCAAGGAAGCAATGGCGGCTCTCCAGGTGGAAAAAGTGGACTGGGAAGAAGGCTTTCGCCGGGCGGATTATGTAAGCATCAACCTGAAAGGCTGTGACGAAAACCAGGACAAAATCAGCACACCCCTGCTTTCTCTGATGAAGCCCACTGCCTGGCTGATCAATACCTCCCGGGGCAAAGTGGTGGACGAAGCAGCCCTGATTTCTGCCGTCAAAGAGAAAAAAATCGCTGGTGCCATTCTGGACGTAATCAAGACGGAACCGCCTACCGGAGAAGAACCCATCCTCCACTGCCCTGGCATCTATGTGACGCCCCATGTCTCTTACATCTCCGTAGAATCTTTCCGTGCCCTGAAGGAACGGGCCCTGGAAAATCTGGAAAATATGCTGGAAGGAAGACCCCCTCGTGATCTGGTCAACTGAGTAGAGGATAGCCTATGACAAATATTCCCTATCGTCTCGGAAAAATCAAACACCGCTCTCTGGCCGATGAAGCGTACTGCTACTTAAAAGAGCAGATCTTATCCGGCCATATCCGCCAAGGAGATGTGATCACAGAACAGACGGTTGCGGATATCCTGCATATCAGCCGTACACCGGTCAAGAATGCCCTGAGCCGGCTGGAAAATGAAAATTTCGTAACGACCCTCAGCGGCCGAGGCACTCTGGTCAATGTCTTATCCATCGCGGATATGCGGGATATCTACAATGTCCGCATCGTGCTGGAACTGCTGGCACTGGATACGGCCATCAATCATTTTTCACCTAAAGATCTGGAGGAAATCCGCCAGGTCTTCGTGGATGCCTACAAAGATTACAAAAAGGATAAGTCTTCCCTATTGGCAGAAGATATGTATCATCTGGACAATATGTTCCACAACCTGTTTATCGAGCATACGTCCAATCATTACATCCGCAAGCTGATGCCCAGCATTTCGGAACGGATCCAGCTGGGCCAGCTCCAGGCCTACATCATGACGGATACCTTCGAAACAAGTACCCTCCAGCACCTGGAGATCATCGATGCCCTGGAAGCCAAAGACCTGCCGGAAGCCAAACGCCTTCTCCAGGCCCATTTGGAATGGTCCTACAAGGTCATGTTCGAAGCCATGGTCAAGAGCGGGAAAAAGAAGGCATAAGAGAGGGGCTGTTGCATGCGCAACAGCCCCTTTTCACAGCACCCACCGCAGCAGCAGATAATACGCCAAGATGAAGAAGCAGAACAGCAGGGAATTGGGCAGGGTCTTCTTCACCAGCTGCCCTAGAGTGACATGATAGTAATCGGAGGCCACTACCAGGCATACATGGGTGGGCGAAACCTGGCTGGCCGCATGGGCCATCCCCATGAGCAAGACTAAGGTCGGGATCCCTCCCTGGAGAGAAGCCATGGCCAGAGGCGTCCCCAGGGCAATGATGCCTTGGGCTCCGCTGATGATCCCCCCCAGGAAAAACAGGATGGCAAAAGTCAGGAAAGGAGGGATGGGCAGCTGGCTGATGACTTGGGGCAGGATCAGGAGCACACCGGTGAACTGGATGAACTCCTTCAGGACCAGGACCAGGAAAGTATTCAAGATCAACTTCTTTTCAAAAGCGCTGACCACCATAGCCCTGACTTCCTGGAACGAAAACCGATAAACGATCAAACTCAGGAAAATGCTGAGCAGAACAGCCGTGACCACGGACACTTTGAAGACCAGGATGACCCCGATGATCAGCAGCAGGGACCAAAGGTGCTGGAACAAGTGGATGGCGTCGGCCTTTTTATCCGTACTGGCCGGTGTCCCCGGGTCTTTGGGCAGACGGCGGAGATACCGGAAATACCCTATGGCCATCAAAGCACACGCGGGTCCCACCATGGCCAGCATATAAGGCGGCAGCTGGGCATTGGCCAGGTTCATCAACAGCAAGACACTGGCATAGGTGGGCAGGGAACTTTCCGGAATATGACGGAACCAGCTGGTGACGAAAGCTTGCTCCTCCGGTTCCAGGTATCCATCCGTTGCTTCCTTCACGATATCTCCGCACAGAATCATAGCCGCCGCAGAAGGCAGCAGGCCAATGAACATGGGGGCGATTCCCGCATTCACCCGCCGGTTGTGGAACAATCCATTCAAGTCCTGCTGGGCCAGCTTGATCTGCTGCCGAGCTTCCAGCATGCGCTGGAGA
Organism: Acidaminococcus fermentans; assembly: GCA_004555735.1. Classification (GTDB taxonomy): domain Bacteria; phylum Bacillota; class Negativicutes; order Acidaminococcales; family Acidaminococcaceae; genus Acidaminococcus; species Acidaminococcus fermentans_A. Next base: position 10,110 of record SFHH01000046.1, read on the forward strand.
TAGGTAATGAGATACAGGGACAATAAGACCGACAGCGACCCCCAGTGGATAAAGACATTCCCCACAAGATGAAAGATTTCTCCCGGGCTGATCCGATACAGCGCCGCGGTCAGGCAGAGCCCTCCCAAAATGGCCTGATAAAGAGGCCGTCCCACGGCCAGAAGGATGACAATGGCAAGGAAAACCAACAATAAATACAATAACGGTGTCATGGGGATCCTCCTCTCCTCCTTTCCCTGTCTTTTTCGATAAATTAGAAAAGGCAGAGAAAAAGACAGCTATCTATACTTCTATTGTATCGAAAAAAGCTGCTTTTTGAAAGGGACTCAGATAAAAATTAGGAGGGAGAATCCTGCATAGAGGGCTTTGCCCTTTTTATCGGGTCAGTTTCCGGATCCACCGGTAACTCCTGTACCAGCAGAACGCCGGGATGACTTTGAAGATCTGATCCGATTGGAGGAGCATGACCACTTGGACCACCGGAAGCCTCCAGACAAAAGCCCCTAGAAAGGACAGAGGCATGACGATTCCCCAGGTACTGATCAGATTGGTCACAAAACCGTACCGAGGATCGCCACCGCCCCGGATGATCCCGGAGCTGACCGGCATCTGGTAGGACATGCCCACCATCACCACGCTCATGAGGGCCATCAGCTGGTCAGCCAGCTCCATTGCCTGAGGGTTCAATTCATAAAAAGACAAAAGGGGCAGCCGCAGCAGATAGAGCCCTGCCCCCAGGACAAGCCCCACCAACACAAAAATCACGGATAAAGTCCGGCCGGCTTCCCTGACCCGGCACAAATCCCCTTTGCCTACGATACAGCCGATGGTCACTGCGGTGGCTGAGCACATGGCCTGGACAATCACTTTCAAGTATTGATAAAAAGTGGTTGCTACGGAATTGGCCGCAATGGCATCTGCCGAAAGATGTCCCAAAATGGCTGTCTGGATGGGCGTGGTCAAGGCCCATAGCAACTGGGCTCCCAAAATGGGCATAGTCACCCGGAAATAGTCTTTTTCCAGTTGGGGATCCCGGACAAATAGCTTTTGGGAAAACAGCCGGAGGCGGGACTCCCCGGCTAAATACAGGAGCACAATGGCCAATTCAGCGATCCGGGCGATGACCGTCCCTACAGCCGCTCCCCGGATGCCCATTTCTGGACAGCCAAAATTCCCATAAATAAAAAGATAATTACAGACCACATTGATACCCAGGGAAAGGACCGAATTATAGAAAGCAATCTTTACACTGCCGATGGAACGCAGCCCAGCATAGAGAATAGTGGAAAGGATGAAAATAGGAAAAGTGAACTGCAGGATCTGGAGGTATTCCTGTGCTTCCAGCAAGATCACCGGATCCGAAGTAAACAGGCTGAGAAGACCCCGTGGCCACAGGAGGCATAAAGCCAGGACAGTGCTTCCAGCCAGTGCGCCCAGCCGCAAAGCTATGCCGATGCAACGCCGGATGGGCGGAAGATCCTTTTTCCCCCAATACTGGGAGCCCAGAACCACGATTCCTTCCCCCAGCGCATTGGCCAGGAACTGCACCACAAAAAAGATCTGGTTGACGATGGCCGACCCTGACAGAGCGGACTGGCTGTAACTCCCCAGCATCACATTGTCTGCCATATTCACACTGTAAGCCACCAAATTCTGGGAAGCGATCAGAGCCATCAAAGAAGCCCAGCCATAAAAAAAGCCTTTTTCTTTGATAAAGAAAGTTTCTCCCGGTTGGCTTCCAGTTTTAGGAACTATGATAAAGACCTTCTTTCTCAATAATACTTTAGGTTTATCACGCGGTTCTGCCTTTTGTTTTCACCTACTTACGGGAAAAATTAGCTAGTTCAATAAAAGCCCGAGAGGCTTTAGACAGATAAGACCCTTTTTTGACAGCCCAGTTGATTTCCCGCACTGCCAGAGGATGTCCCAATTTGTAAAAATATAGATTATCAGACTGGGACAAACATTGTACAATATCCGCCCTGATGAACAGAGCCCCCATCCCTGCAGAAGCAATATTCAGCGATGTCATAACCTGATCCACATAGATTTTTACTTTCATTGCGAAACCAGCATCCAGGCAAATCTGTGTAGAACGGCCAAACATATCATCGCCGGGTTTCACCGGGGTGGAAAGAGGCGCGAGCCTGTGCGGACTACCGTGAAGGTCTTTCCTT